>CAZWYE010000079.1:0-7176 GCA_964637895.1 uncultured Campylobacter sp. | reverse complement strand
CGCTTTTTTGGGCACAGGATAAAACCATAGAAGCCTTTAAACACAAAAATGCTAAAATTTACGCACTTATGTGGCACATAGAGCGAGAAAATGGGCTTAACGAGCCTTTTTTGCTTGAAAATTGGCTTAAGGAGATAAAATGAAAGCTTTGATTTTAGCAGCGGGTTTTGGTTCAAGGCTTATGCCTCTTACGCAAAATGAGCCAAAATGTATGGTTAAATACAAAGAAAAAAGGCTTATTGATTATGAAATAGAGGCTTTAAAAGAAGCAGGGATTAAAGAAATAGCCGTTGTGGGCGGGTATTTGTTCGAGGTTTTAAAGGATTTTTTAAGGAAAAATCACGGCATAGAAAAGATTTATAGGAATGAGAATTTTGATAAAACAAATATGGTCTCAACGCTTTTTTGTGCTAGGGAATTTTTGCAAACTTGCATTGAAGAAAATGAAGATTTGATCATTTCTTATGCGGATATTGTGTATTTTAAAAATACTATTTTAAAGCTAAAAGAAGAAAAAGATGACTTTGCCATAGTGGTTGATAAGGCTTGGCGTAAGCTTTGGGAGAAAAGATTTAAAAATCCCTTAGAGGACGCTGAAACGCTTAAATTTCAAGGTTCTTTCATAAAAGAGCTTGGTAAAAAGCCTCAAAACTACAGTGAAATACAGGCTCAATACACAGGACTTTTTAAATTTTCTGCCTCATTTTTGCCTGAGGTTTTAAGCTTTTATGATTCTTTGGATAAAAGCTCGTTTTATGACGGAAAGGATTTTGATAATATGTATATGACAAGCTTTTTACAAGCCTTAATTGACAATAAAAAAGCTGCAAAAGCGGTTGAAATTTATGGAAATTGGCTTGAGGTTGATTTTAAAAAAGATTTGGAGGTAAGATTATAATAAATTTTTTCATATAAAACACAATTCGTTTTTTAAGTCCAGTTTTTCTTAAATTTATTTTTTTAAACTTCCCTTGCTTTGGTTTTTTTGAGTTTAAAAAGGCTTAATTTCAAGGTAAAACCGCCTTTTAAGGTGAATTTACTTAGAATTGAGATTTAAAAATTTTTAAATTTAAGCTTTAAGAGGCTTTTAAATTCAAAGCCTTAAAATTTGCGTTTTTAGAGAATTTAGCAAATTTTAGTTGTTTAAATACTCTATGCTAAGCTTTGAGCGTAGTTTTTCAAAATAATCTTTTATGTAATTTTGCCTTTGTTCGCTCACATAAGTGTTTAAAACCTCGTTTTTGATTTGCTCATAAAGAGGATATTCCGGATTATTTTTACTCTTTATCTCATAGACTTCATAACCTTGTTTAGAGTTTAAAACAGGAGAAAAGTCACCCACTTGAATTTGAGATAAAAGTCCTAAAAGTCTTGGGTCTGAGTTGTTTGTATTTAAAATTGCATCATTTGGACTAAGCATTGTAAATTTATTATTTCTTAAGTTTTCTAAAACACTAGGATCTTGCGAATTATAAATATTAACATTTATATTTGTGTAAAGTGCAAATCTATTTTTATTTTGCTCGAAAAACTTCCTCGCTCCCTCATCGCTAAAGTCCGCTTTATTAAAACTTGCAATCTTTTCATAAAGCTTTCTTTTTTCTAAATCCCTTTTTAATTCGGCTCTAAAGCCCTCGTAGCTTTGCCCTCTTTGTTTTAAATTCGCACGAAACTGCTCTAAATTCATTCCACTTTGTGCCATTATTTTTCTAATACCCTCATCAATTTCAAGCTCATTGACAGCAATTCCTAGTTGTTTTATTTGTGAAAGTTCTATTTTTTCATCGATAAGCACATTTAAGGCTTGTTCCCTTGAAGTATTTAAAATTTTCATAGTTTGTTCTATATCATAGCTAGTTATGGGCTCTTTATCGACTACAAGAGCTATGGAATTTGAAAGCACGGCGTTTGCGAAATTTGCATAAAAAATCAAAAATATCCAAGTTTTTTTCATAATTAAACCTTTATTTAAGTATAAATATCGCATTATAGCGAATTAAAATTTAAGAAAAGACAATAAAATGCAAAAAAATTTAATCACTCGTTTCGCACCATCGCCCACAGGTTACCTTCACATAGGAGGTCTAAGAACCGCGCTTTATAATTATCTTTATGCAAGAAGTAAGGGTGGGAAATTCTTGCTTCGTATCGAGGATACTGACTTAAAACGCAATTCTAAGGAAGCTACAGAAGCGATTATTAAAGCATTTAAATGGTGTAATCTTACTTACGATGGCGAAGTGGTGTATCAATCAAAACGCTTAGAACTTTATAAAAAGTTCATTCAAAAGCTCTTAGATGAGGACAAGGCGTATTATTGCTACACGAGCAAGGAGGAGCTTGATGAGTTAAGACGCGCCCAAGAAGCTAAAAAAGAACGACCTAAATATGATGGCAGATATAGGGATTTTAAAGGCACACCACCAAGTGGAATTAAGCCTGTGGTGCGTATAAAAGCCCCGCTTAGTGGCGAAATTTCGTTTAACGATGGCATTAAAGGCGAGGTTAAATTTAAGGTAGAGGATATTTTGGATGATTTTATCATAGCAAGAAGCGATGGCACTCCAACTTATAATTTTACTGTGGTTGTTGATGATGCTTTAATGGGAGTAAGTGATGTGATAAGAGGCGATGACCATCTTTCTAACACGCCTAAGCAAATCGTGCTTTATGAGGCTTTGGGCTTTGAACTTCCTAAATTTTTCCACCTTGCTATGATACACGCAGAAGATGGGAAAAAGCTTTCTAAAAGACACGGAGCTACTGATGTTATGGAGTATAAGGCTATGGGAATTTTGCCTGAGGCTTTGCTAAATTTCTTAGTTCGTTTGGGTTGGAGTCATAAAGATGATGAAATTTTTTCTCTAAGCGAACTAGAACGCATTTTTGACCCGCATCACATAAGCAAAAGTGCATCCTCTTATAACTTTAAAAAGCTTGAATGGCTTAACGCGCACTATATTAAAACCTTGCCTTTTGAAAGGATAAATCATCATTTAAAAGATTTGGGCTTTGATTTAAGTGCTGTGCCTAAGGCTGGATTTTTGCTCGATCTTTTAAGGCAAAGGGCGAAAACCTTGCTTGAGGTGATTTCGGGTGCAAAAAGCATTTCAGAATTTCCTAAAATTTATGAACAAAAAGCAATTGAAAAATTCATTAACGATGAAAATCTTAGTTTTCTTAAAGCATACGCAAACGAGCTTGAGACGCAAAGCAGTGCTAAGGAATTTGAGGATTTTACTAATGAATTTTTAGAAAAAAATCAAATCAAACTCAAAGACCTCGCTCAAGCCTTACGCATAAGCTTAACAGGAACTTCTGTAAGTCCTAGTATCTTTGAAGTGCTTGAGTTTTTAGGTGTGAAAGTTTGTAAAGAAAGAATACAAAAATTTTTAGAATTTAAAGGAAAACAATGAGTTCAATAAAATTAAAAGAAGAAGCTTTAAAATACCACTTAGGAGGAAAAATCGACATAAAACCAAGCAAGGCTATGAATTCAAGTTATGATTTGTCCTTAGCTTATAGTCCGGGCGTGGCTGAGCCTTGCCTTGAGATTGCAAAAGATGAGGAGCTTAGCTATGTTTATACGAATAAAGCGAATTTAGTAGCCGTCATTAGCGACGGAAGTGCGGTTTTAGGACTTGGAAATATAGGTGCTGCGGCGAGTAAGCCTGTAATGGAGGGCAAGGCTTGCTTGTTTAAAAAATTTGCAAATGTCAATGCTTACGATATAGAAATTAACGCACATAGTGCGCAAGAAATTATAGCGTTTTGCAAGGCTTTAGCACCTACTTTTGGAGGGATAAATCTTGAAGACATTGCCGCTCCAAAATGCTTTGAGATAGAAGCGGCTTTGCAGGATTTAGGCATACCGGTAATGCACGATGACCAGCACGGAACAGCGATTATTTCAAGTGCTGGGCTTATGAATGCTTTAGAACTTAACGGGAAAAATTTCAAAAATATCAAAGTAGTAATCAGTGGCTCCGGAGCTGCTGGTATAGCAAGTGCGAGAATGTATAGGAATTTAGGCATTCAAAATATCATCTTAACCGATAGCAAAGGAGTTGTGCATAAAGATAGAAGCGATTTAAGCAAGGAAAAGCTTGAATTTGCACTTACTTGCAAGGAAAAAACGCTTAAAGATGCTTTAAAAGGTGCTGATGTCTTTTTAGGGCTTTCAAGACCGAATTTGCTTGATGAAGAAATGGTCCTTTCTATGGCACAAAATCCCGTGATTTTTGCCCTTGCAAACCCTGTGCCTGAAGTTATGCCTGAATTTGTTGAAAGCCTTAGAAAAGACGCTATTATTGCAACCGGTCGTAGTGATTATCCTAATCAAATCAACAATGTTTTGGTTTTTCCTTTTATGTTTCGAGGAGCCTTAGATGTAAGAGCGTCTAAAATCACCGAAAATATGAAAATCGCCGCCGCAAAGGCTTTAGCAAATTTAGCAAAAGAGCCTGTTAGCGAAGAGGTTAAAAAGGCTTATAATATTAAGGAGTTAAGTTTTGGTAAAGATTATGTCATACCAAAGCCTTTCGATAAAAGAGTAAAAGCAGCTTTAAGCACTGCTGTGGCTACTGCAGCGGTAAAAGATGGGGTAGCAAAGCTTGAAAATTTCGATGAAAAAGCGTATTTTCAAAGCTTACAATAAAGATTAAATTTAGGTCTTTGCGATGATTTTTGGAAAGATTGATTATATCAATTTATTGCCTTTGCATATTTATTTGAAAAAATACCCTTTGCCAAGCGGCATAAAAAAGACTATGGAGCATAAAAAAGGCGTTCCAAGCAAGTTAAATAGGGATTTATTTTATAGAAGAGTCGATGCGGCGATTATTTCAAGCGTGGAGAGCAAAAGGACGAAGTATAAGAATTTGGATATTGGAATTTGTGCAAACAAGCAAGTTTTAAGTGTGATAGTAGAGAAAAATTCCCCAAACGAAAAAGATTTAAGCTCTGCAACTTCGAATGTTTTAGTGCGTGTGCTTAAGCAAAAAGGCAGAGTGATTATAGGCGATGAGGCTTTAAGACTTTATCTGCAAGATAGCTCGAAATTTAGCGACCTTTGCACTTTGTGGTATGAAAAAACTGGACTTCCTTTTGTTTTTGCAAGATTTTCTTGTGTGAAAAATAAGAAATTTTATGCGAAAATTTTACGCAATTTCACACGCACAAAGGTGAAAATTCCCCGCTATATACTCGAAAAATATGCAAAAACAAGAAAAATTTTGCCCAAAGACATAAAAGCTTATCTTGGGGTGATTTATTATAAAATAGGACGCAAAGAGTGCAAAGCTCTAAAACTTTTTTTCAAAAAAATTCAGAATCAAGATCTTTGATAATTTTTAAGTATTTTTTAAACTTTTAAAATTTTTCATATTAAAATTAAATTTTTTTAAAAAAAATTACTCAAAAACTATAGTGAAATTGTTTATTTTTTTTAAGTATTTACTACCAAAGTCAAATTTTTAAAAATTTTTGACTTCAAAAGGAAAAATTAAGCGAATAAAATGTTACTAAATTACTTAAAATATTTTAAAAGCTTTTTAGAATTTTTGATTTCTAAGCAAGAATATTTTAAAATGAGTTAGAAAAAAATTTTGAAACTAAAGGAGCCCTAATGTGGCAGCAGAATTTTGACCCACTAGGAAGTATTTGGGTGAGTGCTATTTTTGCATTTTTGCCTATTATTTGTTTTTTGGCTTGTTTGGTCTTTTTTAAACTCAAAGGCTATCAAGCTGGTTTTTTGACTGTTGTTGTGGCAAGTGTGATTGCTCTATTTACTTACGATATGCCTTTTTCTTTAATCGGTGCGAGTTTTGTTTATGGTTTCGCTCAAGGAATGTGGCCCATCGCGTGGATCATCATCGCGGCGATTTTTCTTTACAAGCTTTCTGTGAAATCCGGTGCCTTTGAAATCATCAAGCAAAGCGTGGTAAGCATCACGCCTGATCATAGAATACAAGTGATTTTAATAGGCTTTTGCTTTGGTTCTTTTTTAGAAGGTGCGATTGGTTTTGGTGGTCCTGTTGCCATTACAGCGGCTTTGCTCGTGGGTTTGGGTCTGCGTCCTTTGCAGGCTGCGGGACTTTGCTTGATTGCAAATACCGCCCCTGTCGCATTTGGTGCGGTGGGGATTCCCATTATCGCTATGTGTAAAAGTGTTGGTATAGAACCGGATGATGTTTCTGCAATGGTTGGTCGTATGCTTGTGCCTTTGTCCTTGACTGTTCCTTTTTTCATAGTGTTTTTGATGGACGGCTTAAAAGGTGTTAAAGAGACTTTTCCGGCTATTTTTGTAGCGGCACTTAGCTTCACAGGAACTCAGTTTTTAAGTTCGAATTTCTTAGGTGCAGAGCTTCCGGATATTGTTTCTGCTATAGTTTCTTTGCTTTGTACTACAATTTTTTTGAAATTTTGGAAGCCGAGTAATATTTTTAGGTTTGATAAGGAAACAAATTTCACTCAAGAAAACAAGCTTGAGACGGGTCAAATTTTTAAGGCTTGGTTGCCTTTTATCTTGCTTATCGTTTGTATCATCATTTGGACTCAGCCTTGGTTTAAAGCCTTGTTTGCAAAGGGTGCGATTTTTGACTACACGCAAATTACAATAGCCGCTACAAATCTACAAGATAGCATAGTAGATAGTCTAGGAAAGGGCGTAAGTCTTAATCTGCCGATAAATTTCATAGCCAATCAAGCCGGAACCGCCATACTTTTAGCAGCGTTTTTAAGCATTTTGTTTTTAAAGATTAAAGCAAATGACGCTGCGGAGTGCTTTTGGGATACTCTAAAAGAAATGGCTATTCCTTGCATTACCATAGGACTTGTCGTAGCTTTTGCCTTTATCTCTAGAAATAGCGGTATGAGTGAAACCTTGGGTCGTTCTTTCGCACAAACGGGCGAGGCTTTCTCGTTTTTCTCTCCTGTCATAGGCTGGATAGGCGTTTTTCTAACAGGCTCAGATACAAGCTCCAATCTACTTTTTGGAACCTTGCAGCAAGTAAGTGCTAGGGATTTAGGACTTAGTGAGGTCTTATTTTTAGCTGCCAATTCAGTAGGCGGGGTTGTTGGAAAGATGATAAGCCCACAAAGTATAGCCATAGCTTGCGCGGCGGTAGGGCTTGTGGGTAAAGAATCAGAGCTCTTTAAATTCACGCTTAAGTATTC
>CAZWYE010000078.1:2319-7232 GCA_964637895.1 uncultured Campylobacter sp. | reverse complement strand
AACTGCCGACACGCAGATTTTCAGTCTGCTGCTCTACCGACTGAGCTATCCAACCAGAATTTTGAATGTAAATTGTGATTTTATATTATTTAACTTTAATATAAGTTTAAATTTAGCAAAAAATTTATTTTTATTAAAGTTTTAATGATTATAATTATCCGCTAAACAAAAGACATCGAGGCATTTTGAAACAATTTGGATTTGACAGGCGTACTTTTAAGATTTTGCTAAGCGGTTATATCATTATAGCCTTGCTTGGGGCTTTGCTATTATCTTTAGACTTTGCTCATACTAAAGATCTTAGCTTTTTAGACGCATTTTTTACGAGTGCTTCGGCGGTGAGTATGACAGGACTTATAGTTAAAAATACGGCGGGTGATTTTAGCATTTATGGGCAAATTATTATCCTAGCCTTAGTGCAAATTGGCGGACTTGGCTATATGGGCATAGGGCTTTTCATTTACATACTCATTCGCAAAAAAGTAGGCTTTAGCGGTAAGAATTTACTTAAAGAATCCTTGCTTTACTCCTCTATGGACGGCTTGTTTGGCTTTTTTAAAAAACTTTTGCTTTTTATTGTGATTATAGAATTTATCGGTGCGGTTTTGCTTTTTTTGCGTTTTATTTTGGAAATGGAATTTAAAAAAGCACTTTGGTTTGCTTTTTTTCATTCTATAAGTGCTTTTAATAATTCAGGTTTTTACATACTCGAAGAAGGGCTTTTGCCTTATAAGCACGATATAGTGATAAATCTTATCTTTACAAGCTTAGTAATCATAGGCGGACTTGGGTATTTTGTCATAGTTGAACTTTATTTTTTTCAAAGAAAAAGGCTAAGAACCTTAAGTCTTCATACTAAAATTGTTATTTTCTCAACACTTTTTTTCATAGTTTTTTCTACTTTAATGATGCTTATTTTAGAATACTCCAATCCAAATAGCATAGGAACTTTCTCTTTTTTTGACAAGATACTTGCTTCTTATTTTACGGCGATAAATTTTAGAACTTCTGGTTTTAATACCTTAGATGTGTATTATTTTAAAGACGCGAGCTTGTTTTTTGGTTCTTTGTTTATGGTCATAGGCGGCGCACCCGGAGGAACAGCAGGTGGAATGAAAGTAACAACTATTGCCGTGCTTTTGCTTTATGCGTATTGGTCGGTTAGAAACGGCAGAGTGAGAATCTTTGGTTATGAAATTCCTCAAGAAACCATAAATAAAGCCTTTGTTATAAGTGTTGGTTCAGCCGTTTATATAGTCATTTGTGCTATACTTCTTTCTTTACTTGAGAGCGAATTTAGATTTATGGCACTTTTATTTGAAACCTCATCGGCTTTTGCAACGGTTGGATTTTCGGTAGGAGATGGAGGTTCTCTTTCTTTGTGTGCGAAATTTAGTCCTGTGAGCAAGGTTATTATCATTATAATGATGCTAAGCGGGAGAATAGGCGTTTTTGCGTTTTTTCTTTCTATTTTCAATCAAGATAAAGCTATACACATTAGATACCCAAAAGGATGCGTGAATTTATGAAAAATGAAACTTATGGAATCATAGGATTAGGAAAATTTGGTTCTGTTGTAGCCGATGAGCTTCTTGTAGCAGGACATACTGTTATCGTTGCAGATAAAGATGAAGAGGCTTTGAAAAACACTCAACACTCTCCAAGCTATGCTTATATTTTAGATTCAACTAATGTTGCAGCACTAAAAGAAGCTGGTTTTCACGACATAGGCGTTGTGATTATTAGCATAGGACAAAATGTCGAAAAAAGTATACTTACCTTAATGGCACTTAAAGACATAGGCGTTAAAAATATCATAGCAAAAGCAACTTCAAACATTCACGGGCAAATTCTTTCCAAACTTGGAGCTACGAAGGTGATTTACCCCGAAAAAGAAAGTGCGAAAAGGCTAGTAAAAGACTTTTTGGTAAAATCCGTAAATTTTGAGGTTTTTGAGCTTTCTGCAAATACCGTTCGCGCTATAAAACTTAATATCAATGACAAGCTTGCAGGAAACAGCCTTAAACAAATCGCTCAAAATATGCACATCATCGCTTATAAAAAATCTAACGACATTTGGGAACTTATGCCCGATTTAGAAACTACTATGGTGTATTCTGGAGATTGTGTGATTTTGCTCGGCACGAATAAAGAGCTTAAGGATTTTGAGTATTAAAAATTTGAATGTTAAAAAAATTTAATTTTTTTTGAGTGTTAGAAAAGGCTTAAATTTTTAAATTTAAATGTTTTAAGCTTAATTTAATATTTAAAGCGTTTAAAAAAAAGGCTTAAGTCTTTAAAATTTCCAAATTCAAAGGCGTAGTTTTGATTTAAATTTAAGGCTAAAAATTTTAAAGCCTTGCTTAAATTCGCACTCAAATCCGCCGCAAAAGAAAAGGCTATGCCATTAGCGTCCAAACCTCCGCAAAGATAAATAAGAGGCATACGAAAGCTTTTAGAAAAATCAAGCCTAGCTTCGTTTTCGCTTAAAGAAAGCTTTATATCCATAGGACTTGGGTGTCTAAATTTATAAGCCTTAGCTAAGCTTAAAAAATCTTTAATATCTTTTAAATTTTCGCCACAAAATAAAATATAAAAAGCATTAAAAAGTGCGTTTATATCGCTACTTGGCAGGGAATTTTCATCAAAAGAATCTTGGATAAATTCGTAAAATTTAGGAACTTCTTTTTGATAATTTTGCACCAAATTTAAGCCCAATTTATTTTTAGCTATATTTTTTAATACAAGCTTAAGATTGCTCTCAAAGCTGAAAGTTAAAAAATTACAAAACTCATTCTGTGCGTTTTTATAAAGAATTTGCAAAGGGCTAAATTTTAAAATTATATCCGCTTTAGAGCTTTCATTATCTTTTAAAGCACTTTTTGCAAGCTTTTTTAAAGAAAAATCCTTATAAGCAAATTCGTTATTCATAGGTTTTTCATAGCAACCAAAATCGTCCCAAAAGTCCTTTTCACTACAAGCTATGCAGCCGTGTCCGGAGGCAACTGACCACGAGGTTTTAGAATTAAATTTCGTCTTAGGGCAGTTGTTATAGACATAAGGACCCTTGCAGCCTATTTTAAACAAACAAGCGCCGTTTTTAGCTAACTCATCATCAAATTCAGTGGCGAAAATTCCGCTTTCAAATTTCGCCTTTCTTTCGCACATATCGTGCAAGCATTTGCCATAAGCCCACAAAGGGCGATTTTGCGCGTCGTGCGGCGGCGTGGTTTTAAAAAGTGCGTAAAAAAACAAAGTGCCTATGATATTTATATCGCTTGGCGGACAGCCGGGGATATTAATAATATTTTGCGTTAAAAATTCCGAAATTCCAAAGGTCTGGCTAGGATTTGGGTTTGCAGCTTGAATGCCTCCAAAACTCGAGCAAGTTCCCACAGCAAAGATAGCCTCTGCTCTTGCGGCGATTTCTTGCAAAATTTCAAAGCCATTATGTGCCTTTGCTCCTAAGGTTAAAAAATGCGTATTTTCCGCACCAACAGCACCCTCAACCACTAAAATAAATTCCTTTTCTAATGCTAAATCAAGAAGTTCCTCAGAATAAAATCCGTCCGCAGCCATCAAAGCCTCGTGATATTCCAAAGAAAAAAAATCAAAAATAAGCTCGTCAAAACCGGGCTCTTCGCTCCTTAAAAAACTTTCAGTACAACCCGTGCATTCGCAAAGATGAAGCCAAATGATATTAGTTTTTGGCGTGTTTTCTAAAAGTTCTTTAGCTAAGCTTAAAAGCTCAGCCGGCAAAGAAAGATACTTAAAAAGATTTTTAAGGCTAGTTTCATTTATGTTTCTTTTGTACTCAAAAGCATTGCTTTTAATTTCCTTAAGTCTTGCATTAAGAAGAGCCTCGTAATCTTTTGTCGTCATTTATTTTTATTATCCCAGCAAAGTATGGTATTTCCTTTATCGTCAAGCTCCACATCGCCCATACCCATAATATTATAACCTGCATCGACATAGTGAATCTCACCCGTTACCCCTCTTGCTAAATCGCTTAAAAGATACATTGCTGAATTTCCCACATCTTCTATGCTTACATTGCGCTTAAGCGGGGCGTTTATTTCGTTGTATTTTAAAATCATTCTAAAATCACCTATTCCACTTGCAGCTAAGGTTTTTATAGGACCTGCAGAAATAGCATTTACGCGAATTCCTCTTAAGCCTAAATCCCTTGCAAGATACCTTACAGAACTTTCAAGTGCTGCCTTTGCAACGCCCATAACATTATAATGAGGCACATATTTCACCCCGCCTAAATAACTAAGCGTTAAAATAGAAGCTCCGTCCTTTAACACAGGTAGGAGTGAGCGCGTAAGAGAAAGTAAAGAATAAACAGAAGTTTGCATAGCTATATCAAAGGCTTCTTTGGAGGTTTGCAAGAAAGAATTTTCCAAAGCCTCTTTAGGAGCGTAAGCAACGGCATGAACTACAAAATCAAGTTCGCATAAGTCTTTTTGAATTTTTGTTGAAATTTCG
This sequence comes from uncultured Campylobacter sp., assembly GCA_964637895.1. Lineage (GTDB taxonomy): Bacteria > Campylobacterota > Campylobacteria > Campylobacterales > Campylobacteraceae > Campylobacter_D. Next base: position 2,741 of record CAZWYE010000078.1, on the reverse strand, counting down.
CTTAAATGCGCGTCGTTATTGACATCAAGCTCATAAACAAAGCTAGAATCAAGCTCCGCCGCGATAGGCTCAACCCTTTTTTTAAGTGCCTCGTTTAAAAAGGTAAAAGCTAGTTTCGCACCCTGCGACGCACAGGCTTTAGCTATGCCGTATGCTATGGATTTATTATTTGCTACCCCTACGATGAGACCTTTTTTGCCTTTCATTAACATAATTTATCCTTTGATGAGTTTTATAAAATTTTGTGCTTTTAAAGCAAAAGAACCGACCAAAACGCCGCTACAATGCTTGATACTTAGAATTCTTTTAATATTACTCTCATTTACGCTTCCTCCGTATAAAAGCCTTGCCTTTGTGAACGTGCTTAAAAACTCCAAAATCTCGCTAATGTCTTTTTCATCGGCACTTACGCCCGTTCCTAT
>CAZWYE010000078.1:0-2219 GCA_964637895.1 uncultured Campylobacter sp. | reverse complement strand
AAAACTCCAAAATCTCGCTAATGTCTTTTTCATCGGCACTTACGCCCGTTCCTATGGAGTAAATGGGCTCGTAAGCAAGTATGAGTTTTTCGTAGTTTAGATCCACGCTTCTTAGTTGATTTTTCAAAAACTCCTTAGAAGCTCCTAAGTTTTTGGTCTTTAAATCCTCGCCTATGCAAAAAAATATAACAAAACCCCGCTCTTTTGCAAAATCAAACTTAGCCCTAATCAAATCCTCGCTTTCTAAAGCCCTTCTTTCAGAATGAGCGATTAAAACGCAATTTATATTAAATTCATTCAAGTGCTCAAGCCCGAGCTCGCCCGTGAAAGCCCCGTTTAAGCAGGGGTAAAAATTCTGTGCTCCTTGAGTGAAACTCAGCCTCTCTTTTAAAAAAGCCGTGCTAGGAGGAAAGATAAAAATCTCGTCCGTTTTGTTCTTAAAAGCTTCGTTTAGGGTGGCTGCGTAAGCTTTAAAGCTAGCTCTTGTGTGATTGCATTTTAGATTCGCTGCAAAAATCATTCATCAACCTCAACTCGCAAAGGCTTCACGCCGGGAAGTTCTTTGCCTTCGATAAGCTCAAGCGAAGCGCCGCCTCCTGTGGAGATAAAGGTAATCTCATCCGTATCTCCTGCCCTTGCAACCACATCAGCCGTATCTCCACCTCCAACGACCGTTGTAGCGTAACTCTCGCCTATATAATGGCTCATCTTAATGCTTCCTTTGCTGAATTTATCGATCTCAAAAACGCCCATAGGACCATTCCACCATATAGTTTGTGCGTCCGCAATGGCTTCTCTAAATAGCCTAACGCTTGCAGGACCTATATCAAGTCCCATCCAGCCACTTGGAATTTCTTGAGAGGGAACGAATTTTACCACAGCATCACTTGAACAAGATGCAGCAACGACAAAATCCACAGGAAGATAAATTTTCACGCCTAATTTTCTTCCTTTAGCAAGAATTTCACTTGCATCTTCTAAAAGTTCCTCTTCTAAAAGAGAATTTCCTATATCATATCCTAAGGCTTTAAGAAAAGTAAAAGCCATACCGCCGCCGATGATGAGTTTATCGACTTTTGGAAGCAAATTTGTAAGGGCTTGAAGCTTTCCACTGACCTTAGAACCGCCCACAACGGCTACGAAAGGTCTTGCAGGACGCTTGATAAGATTGCTTGCAAATGAAATTTCTTTTTGAAGCAAGAATCCTGCACATTTTATTTTAAAAAATCTCGTTATAGCCTCCACACTTGCGTGAGCCCTATGACACACTCCAAAGGCGTCATTTATGAAAATTTCAGCCATTGAGGCAAGTTCTTTAGCAAGATTTTCATCGTTTTTCATTTCACCCTTTTCAAAACGCAAATTTTCAAGCATTAAAATTTCGCCCGGCTTTAAATTCGCAACCTTTTTTTTCGCGTCCTCGCCAACTACATCTTTTGCCATTAAAACCTCTTTGCTCATAAGTCTTGCAAGCCTTTTTGCGGCAGGTTCTAAGGAGTATTTTGAACTTATGCCCTTAGGGCGTCCAAGATGAGAGGCTAAAATCACGTTGCAGCCGTTATCTAAGCAATATCTTATGGTAGGAATGACCGAGCGAATGCGTCTGTCATCGGTAATATTTAAAAAATCGTCTTGAGGGACATTGAAATCACAGCGGATTAGAACTTTTTTATTTGCTAAATCTATATCTTTAATGGAAATTATATCGCTACTCATTTTAAGCCCTCATCACAAAAGCTGCCATATCGACTAAACGCGAGGAGTAGCCCCATTCATTATCATACCAAGCAATAATCTTAACAAAATCATCACAAATCACCTGAGTTAAATCACTTGCCACAATGGCACCGTAAGCACAAGTGATAAAATCGCTTGAAACCCTCTCTTCATCATCCACAAGCAAAATGCCCTTCAAATTACCTTGAGCTGCCCTCCTAAAAGCCTCGTTAAGCTCTTCTTTACTAGTCTTTTTTTCAAGCTCTGCGGTTAAATCCACGCTTGAGACATCAATCACAGGCACCCTCATACTCTGGCCGTGCAGTTTGCCGCTAAGCTCTGGCATAACAAGCCGCATAGCCTTTGCCGCACCGGTTGAGGTCGGGATAATATTTTGTGCGGCGGCCCTGCTTCGTCTTTTATCTCTTGCTTTTGAATCGATGATGCTTTGTCCGTTTGTGTAGGCGTGAATGGTAGTCATTAGTCCCTTTTTAATCCCAAAA
>CAZWYE010000077.1:0-7316 GCA_964637895.1 uncultured Campylobacter sp. | reverse complement strand
ATATACTCCTCTTTTTCCATAAAAATAGGAAACTGAATATGATTTGAATATTTCTCAACTATGCCCTCGATCCGGTAAGCATTTAAAAATTCCTCGTCCTTTAAATGCAAGGTAACAAGCACTCCTTGCGTTTCTTTTGTAGCCTCTTTTATCTCATAGCCCTTTGCATCAGAACTCCAAAGATAAGCCTTATCCTCTAAGGCTTTTTTGCTTAAAACTTCGATTTTATCAGCAACCATAAAGGCAGAATAAAAGCCCACGCCAAACTGCCCTATGAGCTGTGAGTCTTTTTTTATGTCTCCGCTTAAATTCTCTAAAAAGCTTTTCGTGCCGCTTTTTGCGATGGTGCCTAAATTTTCGATTAAATCTGCTTCGTTCATTCCTATGCCGTTATCGCTTATGCTTAGAGTTTTTGCGTCTTTGTCGAGTTTTATTTCTATTATTGGTTCAAATTTAAGGTTTTTAAAAGCATCGTCGCTAACGCTTAGAAAATTTAGCTTATCTAAGGCATCGCTTGCGTTTGAAATGAGTTCTCTTAAAAAAATTTCTTTATTTGAATACAAAGAATGTATCATAAGCTGTAAAAGCTGATTTACTTCGGTTTGAAACTGCATTTTTTATCCTTTTAAATTGATTTGCGTATTTTATCAAAAAAATTAAAATTTATGAAAACAAAGCCAAATTTATTTAAAAATCAAAAAACCAAGCATCACGGCAAGTAAGCAAAGTCCTACATTTAGGAAAATATTTAAAAACAAATAAAAAAAGATTGATTTTGCAAGAAAAGTAATTTTTCATAAGAAAAAGTCGAAAAAGTTGTAAAAGAGGCTAAAAATCCAATGCCTATGAAATTTTTAAGCAAGGCAAAATCGGCTTTATTTTGCAGATAAAAAATAAAACTCCCATTAAAAAAGAGCCCAAAACATTCACAAAAAGCATTGCTAAAAAAAAGTATAATGAGGCAGAATTTTATGGATAAACTCAAAACTTAGCATTCTTAAAACCGCTCCTAAAGCCCCACCTAGTGAGATTAAAAGCAAATTTAGCATTGTTTCTCGCTTCTTATTTTTCTTTCTTTATCCAAAAGTTCTTGCATATTTTTTCGTGTGTTTTCAAGCCATTTTTCGTCTTTTGTGTCGATTAAATCCATACAAATAATTTTAAGCTCACCAGCACTTGCACTAAATGTTTTAGTGTCTAAAATTTCAGCAGAATCAACGATTAAAATAGGCTGAATCTTTAAATCAAGCTTATTGCTTAAAATTTTTGCCCCGCTTTGAAATTTCAGTAGTTTTTGCGTTTTTGAGCGCGTTCCTTCCGGGAAAATCGCTAAAACTCTGCCCTCGCTAAGCCTTTCTTTTGCTTCTTTTAAAATGCGGACTAAATCTCTTGGATTTTTCCTATCTATGCAAAGGAATTTTGGCTTTTTCATAGCAAGTTTAAACACGGGAATTTGGGCTAATTCTTTTTTAGCAATCCACGCTAAATTTTTAGGAAAAAGCTCCTCTAAAGCGATAATATCAAGTGTACTTTGATGGTTGATAAGAAGCATAGAGGCTTGTTCGTTAAAAGCACCTTCAAGCTTTATTTTATAGCTTAGAATGTATTTTTGAGTCCTCGCCCAAGTTTTGCGAATTTTCCAAAGCGTGTTTTGATTATTCGTAAAACAAAAAGCAAGTAGCACAAAAGCGACGCTAAAAACGAAAAAAATCCAAAAAATCAAAGCCCTAATTCTTTTGCAAATTTTCACGATTCACCCAGCCTATTTGTCCGTTTTTTAGCAAAATTTTAATGTAATTTTCTCTTTGATTTAAAATTTCTACTTCCTCGTTTGAATTTGCGGTGTAAAAATAAGTCGATGGCGTAGTGGGTAGAATTTTCACCTTAGAACCTGCTTTTAAAACTCCGCTGTGTGTGCTTGTATCGACTAAAAAACTTAAAGCAAAGCTTAGAAGTGCTAAAAACAAAACGATAAAGTTTCGCGTGAAAACAAAAAGCACAGCAAAAATAAAGGCTAAAAACCAAAGCGCGTATTGTTTGTAGATATTAAAGTCTTTATTTACCGGATTTAAATCAACTTGCGTGCTAAGCTCCTCATCGCTAATTTTAAGCTCGAAATTTAAGTTTTCAAGTTTTTTAGTGTCTTTGTTAAAATAAGAAAACTCGAAATTCTTTTTAGAGTCCGGAAAAATAGCGTAATAAAACGCATTCGAAGCGTTAAAATTGCCTTTGAAATTCTCTATGCCTTGCTTGGAAATTTCATTAAGATGAAAGCTTTTAAGATTAGCGTTTGTTGCGGCTAGTTCTAGCATCATAATGAGATTTTTATCATCAAATACGCTTGTTTTGATTTTTTTTACCTCCAAAGAGCTTGCAACGAGGTGGGAGAAATTCTTATTCGTAGGTGTCGGCTCGAATTTAATAGGGCTTAGCTTAAGGCTTGCTTCTTGAAATACTTCTTTGTTTCTTACAAGTTTTACAAAAATCTGCTCCAAATTCGCATTAGCGTTTTTTGCTTCAAAGAAAAGCTGGGTTTTATACGCGTTTTCTTGCTTAATCCATTTAGGATTAGGATTTAGAAATTCTAAATATTCGTTTTTATCAAAGTTTAGTTCAAGGTCGAAATTTGTAGTTTCGGTGGTTGTAGCGTAAATATCTATGCAAAAAACCTCGCCCACATAAACCTTGTTTGGATAATTTTCAATGTCTAAAACCAAAGAACCTTGCGGGATAAAAGGATCCTCAATAGTGCTTTCAAAGTCCTCTTCTTCATCGCTCGGAGCGATATTTTGATAAATTTTTTGTGCCTCTTGGCTGAAATTTCCTCTCTTACTTGGCTCTTCAAAAACGCTGATCTCACTTTGTGAAAAAAGATTTAAAGTCAAAAAAAATAAAACAAATAAAGCTCTCAAAGCATAAAACCCTCAAGCATTTTTAAGCCCACGCTTGAGCCTAAAAGCTCTTCGCACGCCCTTTCAGGGTGAGGCATAAGGGCGAAAATTTTTTTATTTTCATCGCAAATTCCTGCTATATCACGTACGGAGCCGTTTGGGTTGTCAAGGTATTTTAAAAGTATAAGGTCTTTATCTTCAAGCTCTTTTAAAACTTCTTTTGAAGCAAAATAATTCCCCTCGCCGTGTGCTATGGGCAAGATGATTTGCTCGTTTTTTTTGAACTTTCTTAAAAAAGCATTGTCGTTTGAAATTATTTTTAAGGCTTGATTTTTGGAAATGAAATTTAAATTTTCATTGTGTCTCATCGCTCCTTTTAAGAGTTTAAGCTCTAAAAGCATTTGAAAGCCGTTGCAAATTCCTAAGATAAAACCGCCTTTTTTTGCGTGTTCTAAAACGCCTTGCATAGCCGGAGCGAATTTTGCAATTGCACCTGATCTTAAATAATCCCCATAAGAAAATCCGCCCGGTAACACTACCAAATCGGCTTTAAAGTCCCTTTGCTCGTGCCAAACAAGCTCAATTTTTGCCCCGATTTTTTCAAAAGCATAAGCTGTGTCGAATTCACAGTTCGTGCCCGGAAATCTTATAACCGCAACTTTCATAAAACAAGCTCGTAATCTTCAATCACGCTATTTACAAGCAATTCCTCGCACATCTTCACCACTTCTTTTCTAGCTTTTTCTTTATCGCTTTCATTAAGCTTAAATTTGATTTGCTTAGCGATTTTAAGATCGCTTACCTTGTGGAAATTTAAAGAATGCAAAGCCTTTTCAACAGCCTTTCCTTGAGGATCTAAAACGCCTTCTTTTAAAAAAACATTAACAATTATTTCCATAAATCCGCTTTCAGTTTAAAATTCTTTTAAGCACTTCTTCGTAAGCCATTTTAACACTGCCTAAATCTTGTCTAAACCTGTCTTTATCGAGCTTTTCGTTGGTATTTTTATCCCAAAATCTGCAACTATCCGGACTTATTTCATCGGCTAAAATGATTTTTCCTTCTTTATCCTTGCCAAATTCTATTTTAAAGTCTATAAGCCTTAAATTTTTAGAGTCAAAAAAATCAAGCAAGATAGAATTTATCTTTCTTGCAAGGCTTTTAAGCTCCTCAATTTGCTCTTTGTTTTCTACTAAATTTAAAAGCAAACAATGCTCATCGTTTATGAAAGGATCGCCCAAAGCATCGTCTTTTAAACAAAATTCCACCAAAGCAAAAGGCAAAACTTGCCCATCTTTTATACCAAGCCTTTTGCTAAGCGAACCTGTGGCGACATTGCGCACTATGACCTCGATAGGAATGATTTTGCATTTTTTAACCGCTTGTTCGTTTTCGCTTATAGTATCAAGCAAATGCGTAGGAATTCCTTGCTTTTCTAAAAGATGAAATAAAGCAGTGCTAATCTTGCAATTTAACGCTCCTTTGCCCTTTTCGTTTCCTTTTTTTTCGGCGTTAAAAGCAGTTAAATCGTCTTTAAATTCCGTGATTAAAACATTTTCATCATCTGTTTTAAATAATTTCTTGCCCTTGCCCTCGTAAAGTGGCTCTTTTTTCGTCATTTAAGCTCCTTGTTTATATTTAAGGTTTTTATGGTATCTATGGCGTATTTTAGTTGTATATCCTCATTGATTTGTTTTTTGGTGATAAATTTTTTGTCGTCTTTTTGCTCTTCTTTCTCGTTCTTTTTATCGAGTTTTTCAAGCTCGTTTTCAAGGTGTTGTTTAAGGTCGCTTTCTTTTATGTTAAAGCCCTCTTCTGCGGTATTTACTTTGCCCGGAAACACTTCAATATCAGGTTTAACTCCTACGGCCTGTATAGTCCTGCCACTTGGGAGGTAGTATCTTGCTATAGTAAGCTTTAAGGCTTCTGTTTTGTTAATAGGAATGATTTGTTGAACACTACCCTTTCCAAAGGTCTTTTCACCGACAATCACAGCCCTTTTTAAATCCTGCAAAGCCCCGCTTACAATCTCACTCGCACTCGCACTTCCGCCATTTACCAGCACCACTAAAGAACTATCGCTTATTTTATTTTTAGGCTCTGCTTTGTATTCTTGATTTTCGCTTTGAATACGACCTTTTTGAGAAACGATAACGCCCTCGCTAACAAAAAGATTCGTAAGTCCGGTAGCTTGGTTTAAAAGTCCGCCCGGATTGTTTCTAAGATCAAGTATCACGCCTTTAACTTTCGGATAGTTTTTAAGCTCCTTACTTGCCTCGCTTACGACATTTTTATCAAAATTCGTAACCCTTAAATAAAGCATATTTTCATCTTCTATGAGCTTGGCATAAACGCTATCAACCTTGATAATATCCCTTGTCAAAGTAAGATCAAAAGGCTTTGAAACGCCTTGTCTAAATATAGTTAAAGTAACTTGAGATTTAGGTTTGCCTCGCATTTTATCCACAGCATCGTTAAGCGAAATTCCTAAAGTCGCCTCATCGTTGATTTTAAGAATAATATCACCCGTTTTTATACCAGCTTTATCAGCAGGAGTGCCCTCAATAGGTGAAATAACGGTCAAAGCACCATCTTTAATCCCAACTGTGATTCCAAGTCCTCCAAATTCTCCATCGGTTTGAATCTTCATATTATTAAAATCTTTTTCGCTTAAGAAAGAAGAATGTGCATCAAGATTACTTAAAAGTCCCGAAAGAGCTTTATCGACTAGATCGCTAATGTTTTGATCATCGACATAATGTTGCTCAACAATGGCAATAGTTTTAGTAAGTTTGTCCAATGCTTCAAGCCGTTGAGTGATTTTATTATTATCAGTTTTAGCTTGTAAGGAACTAGATAAAAAAATACCTAAAACAAAGATACCAAAAAAACCTGCAAGGATAGCAAAAAATTTTTTATTTTTCAAAATCAACTCCATTTTTGTGTTTTTAGTCTCAAAATTCTAGTGAAATTTGTTTAAAAAAATGTAAATTAATATTAAAATTTATGAAATTTTTTATGTTAAAATTATAAAATCATTTTTAAGGAAAATTTAATGAAAAATTCAAAAAACGCACAAAATATTCATATCCATCACCACTCAAGTAAGCACCTCAAAGCCATATCTAACCGCATAAGCCGCACCATAGGGCATTTGCAAGCGGTTAAGAGAATGGTTGAAGCGGATAAAGATTGTAGTGAAATTCTCATACAACTTGCCGCGATTAAAGCAGAGGTTAATAACACCGCCAAAGCGATTTTAAAAGAGCATTTGACACATTGTATTATACACGCTGTTTTAGAAGAGGATTCCCAAAGTATAGAGTATTTAAAGAAAGCTATAGATATGTTTGTAAAATAAATTAAATAAATTTTATAAATAAACTTTACATTATTTGACTAAAGTTATATAATACGCTTCGTATAAAATTCGTATAAAACATAAAGGATAAATTATGGCAAATTTACAAGATTTTTTAACCGATTCTATGCTTTCGAGTTTAGAAAGTGCCGTATCTTTGGCTATACATTCTAAAAATAACGAGGTTCTTCCTCTGCACTTGCTTTGGGCTTTAAATGTCGATAGTTCTAGCATTTTAAATCAAGTCTTTAACAAACATAATGTCTCAAAAGAGGCTTTAGAACTTGAAATAAAAAGTCAAATCGCAAAACTAGCTACAAGCTCGAATGTTAGCAAAGAAAACATAAAAATTTCAAATCAAATGCTAAATTCGCTTCAAAAAGCTAAGGGCTTAATGAGTGCAAACGGCGATACTTACTTAGCTGTGGATACTTGGCTTTTAAGCGAGAGTGAAAGCGGCGTGGCAAAAGAAATTCTGGCTAAATTTATAGACTTAGTAGAGTTTAAAAAAGAGCTTTTAAGCCTTAGGGCAGGACGCAAGATAGAAAATAAAACAAGCGATGAAAACTTTGATTCTTTAAATAAATTCGGTATAGATCTTACCCAAAAAGCAAGAGAAGGAAAATTAGATCCCATCATAGGTAGAGAAGAAGAAATTCAAAGAGTTATGCAAATTCTTATAAGAAAAACTAAAAACAATCCCATCTTACTAGGCGAACCAGGCGTTGGAAAAACCGCTATTGTCGAGGCTTTGGCGTGGAGGATAGTTAAAAAAGATGTGCCAAGTTCTTTACAAAATAAAAAGCTTATAAGCCTTGATATGAGTGCTTTAATTGCCGGAGCAAAATACAGAGGCGAATTCGAAGACAGGCTTAAAGCTGTGGTGAATGAGGTTGTAAAAAGCGAGAATGTGATTTTGTTTATCGATGAAATTCACACCATAGTAGGAGCTGGAGCTAGCGAGGGCAGTATGGACGCTGCAAATATCCTAAAACCAGCCCTTGCAAGAGGTGAGCTTCACACCATAGGTGCTACTACTTTGAAAGAATACCGCAAGTATTTTG
>CAZWYE010000076.1:5826-7363 GCA_964637895.1 uncultured Campylobacter sp. | reverse complement strand
GAAAAGCTCGGTTTGAGTGTAGAGTTTTTTCACCCAAATGGGATTGTGAGAGCGGCTAAATTCTAAAAAATTATAAGAGCACAAGATATAATCAGGCTTTAAAGCACAAAGCTTGTCGATGAAAAATTCTAAATCGATAAGGTATTCAAAAAGCCCGGCGCAGACTATGAGATTGTAAGTTTCTTTAAGTTTTGGGAATTCTTTTTGATTGAAATCACAAAGCATAGTGTCGCTTTTATGAGCGTGTAAATCAACGCCTAAATATTTAGCATTTTTAAACCTAAAATCGTGTTTCATCACCTCTTTTAAATACTGCATTCCACAACCTAAATCGAGTATGGAGCTTACGGGCGGAAATTTGCTCGTATTTGTAGGAAGTAAATTTAAAAGCCTTTTGTATCTTAGTAAAAACTCAAAATCGTAGGTAAAATTTTCAAGCCAAGTGTTTTGAGCCTTGCTTACGGGGGGGGGGTTGTAGAATTTATAAGCTTTTTCTTAAGCCATTTCATTTTCATCTCCTTTTAAAATGTCAAAATTGGCAATCTTTTCTCTCGTGCTAAAAAGCAAGTTTTCATCGACAGCCTCGCCCTTAGCCCTTGCTATGCTTAGCTTTAAATTTAAAAGCATATGTTTTTTAAGCTCCTCAATATCAAGTGCTTTTGGCGAAAAATCAACTCTATTTTGCTTTAAATCCTCTAAGGTCCAAAGGGGCAAAATGCCTTTTAAAGCCGTAAAACGCGTGATTTGCTCTTTATAATTATCGCAGATTAAAATCACAGGAATTCCCATAGCCACGCAAGGTGCCGCGCAGTGCAGGGCTGTTGTGATGATAAGTTTAGCCTCGTTTTTATAGTGCAAAAAAAGCTCTTGCGTGCACTTTAGGAAAAAATCTTGAGAAAAGGTTTCAAATTCATTGAGCCATACGCATTTTTGATTGATATCTACGCCGTTTTCTCTAAATTTTTGAGGAAGAAGATTTTTGATTTCATCATTAAGATTGACTAGAAAAATTTTATCCTGAGTGGGTACGGGGCTTCTTTTTTCTAAGGTAAGCGTTAAACACCTTGAAAAATAGGCTTTAAATCCCATTTTTTGACAAAATTTTAAGGTGAATTCGTCCCTGCACCCTATTTCTTTATCTTGAAAATACTGAGGAAAACGCGCCACAAAGCATTTTAAAAAATTTTGAGTTCTTTGTATGAAATGAGTCCCCACAAAAACGGGCAAAACACTAGCAGGCGGGATAAAATCATAACTTAGGGCAAACCAGCCCTGCATAATGCAAACCCCCCCCCCCGTGAGAATAAAAGCTAAGGCTGTCTCTATCGAAAAATTCTATGTTGCTAAGCTCTGTTTTAAGGCATTTTTGTAAGGCTTCTTTTGTGGCTAAGGTTTGGATAAAATCGCCTAAATTATGATAATTCCTGTGTATATGATAAGAATAATCAAAAAGTATAAAAGTATCCCACTTCCTTTCTTTTGTAGGCGTTAGGACTTTGGATAGATTTTCAAGGCTTTGATTGAGCTTTGCCTCGTT
>CAZWYE010000076.1:0-5726 GCA_964637895.1 uncultured Campylobacter sp. | reverse complement strand
TAGGCGTTAGGACTTTGGATAGATTTTCAAGGCTTTGATTGAGCTTTGCCTCGTTGAGTAGGGCTTTTAGCTCGTTTTGCATAGCCCCAAACCTTGCTTCAAATTCCTTTTGAGCTAAATCAAACCTCGCCTCAAGCCTTTGTAAATAGCGAAAAATCCTTTGAACGCCTGTAAAATAAGTATCTCTAAATCTCACAAGGGCAATTTTTATACGCGTGAGAAAATTTTTTTGCATTTTAAGCCTTTTTTAAAATTTCTAAATTTTTTAAAATGTGTCATTATATCAAAAAAAAAAAAAACAAAATTCACAAATGAAATTTATTAAAAATACACTTGAAAGGATAAAATAAGCTTAAAATCAATTTTATATTTTAATCCTATTTTGCTATAATTACAAAATCAAAAACTTTATAACTACCTTTAAACTGGAGAAAAAACATTGAAAAATCCCAATAACAAAGCATTACAAAAAGACCTAGAGAGCAGGTTTGAATCGCTATTTGCACTGAGTGCTAAGATTTTAGGCAAAGATTTCGAGCTTAGAGAGGTTTTAGAATTTTTGCTAAAGCATTCTTCATTGAAGCAAAGCTATAAAGAATTGTTTTTTAGCGATATTGATGGGAATTTGATTTTTGAAAAAGAAAGATTTATGGATTTCTTGAATTTAAGAAATGTTAGCGAAAGTTTTACGAAATTTTCAAACAAAATAGGCTTAGGACTGGACAAAAAATTTCTAAAAAATTCCGAAAATGTTGTTTTGAATTTTCCTTTTAAGGATTGCGTTTTAAAGGCGACTCAAAGCAATGACAAAAAAAAGACAAAAGAGCTTTTCTTTAATGAAATTCTAGCAAGAAGCGAAATTGATGTGCTTTTTTCTCCTAAGGCTTTAAGTCATTTTGAGCTCTTAACAACGGGGGGGGGGGGGAACCTCAACGCAGATTCTAGCAAAGCTAAAAAAGCACAGTCACAGCACAAGGCCTTAAAAGACGCCCTTTTAAAAGAAAGCAATTTTCTAATCAAAGGTAACAATCTCATAGCCCTACACAGCCTTAGAAAACGCAAAGATATTTTCGGTAAAGTCAAGCTTATCTATATCGACCCGCCTTATAATACAGGCAATGATAGCTTTAATTATAACGATAATTTCAAGCACAGCACCTGGCTAGTGTTTATGAAAAATCGCCTTGAGATAGCTAGAGAGTTTCTGCGTGATGATGGTGTGATATTCATTCAATGCGATGATAACGAACAAGCTTATTTGAAAGTGTTGTGTGATGAGATTTTTGGGCGAGAGAATTTTGTCGCGTGTGTAGTGTGGGCTAACAAAGAAGGAGGCGGAAAGAGTGATAGTAAGCATTTTAGGCAAAAGCACGAATATATTTTGTGTTATGCAAAAAAGAAAGATAATTTAGAAGTTTATGGACAATCTGTTGAGGATATACAAAGATATACTTTAAGTGATAAGCACGAAGCTACTCGTGGAAAGTATCAACTCATTAAGCTAGACTCTGGAAGTTTAGGTTGGGTTAAATCTTTGGATTATCCTATTGAGTTAGAGGGCAAAATTTTTTATGCTGGTGGGAGTTATGAAAAATGGCTTTATAGACAAAACGGCGGTGCAAGTATTAAGGATTGGGGATGGAGATGGAGCAAAGAAAAACTAGAATGGGGCTTAAAAAATGATTTTATAGAAATAAAGCAAAACAACAAAGGAGAATGGAATATTTATACAAAACAATATTTAAACTGCGATAATGAGGGAAACATTACCCCTAGAATTTTAAAGCCCTCAGCACTAATAGAAAAACATTCAAACACGCAATCAAATAGACATATGAAGTTACTAGATGTTGGATTTACCTATTCTAAACCCGAGGGATTGGTTATGGAAATTTTAAATTATACCACGCAAGAGGGCGATTTGGTTATGGACTTTTTTGCTGGAAGTGGGACGACCCTAGCCGTAGCACACAAGATGAATCGGCGCTATGTAGGGATAGAGCAAATGCACTATATAGAAAGCATCACAAAAGAGCGGCTTAAAAAGGTCTTAGCAGGCGAGCAAGGCGGAATCTCAAAGGCGGTGGGCTATCAAGGAGGAGGAAGCTTTATTTACCTCGAGCTTGCACCATTGAATGCAAAAATAAAAGAGCAAATCACCAAGGCAGAAAGTCAAAAAGAGCTAGAACTTTTGCTTGATAAAATCAAAAAAGAAGCATTTTTAGACTATAGAGTTAAGCTTAAAGAGGATTTAAAAGACCCGTCTTATCAAAATGCGAGTTTAGAGGAGCAAAAGCTGATTTTAAAGGCGTGTCTGGATAAAAATATGGATTATATTTTGTATGAAAATATGAGCGACAGTGCGTATAAAATCGATGAAAAAACTCAGGAATTAAATAAAATATTTTATGGAGAAAATGATGAGTAAAAATGAAAAAAAACTAAGCGAAATTTTAACCTTACAAAAAGAGATTAAAGAAGTATATGGAAGCCGCACTTTTGAAAAAGAACTTGATAATAAAGAGTCTAAAATGGAGCGCGAACACATAGAAAGCAATATAAATAGGGAATTTAGAGACTATCAAAAGAAAGCTTTGAAGTATTATTTTTTAAACAACACGGACGAGAAATTTCAAAAAAGGCATTTAATGTTTAATATGGCAACAGGTAGCGGTAAAACACTCATAATGGCGGCTTTAATGCTTGATTGCTATAAAAAGGGTTTTAGGAATTTTTTATTTTTCACACATTCATTGTCCCTTATAGAACAGGTAAAAATCAATTTTTGCAAAAGCGATTCGAGTAAGTATCTTTTTAAGGATACTATCATCATCGATGATAAACGCGTCGAGATAAAAAAAATTGAAAATTTTTATGATAAAGATGAAAATGCGATTAATATTTACTTTAGCGGCATTCAAAAGCTTAGCAAAGATTTAATAGAAGGAGGAGATAATCGCCTAAGTATTGATTATTTTAAAAACAATAAAATAGTATTTTTAGCCGATGAGGCTCATCATTTAAACAGCAATACAAAAAGAAAACTTAGCAAAAAGGAGCAAGAAGAAAAACAAAGCTGGGAAAGTGTTGTAAATATGGCTTTTAAGGCAAATGACGCAAACTTGCTTTTCGAGTTCAGTGCGACCCTTCCAAACGAGGAGGAAGTGAGGGAAAAGTATAAAGATAAAATCATTTTTGATTATAATTTAAAAAGATTCAACGAAGCTCAATACTCAAAGTCCATTTCTCTTATAAAATACGAAGAAAGTAGCAATCATAAAACAAAAATGATGCTAGGTGCAATGCTGCTAAGCCTTTACAGACAGCTTTTAGCGCAAAAGCACGGATTAAAACTTAAGCCGGTTGTGCTATTTAAGAGCGAAACAATCAATCATTCAAAAGAAAATCAAAGAATCTTTAACGAATTTTTAGAGAATTTAAGTCCTAAAGATATAAGGGATTTTTATGAAAAAAGTGAAATTTGTGATAGCAAAAATAACGAACTTTTTTATTACAGTTTAGAATTTTTTAACGCAGAATATAAAGAGGAATTTTCTAAAAAAATTATAGATAGCATAAAGTTTCATTTTAAAAAAGATAAGCAATTCATCACAAATGAAGAAAATAAAAAGGCTAGCAAGGAGGATTCTTCTTTTGATGCAAAAATGCTTAATACTTTAGAGAATCCAGACAATCAAATTAGAGTCATTTTTACTGTCAATAAGCTTAATGAGGGTTGGGATGTGCTCAATTTATTCGACATAGTGCGTTTAAACAAACTGCAAAACGGAGAAAACACTATAAGTCATATGCAATTAATAGGACGCGGTGCTAGGTATTATCCATTCAGCTTTGATGGTAGCGATGAGTTTAAACGAAAATATGATAAAGGCGGCGAATTGGCTATGCTAGAAAGGCTAAGCTATCATTCACTCAATGAGTCAGAATTCATAGCACAACTTAAAGAAAGCTTAGAGAAAGAAGCTTTTGCAACGGCTAGTGAGGTAGAATTAGAAGAGCTAAAACCTAGCGAAAGAGCGAAAAAAATCATAAAAAAATACGAAATTTATCACATAAAAAACGATAAAATTCCCAAAGGAAAATTTAAAGAATCTTGCGAAGATTTAGAAAAAATCAAGCAAGAAATTTTAGGGCAGTTAAAAGAAATAGAACTCCCCTATATAGCCGATAAAATAGAAGAAGAGGACGCCCTTGAGGTTAAAAACGACGCTAAAGAAGCAAGTTTTAAAAGAGAAACTTTAGAAAATAAAATAAGCTTTTCAGTCTTTGCTAAGGCTATGAATATTTTAGAAATAAATCTTAAGTTTATGCATAAAGATTTTTTTAAATATTCTAGTGCAATGGATTTTTATCACGAAATAACAAAATTAGAATTGAGAATCGATAAAAGGCAGGGCTTTTATGATAAAAAAATTCAATTAGAAATCGCTAAAAAACTTCTTAAAAATTTTAAAAACCTACTCAGAAATCACACAAATGAAAAAGATAATTTTGAGGTGAGCGATTTTAAAGTGGTGAAGTTTGATACCGATAAAAAAAGAATTGTTAATGTAAAAGCCGCAAAAGCACAGGCAGAATACGATTGGCTTTATTATACAAATAGCACTTTTGATAGTGAAGGTTTAGAGGCGGGAAAATTTTTAAAATTTATCAATGAAAATTCAGAAAAAATCGATAAGAAATTTGAAGAGTGGATTATCATTAGAAACAATCATTTTGAGGAGTTTAAAATCTACCATAATGACAAAAATAGTGCAAACTACAAAAAAGGTTTTGAGCCCGATTTTGTATTTTTTGGAAAATTAAAGGACTCTAGCGATGATTTTTTATCCACACAAGCCCTTATGGAATGCAAGGGAGAAAAATACTATACAGACGATCAATGGAAAGAAAGATTGCTTTTATCTTTAAAGGATAAATATTTTTTTAAAGATGAAAACAGGGCTCAAAAAATGCTTCATTTTATAGCATTACCTTTCTTTTTTGATAAAAAGCCGCAAGAATCAAAAAAAGAATTGCAAGAAATTTTTTTGACATTTTTAAATAAAAATTAAAAATTATTTCAAGCAGGTTCTTTTAAGCATAATTTTAAGCCCCTTAAAAATCATTTTGTATAAAGCTCCGATTTTCACTGTGTTTTTAGCTTTAAAATTTCTCGTGCTAAGTCCTTATTGAAGCTCCTTTTTAAAATGAGTCTAAAAATCTTTTTTTAAATGGGTTAGCCTGAAGTTTTTTGCTTTTTAAATTCTTTACAAATTTTAGCTGCATCGACGAAGATGAATTTTATCAACCCCCCCCCCATAATTCTTTACAAGCTTTTAAAAAGGCGTTTCCTAGTTTGTAACTTAGGTGATTTTTAAGCTTTAAAGCCTCTTCGTAGTTTTCGTAATCTTCTAAAGCACGAAGTTTTAAATTTGGATTTTTTGCGAGAATTTGCTTGTATTTGTATTCGCAAATTTTATGATTGAGAACGATTTTTAAAAGTACGAGGGGCAGGAAAATTCTTGCAAAATTCGAGCTTTTAACCATAGCAAAACCAAGCTTGTAAGAGAGCTGATTTTTCACCCTAAAAACAGCATTGACAAAATGTCCCTGTTTATAAAGAGTGATAAGCTCGAAAAACGCTAGAATTTCATCGCTTTGAGTCTGAGAAAGCCCTTGTTTTCTAAGTTGTTTTAAGTCTTTTTTAAGCTCTTTAAGACAAG
>CAZWYE010000075.1:0-7442 GCA_964637895.1 uncultured Campylobacter sp. | reverse complement strand
TAGTCGCTTCGTGGAAATATTACGCAGAGTTTGAGAAGATGTGTGCGGAGTTAGAAAATACTAATTCTTTTTAGAATTTTTTTAAGAAAAAACAAAGCAAGAAAAACGCAAAAAATTTCGGCGATAAAAGCCGTGATAAAAACTCCACTTAAGCCCCAAACAAAGCTTAGGGCGTAGATTAAAAAAAGAGGAGCGAAGAGGTTTTGAATTAGGCTTAAAAGCAAGGATGATTTAGCTTCGTTAAAGGCTGTAAGCGTGGAATTTACGCAAAGATTAAACCAAGTTACCAAGTAATTTAGCGCGTATAAGCTTAAGGCAAAAACGCTTAAATCGTGCAAAATTTCATCACTTTTTTGCACGAAAAAGCCCGTGAGCTCTTTTGTGAAAATAAGGCAGAGTAAAAAGGCAAGCAAAGAGAGCAAAAAGGTCGCTTTAAAGGTGCTTTTAAGCAAATTTTTAAGCCTTGTTCGGTCTTTTCTTGCGAAATTAAAGCTTAGTGCTCCTTGCATTGCTTCATTAAGACTTGTTAAAAGCATAATAATAAAACTATCGATATAAGCGACAATGCTAAAGGCAGCAACGGCGTTTGTGCCACCAAATTTAAGCAAAATCAAATTCGCAAAAGACGCATAAAGTGAGCCTGAAATGTTATTAAAAAACTCGCTACTTCCGTTGTAAAAAATATTTGCTATGCTTTTAAATCTAAACCACACTCCGCTAAATCTTAACTGCGTTTTTTTAAGCAAAAAAGGAGCAAAACCAAGCAAGGTCGCTAAAGAAAAACCTAAGCAAGTCGCAAGTGCGGCAGAACTAAGTCCTAGCTTAAAAAGCACGATAAAAACATAATCTAAAACTATATTAAGCACGGCAATTACGACATTTAAACTCATACTATAAAGATTTTTCCCGCAAATTCTTAAAAGATTATCAAGTATAGTATAAAGGCTTAGAAAAGGCATAAAAAAAGCGAAAACTTGTATGAATTCTCTAATATTGTTTTTAAATTCTACACCCTCGTTTATACCTTGTAAAATCACAGGAGTAAGCAAGAAAAACGCCAAAGAAACGCAAAATCCTATGATAAAGGTTATTGCTAAAGAAGTGCTAAAAAGTAAGTTTGCTTCTTTGAGCTTACCTTTTCCTAACTTCATCGCAACTTGCACCGAACAACCCACAGCAACCATATCGCTAAGTGCAAAACTCATCATAACAAAAGGCATAGCAATGCCTAAAGCTCCAAGACTTGTTGCACCTAAGTATTTACCAACAAAAATACCATCGACGATGAAATAAGCACTAAGCAAGATAGAGCCTATCGTATTAGGCAGGGCACATTTTAAAAGCAGTTTTAAGGGACTTGCAAGGAAGAGTTTTGACAAGAAAAACCTTTTTGGGTTACTTATTTTACACAGCCAATTCTAATATAAAAAGATGAATAAAAACTTCTAAGAATATGAATTTTCTTTATTCAAACACGCTTCAAATATGAATTTATGCTCATCGGGCAAGGCGTTAAAAATGGCGTTTGCTAAGGCTCTTATCTCCCAAAGTGCAGCCTTTGCACTGCGAAGGGAAAGGAAATTTTGCAAACTTCTTGCGTTAATGCTAAAAGTAAGTTCTGTTTTATAGCTTTCAGGTAAGCAGTATTTTGCTAGATCAAGCGAGATGCTTTCTTGCAAAATCATTCTTAAATTTTCTAAGGCTTTAATGCTTGCATTATCAACCTTTTCATTTCCGCAAAATACAAGAAATTTGGAAGCTTTTTCAAAGTCGTTTTCTTTAAATTCGCTCTCATTTCTAAGCTCTTTTAAGGTATATCTCGTGCTTTTTACGCTAAAACTTGCGTGACGGTGGCGTGCTAATTCTTGCAAACAAGCCCTTGAAATTCCTTGAATGTAAAAGGCGTAGTTTAAATGCTCTAAGGTTGAGGCGTGTTTAAATTTGTTTCCTACTCTGTCTATGAGTTCTTTATCCTTTTCGCCGCCACAATCGCCCTTTTCAAAGCTTTGCCAACAAGTTCTTATGGCGTGAGAACACACGGCTAAATTTGTGTAAGAAAGTAAGGTGATTTGCATAGTTTTTCCTTGAAATTTTATTTGTAATTTTTACATATTTTTACTAAATGCAAAGTTTATAAAGTTATAATTTCATTAAAAAATTTAAGGCTTGAAAAAAATATGAAAAAAACCAAATATATTTTCGTAACCGGAGGCGTTTTAAGCTCCTTAGGCAAAGGAATAGCCGCAGCTTCCATTGCAACCTTGCTTAAAAATTCGGGCTTGAAAGTAAGCATTTTAAAGGCTGATCCTTATATAAATGTCGATCCGGGAACTATGAGTCCTTTTGAGCACGGAGAGGTTTTTGTAACCGATGATGGAGCAGAAACTGACCTTGATTTAGGGCATTATGAGAGATTTTTAGATGAAAACTTATCCCAGCTTAATAACTTCACCACAGGACGCGTTTATCAAAGCGTCATTGAAAAAGAAAGGCGTGGCGAGTATTTAGGAAAGACCATACAAGTAATTCCTCACATAGTCGATGAAATTAAAAGACGCATTAAAAAAGCCGGAGAAAACAAAGATATTTTAATAGTAGAAATAGGTGGAACCGTCGGCGATATCGAGGGTTTGCCATTTTTAGAAGCCATTCGTGCTTTAAGCTTAGAAGTAGGAAAACACAACGCAATGACCATACATTTAACCTTAGTGCCTTTTATCAAGGCTGCAGGAGAGCTAAAAACCAAGCCTACTCAGCACAGCGTAGGTGAGTTAAGGCGCATAGGAATAAGTCCGAATATGATCATTTGTCGCAGTGAAAAGCCTTTAAATAGAGACTTGAAAGATAAAATCGCCATTTCTTGCGGGGTAGAGAAAAACTGCGTCATAGAAAGCGTCGATGCGGCAAGCATTTATCAAATTCCACTGAATTTTTTAAAGCAAGATATTTTAGGAGCTATTGCTAGTGTTTTAGAGCTTAAAGCCTTAAAGCCTCATATGGATAATTGGAATTCCTTAGTAAAACGCGTCATTGCACCGAGTAATGAAGTTAAAATCGCTTTTGTTGGCAAGTATGTCGATTTAACCGAGAGCTATAAAAGCCTCACAGAAGCTATAATCCACGCAGGTGCTATGCTAGATACAAAAGTGGATATTAAGTGGATAGATAGCGAAAAGCTTGAAAATTTAGACTTAAAAGAAAGCTTTAAGGATATTAGCGGAATTTTAGTTGCTGGAGGTTTTGGACAAAGGGGCGTTGAGGGCAAGATTAGGGCGATTTCTTATGCAAGAGAGCATAAAATTCCATTTTTAGGAATTTGCTTAGGAATGCAGCTTACTTTGGTTGAATTTGCAAGGAATGTTTTAAAACTTAAAAACGCAAATTCCACAGAATTTGACGAAAAATGCGAAAATCCTATTGTGTATTTAATCGATGAATTCATAGATTCAAGCGGCAAAAAGCAGATTAGAACAAGTAAAACGCCTTTAGGTGGGACTATGAGGCTAGGAAGCTATGAGTGCAAGATAAAAGAAAACACGCTTTTAAGCCGAATTTATGAGGGCAAAAAAATCATTAAAGAAAGACACCGCCACCGCTACGAAGCAAATCCAAAATACCGCAAAATGCTAGAAAACAAAGGGCTTATAGTAAGTGGCGAGAGTGAAGGACTTATCGAGGCTGTGGAGCTTAAAAACCACCCTTTTTTCCTTGCAGTGCAGTTTCACCCTGAATTTACTTCAAGGCTTGAGCGGGTAAATCCCGTGATTTACGGATTCATTAAGGCAGCAAGTAATTATGAATGTATTGGGTAAAGAAGATATTAAAAGAATTCTAAGTCTTCGTTTCGAAAAGGACTTGCATAAAAAGCTTAGCGATTTACCCCTACCTTGCTGTTTAAAGGACGCTTACAAGGCAGCAGGTCGCATAAAAGAAGCCATAGAAAAAAATCAAAAGGTCGCCATAGTTGGAGATTACGATGTCGATGGCATTATTTCTTGCACTATAATGGCGGAATTTTTCGATGATATAGGCTTTGATTATATAGTTAAAATTCCAAACCGCTTTAAAGACGGATACGGCATAAATAAAGACATAGTAAGCGAACTTGATGTCGATTTAATCATAACAGTAGATAATGGCATAGCAGCCTTTGAAGCGGCAGAACTTTGTAAGCAAAAGCACATTGATTTAATCATAACAGACCATCATATGCCTTTAGAGACCTTGCCCGAAGCCTTTGCGATTATAAATCCTAAACAAAAAGATTGCAATTTTCCAGACATTGAAATTTGCGGTGCGGAGGTGGCTTGGTATTTAATAGCGGCTTTAAAAGAGGTTTGCAAACTTAAATACGATATGTCTAAATTTATAGAGCTTCTTGCGATTGCGATTATTGCGGATATGATGGAGTTAAGGGACATTAACCGCATTTTAACCAAAAAGGGCATAGAATGCATTAACAAGTCCAAAAGAGCAGCATTTAAGGCGATGAAGCATTATTATCAAAAACAAGAATTTAGCCTTGATAATATAAGCTTTCTTATAGCACCACTTATTAATAGTGCTGGAAGAATGGACGATGCAAGCATTTCGTATCGTTTTTTACATACTAAGAATTTCAACGAGGCTTTAAGTTCTTTAGAACAAATAATAAGCTTTAACGAAAGTCGCAAAGATGAGGAAAAACAGCTTTTTGACGCGTCTTTGGCTCAAGTTAAGGAGAATGATTCTTGCGTGATTGTGAGCGGGAAAAATTGGCACGAGGGCGTTCTTGGCATAGTCGCAAGCCGCTTAGCAAAGCATTTTAACAAGCCTTCTTTTGTCTTTTCTTTAAACGAAAACAAACTTAAAGGCAGTGCAAGAAGCGTCGGTAAAATAGACATTTTAAGCCTTATCACTAAGGCTGGGGCTTTGCTTAATAATTATGGCGGACACAAAAGCGCAGCCGGGCTCGGGCTTGATTTAGAAAATTACGAAAGCTTTAAAGAGCTTATGCAAACGCAGTGTTCGCAAATTCCGCATTCAAGTTTTTTAGATACTGATGAAATTTTAGGAGTTTTAGAACCTAAGGATATAGACTTTGAAATGCTCGAACTTTTGGAGTATTTTGAACCTTTTGGCTATAAAAATCCGCGTCCGCTTTTTGTTATCAAAGATTTAAGCGTGAAAAATAAAAGAATTTTAGACCCCGCTGGCAAGCACTTAAAACTTATCTTAACTAAGGACAATAAAAGCCTCGAAGCCCTATTTTTCAACTTCGACAAAGAACCCAACCTAAACGAAAATATCTCTTTGCTCGGCAGCATAACTAAGAATAGCTTTAGAGGACTCATTACACCTCAGCTTATTATCAAAAATATTTATTAGCTTTTGGGCTTTTATCCTTAATTTTCTTTAACAAAACGCAATAAAAATAGAAAATTTACAGTTAAAACTATAAATCAATTTGCAATTAAGCTAAAATATTTTATCATTATTGCATAATTTTGAAAAAGGAATAAAATTCTTATGGAAATAAGTTTTGAACAATTTACACTTGCTATGATTTTGACTTTGTTTGCGGGATTTTCAACGGCTATTGGTGCTGTAATTGCATTTTTTTCTAAACAAGATAATCTAAGAGTGCTTTCTTTTGGTCTTGGTTTTTCTGCCGGCGTTATGCTTTATATTTCTTTTATGGAGCTTTTACCTACAGCTTTTAAAGATTTTGAAAAATACGATGAATTTGGCTCTTTTTGGGCTTTAGCCTGTTTTTTTGGTGGTATTTTGCTTTCTCTTTTGATAGATAGGTTTATACCAGAGGATGTCAATCCTCACGAGCCCAAAGAAGCACTTGTTGAGATTAAAATATGTCCATTGCCTAAAAATCCTAAAAAAACTCCAAAATTTCATCCGGGTGAACCTCTTAAAAGATTAAATCTTAAGTCCCTTAAAAGAACAGGGCTTTTCACTGCTTTAGCCATAGCTGTGCATAATTTTCCAGAAGGTTTCGCTACTTTCGTATCAAGTATCGAAAACATAAGTTTAGGAGTTGTCATAGCTATAGCAGTTGCCATACACAATATACCTGAGGGCTTAGCGGTTTCTTTGCCGATTTATCACGCTACTGGGGATAGAAAAAAGGCTTTTATATATTCTGCCTTATCTGGTTTTGCTGAACCTTTAGGTGCTTTAGTGGGTATGCTTGTGCTTTTGCCTTTTATGAATGAGCTTACTCTTGGCATAAGTTTTTCTGTTGTTGCTGGGATTATGGTTTTTATTTCTCTTGATGAACTTTTACCTACGGCAAGAACTTATGGAGGTACTCACGACAGCTTGTATGGGGTGATATGCGGAATGTTTATAATGGCTTTAAGTCTCATACTTTTAGGCGGATTTCAAAGCTGAGTTTCATATGTGCAAAAGCATAATGCACTATAAATATAGAAATGAAAAAGAAATAAAACTTAATTGTTTTGTATTTAGATTAAATAAGTACTCTTGTGAGTTCGCAAAAAAATGCAGTCTTATTTAAGCTTACTAAAGTATGGCAAATTAATGTAAATTTTGCTAAGCCTTTTGGCAATTTATGAAATATATTTTATTTAAAAGTATGAGGAATAAAGAGGAGTTGCAACTCCTCTTTGTGGATTACAAATCTTTTAAAATTTGTAATTATATCCTATATAAGCAACAATATCGTTTGTAAAAGTCTTAGTGCCCCTTACTTCATTCAAACGAAGCTGTTCGAATTTTACGCCAAATTCAAGCTCGTTGCTTTCATCAATTTCGTGTAAAACACCAGCTTTAGCTCCATAAACATAGCTTTTTTTATAGCTGGTTTTAGACAATCCGGAAGTTTTAAGTCTTGCATAAGCATAACCCCCATAAGCACCTAAAACCCCACGCCAAGAATCAGAAATTTGCGGAGTGAAATCATAACCAAGAACAAATTTATAAGCTTCTCTATTAGCATAGAAATACTGAGCTCTCATATCTACATGAGAAGCACCATAAACCCTGTGATCATCAGTGATGATATAACCAAGCTTTAAGCCTAAATCTAAACCGAAGGAATTATCCTTTCTTTTTCCTGTAGTTGAGTTTTTAAAATGACCTTGAGAGTAGAATAAAGAACCCTCGCCACCTGCAAAAAAACCCTCACCAAAGGCACAACTACCTAGTAAAGTAACACAAGCACTTGCCACTAGAAATTTTTTCATTGTGTTTCCTTTTGATTAACAAAAATTTAACGTGCTATTGTACAAAAAATAAAAGGTTTTGTCAAGATACTAAAGCCCATTTAAAAAACTAAATTTGCTTTTATGGACTTTAAGTAAAAGCAATATTAAAACAAAACTTTGCCAAAAACCCTATTTAAAAATTTTTCAAACTTCTTTCAAACTTACTCTTAATTTCTCGTTCATTTCATCAATGTGAGCTTTTTCTATGATAAAAGGCGG
>CAZWYE010000074.1:0-7546 GCA_964637895.1 uncultured Campylobacter sp. | reverse complement strand
GTGTATTCGTGGTTGATATTTAGCACATTTTGAGTAATAATAGGTCCGCTATCTAATTCATCATTTACAAAATGCGCGGTCGCACCTATGATTTTAACGCCTCTTTCAAAGGCTTGTTTGTAAGGATTTGCACCGATAAAAGCGGGTAAAAAAGAATGGTGAATGTTTATAATCTTATTCTCAAAAAGGCGGACGAAATTTGGCGATAAAATTCTCATATATTTTGCCAAAACAAGATAATCAAACTCATAATTTTTAAGGCATTCTAAGATCTTTTGCTCGTGTTCTTCTTTGCTTAAATTATCCGTTTTTATGCTGTGGTAAGCAATATTAAATTTGCTTACCAAACTCCTAAGCTCCTCATAGTTTGAAATAACGGCTTTAATGTTGGCTTTAAGCTCCTTGCTATAATGCTTTATAAGTAAATCGCCAAGACAATGGCTTTCTTTGGTAACAAAAACTATAATGTCTTTTTTTCTTTTTTCGTGAAGTTCGGCAAATAAGTCCTTTCCTAGTGAGTTTTTTAAATCCTCTAAAAGTGCTTTTTTTTCAAATTCGCCCTCCAAAATCGCCCTAAAGAAAAACATTCCCTCGCCCACGAATTCGTTATTTTTAATGATATTTATGCGGTGTTTGAAAATCACATTTGAAATTTTATAAATAAGACCTTTTGCGTCTTTAGTGCAAATTTTTAAAACACAATTCATTTTAAACCTTTTAAGTAAATTTTAAGTTCTTTTTCTCTTAACTTTTTAAGCTCTAAGCCTAAATCTTTTCCATTAAAACCTTGCTTTATAAGCTCTTCGCTTGAAATTTTGCTTTGAAATTTATTCTCATAAATTCCTAGTTTTTTCACCCTTTTAATGCGTTCTTCATTCCAAAGTCCAAGCCAAGATTTTAAGGGCATTTGAGTAGAAATTTGGGCTAAATCAAAATCGCTAAGCTCATTCTCAAAATAGGGCTGCTTTGCAGCCTTTAAAAAGTCTTTTTTAAGCCTAGTTTTTTTAAAAAAAAGCTCCTTGTCTATCTTAAAATGATTGAGGTATAAATACAAAAAAAGCCCCTCATCTTTTATGAATTTTCTTGCATTTTCAAGCAAAAGTTCGAATTTTTTACTTTCTTTTTCGTCTGCGAAATTTCTAGTGAAAATCTTTTCTTCTAAGCCTAAAATTTGCAAATATTTAAAAGATTTTAGCAAATATTCGCCCTTAAAAAGCTTGTAAAGTTCAGCATTTATCCTATCAAGGCTTAAATCGCTTATATGCATAGTTTTCATTAAATTTAAGGTATTTTCATCTATACTAAAGCCAAATTTAGCAACAAAATACAAAGCCCTTAAAACGCGCAAACTATCCTCTTTGAAGCTTGTATCATCAATATGCCTTAAAATCTTGCTTTCTAAGTCTTTAACACCGCCAAAAAAGTCCAAAAGCTCGAAGCTAAAAAGATTAAGCATTAAAGCATTGCAGGTAAAATCGCGCCTTTTTGCACCTTCTTTTTCGTCCTTACAAAGGCTCACCTCAAAGCCTCTGTGTCCTTTAGAAATTTTATTTTCTTTTCGTGCTAAGGCAAGGTCGAAATTTTTAAATTTATACACGAAAAAACTCTTGCCAACGCCCTTTGCACCGAGCTTTTTCATTAAAATTTCAAATTCTTTAACGCCCAAATCATAAAGTTCTATATCAAAATCATCAATCTTAAAGCCTAAAAGCAAGTTACGCACACTGCCACCTACTAAAAAAGCCCTTTTGGTATAAGGCTTTAAAAAATCGCTTATGAAAGTGAGCTTTTTATTGTTTTTTAAGTTTGTCTTCGATATTTGCAAGTAAAAACTCTAAAAAATTGATAGTTAAATTTAGCCTTTGTTCTAAATCTTCTTTCTCAATACGGTTTAAGCCCTCAAAAAGCACCAAAATGCGCTCTCTTAAATTCTTTAAAAAAATATCCTCTCCCAAACTTTGCATTATAACAGAAGCGTTTAAAACCTCGCTTGAAAGCTCTTGTTGGCTTTGCAAATTTGCTTGTAAAAGCTCCGCTTTAAGTTGCTCATCTTGCTTAGGTTCTTTTTGAGAAAGGCTTGAAATTTGCTCTTTTTTGGACTCCTTTTTATCTTGTTTTAAATTTTCAATCTCCACTTCTTGTGTAGATGATTTTTGCTTAGTTTTAGCAGAAATTTCAGGCTCTTCTTCTATGCTTAATTCCTCTTTTGAGCTTTCAATCACTTCAAATTCCACTTTTGCATTTTTTTGATCTTTTAAAAGCTCTTTTTGCTTTTGAAGTTCTTCAATTTGCGAACTTACTTCACTAATCGTTTTTCTTACCAAATCCTCTAAATTCATAGCTTAATCAACCACCTTTTAAATTCATTAATCTCCTCTTCGCTTTTCATATTGATGAAAAAATCAAGCATTTGAGTGTTTAAATCCTTGTGTTTAGACCTAAAACCGCTAAGTCTTCGCACGGCATCGATGGCGTTTTGATTAAGCGGATCGTCTTTAAGTATATTTTTATAAATTTCTAAAGCCTCGTTTTTAAGCCCTTGTGCTTCATAAATAGACGCTTCGGTTATGGTGTTTCTCATAAAATTTGCCTGTGTTTTGATTTAAGGATTATTCTAGCAAAAAGCTTTTTAAGTTTCTCTTATATTCTTAAAAGCAGTATATAAAAAACATTTCTTAAAATCTTAAAAAGTCAGCAAAGATAAGCTTGAAAACTATTTTTGTTTAAAAAGATTTTTTATATATTCTTGCTTTTCTCGTTCTAAGCTAGGATTTTTGCGTTCTAAGCTTGAATTTTGCTCAAGCTTTTGCTCGTTTTTATCACTAAAATAAATATAATCTATGCCGAAAATCACAGCAATAAGTACAAGTAAAGGCAGTAAAAAAATCATAATATCTCTCTTAAAAATCTAAAAGAGTATTATAACCAAAAAAATATCCTAAGAAAAACTTTTAAACATAGTTCCGTGATATTCTATATCCTCAGCCTTTTGCTTTTTTTCTATACTCTGTATAGTGTCGCAGTTTTGAAGTTTTTGTATATCCTCATCAAGGTCTTGATAAGAAAACCATATTTATGCTCACAAGTTTTGGTAAAGCCTCGATGGCTTTATAAATTCCCAGCTCATTCTCCAAAGTATCACTCTCAATCACCGCGATAATCTTTTCTTTTTCCACAAGCTCGGCACTACAACCCTCAATTTTCTTTAAATTTTCCAAAAATTCCTTTTGGTCGGCTTCTTTGACGATTAACAAAACGCTTGAAAGATTCATTTTTACTCCAATTTTAAATCAACGAAAATGCCTTAAAACATCTTCGTTGATATTTAATATATATTATCTAACACACCCTCATTCATCACATCAAATAAATTCGAGCTATTTTTGGCTTTTTCGTCTCTAAAACCTGCTTTAAAATTATTTTTAACCAAAGGTTTAGCATCGCTTAAAGCAACATGGCATTGAGTGCAGTTAAAACGCGTATCACTAATGTTTTCTCCAGTGCTTTTATTCTTTCTAAAATCATAATAATGAGTCGCAGGAATAGGCGTAGCACCAACATCTTGCGCTATGCTTTTATCGTGACAACTAAGACAGGTGTTATTATCTTTTAAAATAGGCAACATACCATCTACAGAGTGAGGTATGATAGGAGGAGCATTTTCAAAAGATCTTTCGACCAAGCTTGATTCACCAGGCTGCATTCCCTCATAACTAATGCTTTCTAAAACAAGTTTGTTTTCATTTTCTAAAGCTATTTTTCTAAGCCAGATTTGCTCAGAACTCACTCCATCGTTTAAAGCACAAGCTGCTATAAACAAAGCCGCTGAGAGTAAAAGTATTTTCTTTTTCATCATTCTTTCCTTAAATCAAATATATTAAATTTCAAAGCATCGTCGTTGCATACTTCTATACACCTCGCACACCTTGTGCATTCGCCTGAATTTACAACCCCGCTTTGCTTTCCTATCATATGAAGCACTTGTTTTTCGGGGCAAATTCCTACGCATTTAAAGCATTTAGTGGCGTTGTATTTTATTTTAAGCAAGGCAAAACGGCTAATTAATGCATAAAACGCCCCAAGCGGACAAAAATGCGAACAAGTCGCCCTAGAGCTTAAAAAAGTATCCACACAAAAGATGATAAAAGTAACGAAAAGCCAAGAAGTTCCGCCAAAAATAATCCCTCTATGTATAATGCCTATATAAGAAAAACTCTCAAATATCGGCATAGAAAGCACGAAAGAAAGGACTAAAATCAAAGCCAAAACATAATAACGCAAATTCTTGCTTAAAGTCAAAACTTTGCTCGTTTTGAAATCAAAATAAGAACGCACAAAGGCTGAAAAATCCGTGATTAAATTCACAGGACACACCCAAGAACAAAAGGCTCTTCCTAAAAACAATCCGTATAAAACCAAAACAATCAAAGCACCCAAAAGTGCCGTAAAATCAATGCTTAATGAAGCTAAAAAGATTTGAAGTATGGCAAAAGGATCGCTTAGTGGTATATTGGAAAAAAAATTAGAAGAGCTTAAATTCCCTTTTAAAATAAAATCAAAAGCACCAAAAGCAAAAATAGCGAGAATTGCTAACTGGACTATGCGTCTTAAAATAAGATATTTCATAGCAATCCCCCCCCCCCCTCATTATTAAGATAATCTCTAGCTCCTTTATCGCCAATTTTCTTTTGAGAATTTGCATCTTTTAAGCGCTTTTCATCTTCTTTGTCCCAGCCCTTTATATAGTGATTTCCAACCGAACCTAAAATAAAAGCTCCAGGCAGAACGCGAATGGAAGGTTCTTGCGTGATACAAGCCTTTTCGCATTTACCACAACCAACACAAAGCTCATTATCCACTACAGGAATCATAAAAGCGTGTTTTTGTGTGCGCTCATTGTGTTTTAATTCTATTTTCAAGGCTTTATCTATCAAAGGACAGGCTCTATAACAGGCATCACATTGAATTCCCCAGTGTGCGATACAATTTGCACTATCTACTATAGCAATGCCCATTTTGAGTTTAGCATAGCCTTTTTCAAGTTCAAGGTATTTTTTATCCAAAGCTCCCGTAGGACAGTCTTTAATGCAAGGAAGATCCTCGCACAGCTCACAAGCAACTTTCCTAGCTTCAAAAAAAGGAGTTCCATTTTTAGGACTATCAAGCAAACTTGCAAGTTTAAGCGTATCGTAGGGACAGGCTTTTACGCACAATCCGCAACGAATACACTTACTTAAGAATTTCTCTTCGTCCTCGACGCCCGGAGGTCTTAGATAATAGCCATCCTCAGCTTTTAAAGCCAAGCTTGCTAAAAAGCCTCCTCCAGCACAAAGGCACAGACCCTTAAAAGCGGTATTAAAAAATTCTCTTCTACCCTTCATAAGTTTTTAAACCTTCATAATCTTAACCGCACATTTTTTAAAATCCGTTTGATTAGAAAGCGGACAGGTTGCATCTAAACATACTTTATTGATAAAAACATTTTCATCAAACCAAGGCACATATACAAGTCCTACAGGCGGTTTATTACGCCCTCTCATATCCACTCTAGCTTTAACCTTACCGCGTCTTGATTCAACCCAAACCACATCGCCTTGTTTTAAAGAGAGTTTAGCACAGTCTTCTTCATTCATATAACACAAAGCCTCAGGCACAGCTCTATAAAGCTCAGGCACACGCATAGTCATAGTTCCGCTATGCCAATGCTCTAAAACTCTACCAGTACAAAGCCAGAAAGGATATTCTTTACTAGGAGTTTCAGGTGCTTTCATAAATGGTCTAAAGAAAATTTTAGCCTTATTAGTAAGCGGATAAGTCTCACTAGAAATAGGCTTGGTTAAATCTCCTCTTTTAAGCTCTTTAAGCAAGGTTCCATAAAAGGCAAAATCAGAATTTGGAGCAGCTTTTTTAGCACAGTAATCATACTTAGCATTAAATCTCCACAAGGTTTCCTTACCATTTACCACAGGACATCTTAAGCCTCTAACCTTATGATAATCATCAAAATACGCCAAATCGTGCCCGTGTCCTAAGCCGAATTTACGGTATTCTTCCCAAAGATATTTTTGAACAAAAAAGCCATAGTCTTTAAATTCTTGTCCATCGCTTCCTACAATAGCTCTTTCATCACCTTTAACTTCGCTATTATCAAAACCTTCTAAAATAGTATCGTTAATGCTAAAGGATTTAGCTTCTTTATTTGCAAAAAGCACATCAAAAAGCGTATCTTCTTCGCTATACCCCATAAGCCTTAGCTTCGTCTAAAACACTAGGTAAAGTAAGCTTATCATCAACCTTAGTTTCTTTCCATACCTCTTTAAGCTTAAACCGTTTTGCAAATTCTAAAATCTGCCAAGTATCGCTCATAGCTCCGCCAACAGGTAAAACTTGCTGTTTCCAGTGTTGAGTGCGTCTTTCTGCATTTCCATAAGCTCCCCATTTTTCATAAATCATAGCCGAAGGTAGAATTAAATCCGCAACTTTAGCAGAAATTCCCGGATAAACATCGCTTACAACTATAAAATTATCCATTTCTCTTGCTGCTTTTATTCAGTGGTTTGCATTAGCAGTATTTTGCCAAGGATTATTCACCTGAACACAAGCAAATTTAATAACTACATCCTCTAAATCTCGCATAATCTTCAAATAAGGCGAACCCGGTTTTGGATTTAAAGTTTTTGCAGGAAGTTTCCAAATTTTTTCTGTGATTTCTCTGTGTTTAGCATTTGCCACAAGCATATCAGCAGGTAAGCGGTGACAAAATGTCCCTACTTCTCTTGCCGTTCCACAGGTGCTTGGCTATCCTGTAAGAGAGAAGACTCCATTGCCCGGCTTACTTTGTTTTCCTAATAGAAGATGAACCATATAAGCTTGTTCATTCACCCAACTTCCTCTTGTGTGTTGGTTAAAGCCCATAATCCAAAAGCTTACTACTTTGCGATTTTTTTCTATGTAAAGTTTAGCAAGTTCTTGTAGTTTTTTCTTAAATTCATCTAAACTTTCGTTATCATCGCCCTTTGCAAGCTTTGCAACATATTCAAGCGTATAAGGCTCTAAAGCCTTTTTAAAGTCCTCAAAACTAATCTCCCAGTGAGCATCTGGAGTGGAGCTATGTTTCATTTCTAATTTATCGCCTACTTTTACACCTAAATATCCTAAAGAAACCACTTCTTCCTCATCAATGGTAATAACCTTTTGCTTCATCACCGTATCTTTCTCACTCGGCGCAAATTTAGGGTGGTTTGGATTGCCTCTCATACCATACCTATATCTGCAAAGCCGGTTGCAAAAATACAATGCTTTTTAACGAAATTTTTATCCATAGCTTCAGGGTGATTATAAACTATCTCTCTAGCGATATAGTTCCAAATCGCTAAATCCGTGCTTGGTTTAAAAATGATTTCAATATCGGCTATATTTGAAGTTCTATTTGAGTAAGTGCTAAGATTTACAAGTTTTACTTTATCTAAGTTTTGAAGCTTTTTATCGCTAACTCTTGACCAAAGTATAGGGTGCATTTCAGCCATATTTGCTCCCCAAGTGATGA
>CAZWYE010000073.1:0-8056 GCA_964637895.1 uncultured Campylobacter sp. | reverse complement strand
GGAACATATACTTAAAGACGACTTAAAAGAGCAAATCGACGAGGTTTTAGACCAGTTAAACGACAGAGAAAGAGCCGTGATTCGTATGCGTTTTGGCTTAATGGACGATGAGAGCGACAGAACCTTAGAAGAAATCGGCAAGGAACTTAATGTTACCAGAGAGCGAGTAAGACAAATAGAAAGCTCTGCCATAAAAAAACTAAAACACCCTAAAGTAGGACGCAAACTTAAAAACTATATCGAGAGCTAAATAGCCTTTGAATTTAAAAAAAGCTCGTTTTTAGAATTTTCCTTATTTAGCGGGGTGTGCTTTTTAGCGAATTTCTAGCATTTAAGCCACCTCCTATTCTTCTTTTAATGCTTTAATATGTTCAAAAAACACGAGTTTTCCGCTATGCGTCTTAATCCCTGAAAAATCATCGGTATCAAATTCCAAACAAAGCACCGAAGAAGTTGGAAAAGAATTAAGACACAAAGCACTTAAAAGCTCACCAAGCTCCCTTAAAGCAGGATTATGCCCTACTATGAAAATTTCGTTAAAAACCTCGGAGATGTTTTGGATAAAATTATAAAGTTCTTTAGCATTTGCAGTATAAAAAGAATCAATATAGGTGATTTTTTTATTATCAAAACGATAAAATTCCGCAAACTTTTGTGCTGTTTTTTTAGTTCTTTTTGCAGGAGAGGCAAATATTTTATCAGGCTTTATAGGGTATTTTTTTAGCTTTAAAAAAAGCTTTTGTAAATCCTCTTTTCCTCTAGAAGTAAGCCTTCTTTCAAAATCGTTTTTTAAGTCGTTGTACTCCTCAGCCTTTGCGTGTCTCATTAAATAAATTTTTTTCATAAACTCCTCCTAAATTTCGCTAAAATATAACCACAAACAAAACCAAAAATATGTGCAAACCACGCCACATTCACACCCATAAACAAAGGCACAAAGCTCATTAACAAAATAGCCACAATAAGGCCTTTTGTCGCACTTTTATCTAAAAAAGCATAAAAGCCCATTAAAACACAAATCGCACCGCTAGCGCCGATGAGATTGATATTCTCACCCCAAAAATTAAAGGCAAAAAGCACATAAAAGGCACTTAATAAGGAACAAAGCAAACCTCCTACTAAATACAACAGGGCAAATTTCAAACTACCTAAAAAGCTTTCTAAAATTCTACCAAATTGAAACAACACTATCATATTTAAAGCCAAATGCGTGATATTTGCGTGCATAAACATAGAGCTTAAAAGCTGCCAAAAATGCCCCTTAAAAAATAAAATATTAAGTCCTAATAAAAATTTTAAAAAATCATTTTGCACAAAAAAATACACAAAAACATTTAAAAAAATCAAAAACCATACAAACAAAATCGGTCCTTTAGAATAAAATTTTAAAATAATTCCTGTAAAATTAACATAAAATTCACACAAAATGATTAAAATGAATTTTAAAATTTATTTTTTAATGGACGAGCTTTTGAAAAAGTTTTTTTTAGTTTTATTTTTATCTTTAATGTTATTTGCCGATTTTATAATCTCACCTGATTCTTTGCCACCTCGTGCTAAGGATTTCTTACAAGAAAATTTCAGTGCTCAAATAGGTGTTGTGCAGGTTGATAAAAGTAGTTATGAGGTTTATCTTAGCGATGGAACGGAGCTTGAGTTTGATATGGATGGATCTTGGAGGGAGATTGAGAGTAAATTCACTCCTTTAAATTTCAGTATCTTGCCACCCATAATCGCAGACATTATCAAAAACACCTATGCAAATGCTGTTATGTTTGAGATTAAGAAAAAGATTAATTATTATAAAATAGAGTTTAATAATAATCTCAAAATCATTATAGATTTTAACGGAACGATTTTACACCAAGAAATTGATGATTAAACTTTTTTAAATAAAACATCTTTAGTTAAGAAAGCTTTTTAATGCAATTTTAAATAAAGTTTAATTTAGTCTCAAAAACTTAAAAATGTACATTTATCAAGCTTAAATAATATAAAATTATATTTTTTAATTATTTTGAATAAAACTCAAATAAAGTCAAGCTTTGGGACACTAAAACTTGAAGCTTTAATGAGGCAATACCTCCTAAAACCTCGCTTAAAAATTTCATAATCTTTGAAATTTTTAAGCTCTTCTTTAGCCTTGCTTCCTTTATAAAGCAAAAAAAGCGTGTTTTTGTCTGTGAAATTTTGACAAAGTTTTATTAAAAACGAAGCGTTGCTAAAGGCTCTTGAGGTGATAAGTTCGGCTTTAAAACAGGCTTTGCACTCTTCGATTTTTTCTTTAAAAATGTGTAAATTTGAAAGTTTGCATTCGATTTTTACCATTCTTAAAAAGGTGGCTTTTTTGGCATTTGGTTCGAAAAGGTAGAAATTTGCTTTTAAAATTAGAGCTAAAAACACAGCCGGAAAACCAGCTCCGCTTCCTACATCTACAATATTTTTTGCAAAACTTAAATCTTTAAAATCTAAAATTTTCAAGCTATCAATTATATTTTCATCGATATTTTTAAAACGCGTAAGATTATGAACGGCGTTAAAGCTCTTAAGCAAATCCTTATAAATTCGCACTTTCTTTTCAAAATCCTCTAAATCAAAAGCTTTTAAAAACTCAAGCTCTTTTGCAAAATTCATTCTTTTAAATGTCCCATTTGGCTTTGTTTTACGAAAAGATAGTCCTTGTTAAAGCGGTTTGGTTCTACGAGTATTGGCACTCTTAAAGTGATTTTATCCTTAATGAAACCTAATTTTTCAGGGTTGTTTGTGAGTAAATTCACTTTTGAAATTTTATAGTGTTTTAAGATAAAATCCACTATTTCATAAGTGCGCTCATCCGCTTTAAAGCCTAGTTGGTGGTTTGCTTCTATGGTGTTTAAGCCCTTATCTTGCAAGGCGTAGGCGTTGATTTTGTTAAAAAGCCCTATGCCGCGTCCTTCTTGTCTTAGATAAATCACCATTCCGCCGTGTTTTTCTATGTATTTTAAGGAAAATTCAAGCTGCTCACCGCAGTCGCATTTAAGGCTTCCTAAGGCATCTCCTGTGAGGCATTCTGAATGAATTCTTAAATTTATAATATCTTGACTTTGTTCTTTAAAAATGCAAAGATGCTCCTTTGCTCCCTCTTTAAAACTTTGAATTCTAAAGCTTCCCCATTTGCTCGGCAAATTTGCAATTTCTGAAATTTTTATACGCATTTACTTACCCTCTATAATCAAATTTATGCTAAAATTTAAATTTTTTAAAAAGGATTATAGCAAAAAAAAGGATAAAAATATGTTTAAAAGATTTCGAAGGCTTAGAATGAACGCAAATATCAGGGCTATGGTGAGCAAGACGCACTTAGGACTTGATGATCTTATTTATCCGCTTTTCGTGGTTGAAGGTAAAGGCGTGAAAAACGAAATTTCCTCAATGCCCGGCGTGTTTCAAATGAGCCTTGATGAAATTTTAAAAGAGTGCAAAGAAGTGCAAGAACTTGGTATAAGGGCTATTATGCTTTTTGGAGTTTTAGAAAGCTCGAAAAAAGACAGCTGTGGCAGTGACGCACTCGATGAAGAAGGTCTTATTGCAAGAAGCATTAGTGCTATTAAAAAAGAAGTGCCAAATTTAGTCCTTATTTGCGATCTTTGCTTTTGCGAATACACAGACCACGGACATTGCGGTATAATAGATACTAAAACAAAAAGCGTAGATAATGACGCAACCTTAGAAATTTCAGCAAAACAAGCCTTGATTATGGCAAGAGCAGGTGCGGATATGATAGCACCAAGCGGAATGATGGATGGCATTATAGAGACTTTAAGAAAGGCTTTAGATTCAAACGGCTTTGAGAATTTGCCTATTATGGCGTATTCTACGAAATTTGCTTCAAGTTTTTACGGACCTTTTAGAGATGTAGTAGATTCAGCTCCAAGTTATGGCGATAGAAAAAGCTATCAAATGGACTTTAAAAACGCTGAAGAAGCCTTGCTTGAAAGCTTAGAAGATGAAAGTCAAGGAGCGGATATTTTAATGGTAAAACCAGCTCTTGCTTATCTTGATGTGGTTAAAGAAATCGCGCAAAATTCAAAGCTTCCTTTGTGCGTTTATAATGTAAGTGGCGAATATGCTTTGTTTAAAGCGGGTGAAAAAGCCGGCGTAATTGATTATGAAAAAATAGTTTATGAAACGATGATAGCGTTTAAAAGAGCGGGAGCGAAGCTTATTATTACTTATCACGCTAAGGAACTTGCAAGGATTTTAAAGGAGGATTAATGAGACATTTTTTAAGCTTAAGAGATTTAAGTAAAAAAGAAATCGAGGACTTAATTAAAAGTGCAAGCGAACTTAAAGTAAGCCCTAAAAAACTCTTACCAAATAAAAGCTTAGCAATGATTTTTGAAAAAAGCTCCACACGCACAAGAATGGCTTTTGAACTTGGTATCACTGAACTTGGCGGAAAGTCTTTGTTTTTAAGTGCGAACGACTTGCAGATTGGTCGCGGTGAGCCTATTAAAGATACGGCAAGGGTGATTGGGTCTATGGTTGATTTTGTAATGCTTCGTGTGAAAAGTCACGAAACTTTAGTGGAATTTGCAAAGTATTCAAAAGCACCTGTGATTAACGGACTAAGCGAACTTTATCATCCTACTCAAGTTTTAGGCGATTTGCTAACCATTAAAGAATATAACAAAGAGGGCAAAATAGCCTTTGTGGGTGATAGCAATAATATGTGCAATTCTTGGCTTATTGCGGCTGGAATTTTGGGCTTAGAACTTAGCGTTGCCGTGCCTAAAAATTATAAGATTAATGTTGAAATTTTAGAATTTGCTAGAAATCAGGCTTTAAAAAGCGGGGCTAAAATCACACTCACGCACGATAAGTTAGAAGCTATAAATGATAAAGAAGTTGTAATAACCGATACTTGGGTTTCTATGGGACAAGAGGACGAAAAGGAAAAGAGAATCAAGGATTTTGAAGGCTTTATGGTGGATTTTGAAGCAATGAGTGTGGCGCGTAAGGGAGCTATTTTACTGCACTGTCTTCCAGCATATAGAGGCTATGAGGTAAGTGAAGAGCTTTTTGAGGCTCATAGTGAGGTCATTTTTACTGAAGCTAGAAACCGCTTGTATGTGGTAAAAGCTTTGCTTTGTTTTTTAAATGCATTAAAGGATAAACAATGAAACTTGAAAAATACAACAATTGTTTAAAAAAAATCGATGAGTTTTCTCAAAATTTAGGCATAAAAAAAGAAGACCAAACCATACTCGAACTTAAAAAATCTAAAAATGAAAACGAAAAGCTTTTAGTCTTAAAAAAAGGTAGCTTTGATGCACCTGAGCCTTGGTTTATAGTCGATGAAAATAACGAAATTCACACCTTAGTTTCTTTAAAAAGTCTTCAAGGAATTTTAGAAAGTTTTAGGCAGAGTCAAAGAGAAAATTTCGAACTTAAGCTAGAAAAGGCGATTTATCAACAAATTCCCATTGATTTTAACGACGCTTGGATAGTTGCTATGGATGCTATCAGACAAAAGGCAAAAAACGGCGTAACAGAAGTTAATATCGACCTTGAAAAACTCATCTTAGACATAAAAAAAGAACACCCGAATTTATTCGTGGATATGGAAGCTATGGTAGAAAGGGTAAGCAATAATGAGAGATTATAAAGCTTATGTGAAGTATTCTAAGGCTGGACCAAGATATACTTCGTATCCTACCGCAGTGGAATTTAGCCCTAAATTCACTTATGATCAATACCTTGAAATTCTAAAAAAGCAAAAAGGAAAGCTTTCTTTGTATTTTCACCTACCTTTTTGCAGAAGTGCGTGCTATTTTTGTGGTTGCAATGTCATTTATACGGCAAAAGAGGATAGCAAGGAGAGGTATTTAAATTATCTTTTTAAAGAACTTGAGCTTTTAAGCAAGCTTTTAGATACTAAGCGCGAAGTTGTTCAAATGCACTTTGGAGGCGGAACTCCGACCTTTTTTAGTGCAAAGCAGCTTGAAAGCCTTATTTTAAAGATTAAAAGCATTTTTAAGGATTTCGCAAAAGATGCAGAACTTAGCTGCGAGATAGACCCGCGTTTTTTTAACGACGAACAAGCAGATATTTTAACGCAAAATGGTTTTAATCGCATAAGCTTTGGTGTGCAAGATTTTGATGAAAAAGTGCAAAAAGAAATTCATAGAATTCAACCCTTTGAGCTTACTCAAAAAGCGGTAGAAAGAGTGAGACAAAGAAAGATAAAGTCCTTAAATATGGACCTTATTTATGGTCTGCCTTATCAAAATTTGCAAAGTTTTTCAAAGACTTTGGAGAAAATTTTGCTTTTAAATCCGGACCGCTTAGCTATTTTTAACTACGCTCATGTTCCTTGGCTTAAAAAAAATATGAGAAAATTCGATGAAAACACTATCCCACCGCCTGAAATAAAGCTTGAAATTTTAGAGTTTTGTGAGAAATTTTTGACACAAAATGACTATAAAATGATAGGAATGGATCATTTTGCAAAAGAAAACGACGAGCTTTTTAAAGCTTTGCAAAATAACACCTTACACCGCAATTTTCAAGGATACACTACAAAAGGCGGAGCGGACTTAATCGGCGTTGGGCTTACGAGCATTGGCGAGGGCGTAGGGCATTATGCTCAAAATTTCAAAGACTTTCAAAGCTACGAAAAAGCCATTGATAACGGGCTTTTGCCTTTTGAAAGAGGTGTGCTTTTAAGCGATGATGATAGGATTCGCAAAAGTGTGATTATGTCTTTGATGGCAAATTTTAAGCTTGATATAAGAAAAATCGAAGCAGAATTTGGCATAAATTTTAAAGAGTATTTCAAGCAAGATTTAAAGGACTTAGAGGAGTATAAAGACTTTATAAAGCTTGATGAAAACTTTATTGAAGTGAATGAAACGGGAATTTTGCTTATACGAAATATCGCTATGTGTTTTGATGCGTATTTTAAAAATATCAGCGAGGATAAAAAAGTCTTTTCAAAAACGGTTTAATATTAAATTTTCACCTACTGTATAAAACAGATCTTAAATGAATATTTATTCTAAAAATTGCCTATATAGTGCCACAAATTTCTAAAAACCCTCACCGAATTCCTAAAAATTTAAGTTTATTTTTAGGGGGGGGGTAGAATGTTTTTTCGAATTTATTTTCTAAGGATAGATCTTGAAAAAACGCACCTTGCTCTCATTTAACACTTATGAAATAAACGAAGGCATTATGAGCGAATTTAAGAAAATGCAAGATTCTCTTTGCGAGTGTGTGCTTGTGGTAAATAACAGCTATGGAGCGCTTGATGATGATGGAAGCGGGATTTTGCAGGTTAAAGAGCTTTTTGGTATGCAAGTAAAATGCCTTTTGATTTATGAGCAAACCTTAAAAGACTTTGGCTTTTATATAAATAAAAACATAGGCTACACGCTTTGGCACAGCACGGATTATACGACTTATATAGTGAGGCATTATTTTAATGACTTTGATTTTTATTGGTATATAGATTATGATTGCTTTTTAAACGGTACTTATGCGGAATTTTTGCGATTTTATGAGGAGGATGAGACGGATTTTATCGTTTCTCATCTTAGAAAAGAAAAGCTTGGCACTAAGTGGTGCTGGACGCCCAACACAAAATGGGCTTACGAAAATGACGAGTTTTGGCACGGTTGTTTGTTCGGTATAGCAAGATATAGCGGCAAATTACTTGACGCGCTTTATAAAAGGCGGGTAGAACTTAGTGAGCTTTATCCTAATATCAAAGGGCAAAAGCAATGGCTAAACTGCGAGTTTTTCACAAGCACAGAGGCTTTTAAGCAAGGCTTTAGCTTAAGAAATTTTACAGAAGATGGGCATAATATAAGAATAGCCCCGTATGATTTAAACGCACAAAGATTTTTCACAAAGATTGATAATAAAATGTATCATCCTGTTAAACCAAATTTAGTTGCTTCTTTAAGAACACAAATTGAAAGTTTAAAGCAAAATGCCTTAGAGCTTGGACGGATAAACGCTTCTTTAAAAGCTAAACTTAGCGGGAATTTAAGCAAAGACGAGCTTGAAAGAT
>CAZWYE010000072.1:0-8176 GCA_964637895.1 uncultured Campylobacter sp. | reverse complement strand
TTCCAAGCTCTTTTTTAGCATAATCAAAACCCCTAGCTAAAAAGTCAAGCAGGGCCCTTTTGTTGCCTAAATAAGTAATGATTTGCTCTTTTAAAAAACGAGGAGATTCTTGCATTATTAAGTTTGAGTACAACCTATAGGTAGCCTTTTGTGTTTTTTCTTAAAATCATTAATAATTATATTTTCAGCCTTTTTACTCGGTGGATACGAGTCTGTAAAGCTCTGATTAAAGATAATATAAGTTGGTTTTGGTGGAAAAAAGGCATATACTTTTACGGTTTCATTGATATTTAATAAACTTTGCAAAACAAAATAATTCGTAGTTGAATTTGTACCATTGATTCGGTATTCTACTTTCCCACAATTATAACTTTGAATTCTTTTTTTGATATTTGTAATGCTTTGTCCTATTTTAAAAATTTTGTCTTTTATAACAAAAACATAAACAAAACCTTGTTCCTTGCATTTCTCTTCATTTATAGCTTCAAGCTCAAGTCTTTCTAAAGTTTTGTTTGGCTTGAGTTCGCAAATAAGTTCAAAATTTTCTTTGTATTCAAAATCCTCATAGTTCATTTCATTACTAAGCTGTTTATAATCTTTAAGAGGAATAATGTTTTTATTTTTTTCTTTTGCCATAATATGCCTTGTTAAAATATTCTATAAAATCATTTTCTTCTTTGCTTAGTGTAAAACTTTTATAAAGAGGAAAATGTTGTAAAATTCTAATATTATTAAAATTTCCATAGCGAGTGATATTGTTTAAAAATTTATAAACAGGCATATCAAGTTCCTTTTTTATCTTTTTTGCTTTATTTATATTTTCACATCTAATAAATGCAATGGACTGAGTCATACCACATTCATCTATGAAAGTATCGTATTGGTTTGTCAGAGAAATAAAAACTTTATAGCCATCTTGAAATTTATGCGGAACTTTCGCATAAACGACTTGACTTGGAGTATGTATAAGCTTGTATTTAAAAACAGAGTCTTTAAAATTTTGTATCAGTTTTTTTTTGGTGTATCTATGTAAATTTGAACTTGTTTCTATCTTATATTTTGGTAAATTTGCATTAAGAGTTTTGTTAATAATGCTTTGTGTAACTTTTGAATAATACAAAGGAATAAATTTGCTTTCTTTATTTAAACTTGCTTTTTGAATATCATTGAAAATATAATGATTTCTTATCTCAAAACTTTCTGTGTTAGGAATTTTTTGAAGCAAAAACCAAGTAAAAGACGAGCCCACTTTAGGAAAATACTT
This sequence comes from uncultured Campylobacter sp., assembly GCA_964637895.1. GTDB lineage: Bacteria > Campylobacterota > Campylobacteria > Campylobacterales > Campylobacteraceae > Campylobacter_D. Next base: position 6,912 of record CAZWYE010000072.1, on the reverse strand, counting down.
TTTTGCTCCATTGATATCTAATACTCTAAATTGATAAGAACTTAATTCCTTAGGTAAAGTGTTTCTATCTGCAAAACTCATCCAATTATTAGGCACAATAAACAAAATATAACCGCCTTTTTTGGTTAAAGCTAAAGCTTTTTTGATAAAAGCTCTACTTAAGTTATGATTTTTAGAAACTCTTTTATCACCATTGAATTTTGCATAAGGAGGATTTGATACAACTAAGTCAAATTCCTCCTTTTCTTCAAATGTTAAAAAATCTTTTTGAGTGAGATTAATATTTTCTCCAAAATACGCCTTAAGATTTGCAATTCTAGCTGTGTTGATTTCGTTAAAATATAAATTCTGTAGCTTAGTTTTTAAAACAGCATAAGCGTGAAAATTGCCATTTCCACAGCAAGAATCTAAGATTTTCAAATTTTTACATTCCCAAAATTCATTTGGTAAAGAATCAAACATTTCTTTCACACAATCCATAGGAGTACAAATATCATTAGAATTCATAAAATGCGTAAGGTCTTCATTTAAAGAATTAAATCTCTTTTTAATTTGAATAAAATTTTTTAACATCAATATTTCCTAGCTTAGCCCCTTTTTGGTGTTACAAGCATATTGACATATCTTCCTTCAAAATGGGGTTCTTTATCTCTGTTTGCCTTAGTTTCAACCATAGTCCAAACCTTTTCGAGCAAAGCCACCCCTGCTTCGGGCGTTGCGATTTCCCTGCCTTTTAAAAATACGCGGAATTTCACATGTTTTCCTTGTTCGAGGAATTCAAGGGCGTGTTTGACCTTGTAGTTGATGTCATTTTGTGCGATTTTAACCGAAAGCTTGATTTCTTTGATATCTATGACTTTTTGCTTTTTTTTCGCTTCTTTTTGCTTTTTTTCCTGCTGGTAACGGAATTTTCCAAAATCCATTATCTTACAAACCGGAGGTTTTGCATCCGGGGCTACCATTACAAGATCAAGTCCCAAGCGGTTTGCTATGCTTAAAGCCTCGTTTGAACTGATGATGCCATAAACCTTGCCATCATCGCCTATGCAACGAATTTCATCCGCTCTTATTTCTTCATTGAGCAATACTTCCTTACTCAAAAATGCACCCCATTCATTCTCTCCTTGATTAAATTTATAAATTCCTCTAAACTCAAATTCCTTTGCTCCTTTGCTCTTCTATCTCTTAAAGCAACGCTTTTTTTAGCCACTTCTTCATCACCTAAAACAAGAATCATAGGCAACCTTTGCTTTTCTGCACTTCGTATTTTTTTATTCAAACTTTCGTTTTTATCATAAATTTCGCTATCTACTCCTAAATTTAATAAGCTATTTTGAATGCTTTTAGCGTATGCAAGATGAGCTTGTGAAATAGGGATTATGCCCACTTGAGTGGGTGCTATGAAAAAAGCAAACTCGCCCACACAATGCTCAATTAAAATTCCAATAAATCTTTCAAAGCTTCCCAAAATCGCACGGTGAATCATAACAGGCTGCTTTTTTTCGTTATCGCTGTCTGTAAATTCAAGCTTAAATCTTTGAGGAAGGTTAAAATCCACTTGTATAGTCCCGCACTGCCATTTTCTCTTTAAGGCGTCCGTGATTTTAATGTCAATCTTAGGTCCATAAAACGCGCCTCCACCCTCGTCAATGCCGTATTTAACATCTTTTTCATCAAGGGCGTCTTTTAAAGCCTTAGTCGCCTCCTCCCAAATAACTTCATCGCCTATGGCTTTTTCTGGTTTTGTTGAAATTTCCATTTCATAAGTGAAGTCAAAAAGCTTCATAAGGCTATCTACGAAGGCAAGGATTTCAAGCACTTGCTCTTTGATTTGTTCTTGTGTGCAAAAAATGTGAGCATCATCTTGAGTGAATTCCCTCACCCTAAAAAGCCCGTGCAAAACCCCGCTTTTTTCGTGTCTGTGCACCACTCCGTATTCGAAAAATTTAAGAGGCAGGTCGCGATAGCTCCTTAGTTCGCTTTGATAAATTTTAATATGTCCTACGCAGTTCATAGGCTTTATGCCGTATTCTTGCTCGTCAATTTGCGTAAAATACATATTTTCTTTATAATTGCTATAATGTCCGCTTATTTTCCACGCCTCCGCCTTTAAAAGCTCAGGACCCCTAACAGGCTCATAGCCCCTTAAGCGGTGCATTTTGAATAAAAAGTGCTCGAGCTTACTCCTAAGCCTTGCACCCTTGCTTAGCCAAATAGGCAAACCTCCGCCAATTTGCTCATCAAAGCTAAAAAGCTTAAGCTCTGTTCCTAACTTGCGATGATCTCTTTTTTTAGCTTCTTCTAAGATATGCAAATGTTCTTTAAGGCTTTCTTTATCCGCAAAGGCTATACCATAAATTCTAGTAAGCATTTCTCTTTTTTCGTCCCCACCCAAATACGCCCCAGCCACACGCGTAAGCTTGAAAAATCTTAAAAATTTCGTATTAGGCAAGTGAGGACCGCGACATAAATCCTCGAATTCTCCTTGCTTATAAATACTTACTTTTTCGTCCGGGATTCTTAACATAACTTCTTGCTTTAAATCATCATCTTTAAATTTTTCTAAAGCCTCTTTTTTGCTTAGTTCGTATTTGCAAATTTCAAAATTCTTTTGAGCGAGTTCTTGCATTTTTTTTTCTATTTTTGCTAAATCATCCTCGCCTATCTTGCTTGCTACTTTAAAATCATAATAAAATCCCTCATCAACAACAGGACCTACGAAAAATTTAGCCTCCGGATACATTTGCTTAATAGCTTGTGCCATCAAATGTGCACAAGAATGACGCAAAAGCTCCAAACTGGGCTTAGAATTATCAAAATAAAGTTCTTTTAAATTTGTAGAATTCGCACTAGAAACGCTTTGAGTATCGATGATTTTTTCGTTTTCTAAATAAGCGATAATGTTTTCTTTCATTTCTTAAACAAACTCCTAAATTCTTAACTCGTAATTGTAGCTATGCAAGGCTTAAATATTTTTTAAATTAAGCCTGATTTAAAAAATATTGTTTTGACTTTGCCCATTTTTCTTAATAGTTTCAATACTCTTATCTTTTGTGCCTTATGAAAATTCGTTTTTTAAAAGCACAAACAAGTTTCAATAAATTTCAAGCTTTAAAATCGCTTATATGTTCAAGCCTTAAAGGTGTTGCAAATTTTAAATCACAAGTCGCAGTTTTTCCTAAAATAGCCTCGTAATATCTTGGGTGCAAGCCGTTTGCAGGGCGAATCGAGCGGACATTATCAGGCGTGAATTTTTCGCCTTTTTTAATATCTTTTACTACAAATAAAGACCGCGCAGAGGCTCTATTTTCCTCGCTTACGCTGTAATCAACCCTGCCAAGTGCGAGCTCGCTTTTTCTCACAGCTTCAATCATTTCTTTAAATTCCGTTTTATCAAGGCTAAATCCGCTATCCTCGCCGCCAAAATTTCTATCTAAACACAAATGCTTTTCAATGACACTTGCGCCCAGTGCTACGGCGATAACGGGCGGGAGTATGCTCATTGAATGATCGCTCAAGCCTATTTTAATGCCTTGCGGGGCAAAATTTTCTAGCAAATCTTTAATGGTATTTAAATTCATATCTTTAAGCTCGGCAGGATAAGCAGAAGTGCATTTTAGCAAGGTTATGTCGTTGTTTCCCACGCTTTTACAAGCTTCAACCGCTTCTTTTATCTCTTCAAAAGATGAAATTCCAACGGAGATTATCATAGGTTTTTTGCGTTTTGCAGCATATTTGATCAAAGCATAATCTATAGCTTCAAAACTTGCGATCTTAAACCTACTAACATTTATACTTTCTAAAAAATCAACCGCTTCAAAATCAAAAGGCGTTGAGAAAAATTCTATACCTAAAGAATCAGCGTAAATTTTAAGTTCTTTTTGCCATTCATAAGGAGTAGCAGCCTTTTGATAAAGTTCAAACATAGAAGTTCCAGCCCAAAGTCCCTTAGGATTGTTTAAAAAAATTTCGTCCTTGCAGTCTAAGGTCATCGTTTCAGCGGTGTAAGTTTGAGTTTTAACCGCATTTGCGCCGATTTTTTTAGCACAAGCTATTAACTCTTTTGCAAGTTCGAAATTCCCGCAGTGATTTGCCGACATTTCCGCTATGATAAAACTTTGAGCCAAATTTTTTAATCTTTCTTAGCAAGTATGTTCCACCAAGAATTTAGCCTTGTGCCGTTATCAAAGGTAAATTCCTCGCTCTCTACGCTAACTATGCTAAATCCAGCTTCTTTATAAATGCTTTTAAGCTCGTCTAAACTTGGAAAATGATAAAAAATTCCATCGTGAGTATTTGTATTGTTTATTAAATAGCAATCCTTAGCCACTTCTTCTCCGTGTTTATAGAGATAATCCTTGCGCGTTCTCCAGTTCGCAAAAAGCTCGCCGTCTTTTTTAAGCACCTTTGCTATATTTTTTAAGCAAATTTTAAGCTCGCTGCTAACGCTGTAAAATAAAACGCCCCAAGATACAGCAGTATCGACAAGTCCTAGAATTTCGCCATCATAAACATCGTTCATTTCGTTTTTATGCGTTAAAAGTTCGCCCTGATAATGCTTTAATCTTTCTTTGGTAATGTCTAAAAGATTTTGATTGCAATCCACAGCGATGATTTTTTTAAATCCCGCCCTTGCCATAGCCTCCGTATGTCGTCCATTTCCACAGCCAAAGTCTAAAATGCTTTCAAATCAGCGTTTTTTAGCATCATATAAATAACGCACCACATTTTCGTTAGGATAAAGCAAAATTCCCTTAGAATAACTCTGCTTATAAAAGTCTTGCACCTGTTTTACAAGCTCTCTTATCTCTTGCAAGCTTTTGCCCCCCCCCCGTTTCGTTTAAATTTTCTTTCATTTTTTCTCCTTTAAATTTTCTTTTTCAAAAAGACTTAAAATTTTGTTTGAATTTTTTTCTAAGTGCTTTTTGTTTTTATCTTTGATGATGAAATAACCTCGCTCTAAAAGCGTTTTTCCTTCTTTGACCACTTCTAGAGTTTTTGAGCTTAAATTACATTGATAGTCTAAAATTTGATATTTGCTTTTGAGCTTTTCAAAATTTGGTGCTTTTTTAATCCTGCAATTTTCAAAGTTAAAAAATCTCATAGCAAGCTTTTTAATCTTTTTAGGCTTAAAATTATAAGGCTTGTTTTGGGCGAAATTTAGGTATTCTCTAATCAAATTTATCCCAGTGGCATAAATGATAAAAGTGCTATAAAGATTATACCCAGAAGCACGAGGCGCAAGTTCTATAACAAAAATTTCGCCTTTTTTGTTGATCTTTAAATCGCAATTAATTAGGGAATTTTTGATTTTTAAAAGCCTTGTAAGCCTTGAGATATGAGCTGAAATTTGCTTATAAAGCTTAAATTTACTTAGTGCGTAGTATCCAACGCACTGCGTGTAAGGATAAGCGGTAAGAATTTTTTCTCTTACTAAAACTAGCTTAAAACAGCCATTAATCACAGCGCCGTCTATGCCGTATTCTTTGCCGGGGACTAAATTTTCAAGCAAATAATCTTCTTTAAAAGGAATTTGCAAATGCCCTTCAAGCTCATCTTTTGAAAAAACCGCGACAACTCCTCTATTGCCTGAGCCAAATCTTGGTTTTAGTATCAAAGGAAAATTTAGTTTATTTAAATTCTGTGTGAAATTTAGCTTTTCTTTAGTTTCTAGTGCTTTTAAATTCTTAGAATTTAAAAGCCCCCCCCCCGTCGCTACTAATGAGTAAAGATGAAATATTTCTTAGTTTATGTGCGTTAAGTTTTTGATGAAAAAGAAATTTATCCACGCAATATAAAGCCGCCTCATAAGAACAGCCCTTAAGTTTAAAATGATCATTCAAGGCTCCTATGCTTGTCAAACACGAGCCTATGGGAGTTGGCAGGATTATTTTAGGAATTCTACCCTTAAGTGCTTTTATGATAAATTCTGGCTTTTTTATGTCTAAAATGTGTGCTTCGTTTGCGTATTTTAAACCAAGTGCCTGTGAATTTGCGTCAAAAGCTATGACAAAAAAGCCTTGTTTTCTCGCCTCTTTAATGGCAAAAATGCTTTCTTTTCCAGCTCCTACGGCAAGGGCGATTTTAGGTTTTTTCACTTAATTTTTCTTTCTTGTAAATTTTTTGCGTTTAAAAGTCTTAAGTCTAAGCTTTTTCATCTAAAATTTCCCTTAAAAAAACGCTATCTTTCACAAAATCGTTTAAATTTTCTTTGCTATCTTTGTTTGTTTCTATGGCTATGAGTGAATTTTTGTTTATGATTTTTGCGATTTTTCTTAAATTTAGCGAACCCTCGCCAAAATGCAAATGCCTATCTAGCTTGCTATCTTCGTAATTATCGCTTATGTGATACACAAAAGGCTTTAAGGAATTCATCTTTTTAACATACTCATAAATTTCGCGCCCTAAATAATTCGCACAACACACGCAATGTCCTATATCAAAACAGAATTTACAAGCTACTTCGTCTAAAATTCTTTTAATGTCCTCAAAAGCAGAGCCAACGCAGAATTTAAGCTCTTTTTGCGCTCCGCACTCCACTACAAAAGGCTTATTTTCAATGCAAAACTCAAGCCCTTTAATAAATTTCATCTGCCTTATGCTCTCATCTAAATCGCCTCCAATGCCCGGATGAAAAACAACATAAAGCGGTTTTAGAATTTCAGCATAGGCTTTCACCTCATCAATGAGCTTAAAATTGTATTCAAAGCTTTCTTTTTGCGAGAAATTTAGCCCGTGCGAAAAATGCGGAGCGTGCAGCGCAAAAGGTATTTTCAAACCCTGCCAAAGCTTAAGATTTTCTAAAGTATTTGGCACTACATAAAGTTCTATATAGTCAAAAACGCCTTTTTCATAAAGCTTTTTTGCTTCGTTTAGATAAAATTCAGTATTCACAGACCAAAGTTTCAAACC
>CAZWYE010000071.1:0-8318 GCA_964637895.1 uncultured Campylobacter sp. | reverse complement strand
TTAAAATGCTAAGCAAAAGATCGCAAGTCTTAGAAGAGTCTATAACTTTGGCTATCACAGCCCTTGCTAACGAGCTTAAGGCTAAGGGCGAAAATGTTATTAGTTTTTCAGCGGGTGAGCCTGATTTTGATACTCCGCAAACCATCAAAAACGCAGCCATTAAAGCCATAGAAAAGGGTTGTGGAAAATACACGGCAGTAGCTGGCATAAACGAGGTTTTAAAAGCCATTCAAACCAAGCTTAGAAAAGACAATAATTTAAACTACGAACTTAACGAAATCGTTACAAATGTAGGAGCTAAGCATTCTTTGTTCGAGTGTATAGAGTGCTTGGTCGAAAAAGGCGATGAGGCTATAATCCCTAGTCCTTATTGGGTGAGTTACCCTGAAATGGTGAAATTTGCAGAAGGTGTGCCTGTTTTTGTAGAGGGTTTGGAACAAAACGGCTTTAAAATCACGGCAAAAGAGCTTGAAAAATCAATCACTTCTAAAACAAGACTTCTTATCTTAAATTCGCCCTCAAATCCCGTAGGCTCGGTTTATAGTAAGAAAGAGCTTAGCGAACTTGCAAAGGTTTTAGAGGGAACGAAAATCGTAGTTTTAAGCGATGAAATGTATGAAAAACTCCGCTACGATGATACCGAATTTCACGCTTTTGCAAGTGTGAGCGAGGACGCCTTGCAAAGATGCGTTACTATAAATGGGCTTAGCAAATGCGGGGCTATGCCCGGTTGGCGTTTTGGTTATATGGCGAGTAAAAATAAAGCCTTGATTTCAGCGGTAAAAAGACTGCAAGGGCAAAGCACTTCAAATATTTGTTCTATCACGCAGTACGCAGCCATTCCTGCACTTAATGGAGAGTGCGATAAAGACATAGAAGATATGAGAAAATCCTTTGAAAACAGACGCAATTTAGGCTTAAATCTTTTAAACAAAATCCCAAATATCAGCGTTTATAAACCAGAAGGAGCGTTTTATCTTTTCGTTAATATCTCTAAAATCGAAAAAGATTCTATGAAATTTTGTCAAAAACTGCTTGAGCGTGAAAAAGTAGCGGTGGTTCCGGGCGTTGGCTTTGGAATGGATGGCTATTTTAGACTCTCTTACGCTACAAGCGAGGATTTTATCAAAGAAGGCTTAGAAAGAATCGCAAGATTTATTGAGGCTTATTAATTTCTAGGCTTTAAAGCCTAGAATTTAACTTTTAACTTGATTTTTATTTCAAATACAGTTTACTAATTAGATAAGTTTTTTGTTAAAAATTGCAAGTTTAATTGTTGTTTTAAGATTTTTACTAAACAAATCTTTTTCGGACCAAATTTAAATCTGCAAAGTTTTCAAACAAAATCTGCGATTTTTTTGCCAAATTTCAGTGCGTCATTTGTCTTAATTTTGAAAGTTAAAAAACCTTTTTGAGCGATTAAAACTATGGTAGAACCTAGCTCGAAAAAGCCCATTTCCTCGCCTTTTTTAAGCTTTAAATTCTCATAAACGCGGCTAAAATCGTGTGCGTTTTTTGTATTGCTTTGAATGCTCTCATCAAAGTGAAAACGCATTTTTCCGACATTTTGTGCACCGACAAAAACAAGCCAAAAAATAAAGCCTCTTTCACTTTTGCATTTAAGACTTACCCTTTCGTTTTTCGTGTAAAGATTTGGAATTTTTCTTAAATGCCTTTCATTCACGCTATGAAGCACACCGCTTGTATAAACGGCTTTTAAAATTTGCAAATCGCAAGGTGCGTGGTAGCGGTGGTAGTCTTTGGGTGAGAGATAGATATTTACATAATCAAGCCTGTTTTTAAGCTCTTCTTTTGCAAAATTCTCTCTTAAAAGCTCCTCAAGGCTATAAGTGTAGCCTTTTATGCTAAAGGCAAAATACTCATTTTGGGCTAAAAAAGCCTCGCCACTTTGAAAAACTCTTCCATCGCTTGGTGCTATAAAGCCTTCTTCTAAGTTGCGTTTTTTTTGCAAACTCCTTGTAAAAAGAGCGTTAAGGCTTTCATAAGCGTCCGGGCTTTTAAATTCGCTCATATCGATTTTAAAGTATTTTACATAATTTTCGTTGATGATTTTTTGCAAAAATTTAGGAAATTTAAACCCGGCTAAAAGCCCAAAAAGCCTTGAACTTTCGTTTGAAAAACTCAATTTTGTGCCTTTAAATTCAAAATAACAATCTCACTTTGTGCAAAAGTTCTTATGCTAGGTCCCCAAAAACCAGCACCAGAAGTTACAAAAAGCTTTGTTTTATCGCTAAGCTCGTAAAGTCCTTTAAGAAAACCTTGATTCATTTTAACTAAAAACATAAAAGGAAACACCTGTCCTGCGTGCGTGTGTCCGCTTAAAATCAAATCAAAATCGCTTAAATCATAAAGCAAAGCCGTTCTAGGCTGATGAGCGAGTAAAATGCCAGGTTTAGAGCCGTTTAAGTCCGCCTTAATCCTTGCTAAATCCGGTGCATAAATTCCCCTTTGTAAACCGGCTAAATCACCCACTCCTGCGATATTTATAAAACCTAAATCCGCATTTTCATTTAGTAAAATCCGCATTTTTGTTTTATTTTTTAAAGTTTCTAAAATTTCATCGATTCCGTGATAATACTCGTGGTTTCCGGGCACATAAAAAATTCCATAATTTGACTTGAAATCATTGATTTTTGAGATATAGCTTTGAAAATTTTTTGCTTTAGTATCGACTAAATCGCCAACTATCATAAGCATATCCGGGCTTTCTTCATTGACCTTTTGAACGAGGGATTCAAGGAATTTTTCGTGCAAATTTTTACCCAAATGAATGTCGCTTAGAAGAGCTATTTTTAAATCTTGCTTAAGACCTGCGATTTTTAAATCTATGCTTTTAATTTCAGGCACTTTAATAGCATTATGAATGCTTAAATAGGTAAGAAAAGCTCCCAAAGCAACAAGAATTAAATCAAAAAAAACACGCACGAAAATATGTGGCTTGGTGTTTTTTCCTAGTAAGATTAATATAAGTTTAAGTATATCAAGACCTAAGGTCATAAAAAACAAACAATAAGTCGGTGCGTAAAGCATACCTAAAATGGCATAAATTTCATCGCTTAAAAATTCTAAATCCTTAAGACGCGTAAATAAAAAAGCCGTTTGAATCAAAGAAAGTAAGCTTAAAATCACAAGGAAAATTTTGTGAAAATACTTAAAAATAACAAGCTTTTTAATAAGCCTTTTGTAAATATAAACATTAGCAAGGATAAAAATAAGCGAAACTATAAAAGAAAAAATTAAAAACAACATAAGGCAAATTATAACAAGTAAAATTAAATATTCGTATAGTTTTTTTGGTTATAATTGTATTTTAAAAAAATAAAGGTTTTAAATGTATCGTTTCGCACCCTCTCCAACAGGAGATATGCATATAGGAAATTTGCGTGCTGCTTTGTTTAATTATATCTGTGCCAAGCAAGAAAATATGGGCTTTATCTTGCGTATAGAAGATACCGATAAAGAAAGAAATATCGCAGGAAAAGACGAGGAAATAAAAGAACTTCTGAGGCTTTTTGGCATAGAATGGCAGCATTTTTATATTCAAAGTGAGAATTTGAAATTTCATCGTCAAATGGCTTTAAAACTTGTAAGCGAGAAAAAGGCTTTTGCGTGTTTTTGTACAGAAGAGGAACTTGCAAAGAAAAAAGAAGAAGCTAAAAAAAAAGGCGAGGCTTATAAATACGATGGAACTTGCGAGAATTTAAGCGATATCGAAATTTTAGAGAATTCAAAGCCCTTTGTGATTCGCCTTAAAAAACCGCAAAAGGCGATTAAATTTAAGGATTTTATCAAAGGAGAGCTTGTTTTTGAGCCTCAAAGCCTTGATTCTTTTGTCATTATGCGAACGGATAAGACGCCTACTTATAATTTTGCTTGCTCACTTGATGATATGCTTGAAAATATCACTTGTATCATACGCGGCGAGGATCATACCTCTAATACGCCCAAACAAGAACATATTCGTCAAAGTTTAGGCTATATGCAAAGTATAAATTATGCTCATTTACCTATTATCCTTAACGAAGAAGGCGTTAAGATGAGTAAAAGAGAAGCGCATTCTAGCGTAAAATGGCTTTTAGAAAGCGGGATTTTACCAGAAGCGATTATTAATTATCTTATCTTGCTTGGAAATAAAACTCCTTGCGAAATTTTTGCACTTAAGGATGCTTTTGAGTGGTTTGATTTAAGAAAAATTTCAAAAGCACCTGCGAGATTTGATATTAAAAAACTCTTGCAGATTAATAGAGAACACATAAAAAGGCTTGAAAATTCGCGTTTAAACGCACTTTTGGGTTTTGACAAAGACCTTGCGAATTTGGCGAAATTTTATACTCAAGAAGCAAGCACACTTAAAGAGCTTAAAGAAAAACTGCTAACAATGTTTGCTAAAAAAGATTTTGGGGAATTTAAAAACGAGTGTGAGCTTTTAAAAGAAGTGCTTAAAGAATGTGATTTAGAGCAAGATTATGAGAATTTTAAAAACGATTTAATGCAAAAAACAGGACTTAAGGGTAAGAAATTTTTTATGCCTTTAAGGCTTGTTTTAACGGGTGCTACGCACGGACCAGAACTTAGCGATTTATATCCGCTAATAAAGCCTTTGATTAAAGATTTAATAAGGATTTGATATGTTTGAAACTTTGCTTTTTTCTATGCTTTATATAATTCAAACTGTTATACAAATTTATACTTGGATTATCGTTATTACTGCACTTTTAAGTTGGGTAAATCCGGATCCTTACAATCCTATCGTGCAAATTTTATACAAGCTTAGTGCTCCGGCTTACGCCCTTGTGCGTAAAATTCCAACACGCATTGGAAGCATAGATTTAGCACCTTTGATTATCATTTTGGCTTTGCAGCTTATTAGTATTTTTATTGTTAAATTGGCGGGGAGTTTGTTATGAAAAAATTTTTAATCTTAGTTTTTTTAACCACAGGACTTTTTGCCTACGAATATAGCCTAGAATTTCTTAAAACTAAGGAAAATTCTTTGGCTAAAGATTATTATATACATAGGCTTTTAGAGGATAAGTCTTTGAGTAAAAAAGATGTGCAAAGCCTTAGAAAGCACATTTTCCGCTACGCTGGAAAGATTAAAACCGAGCTTAATAAAATCATACCATTTAAGCCCTATGTCGATCCTAAAAATCTTGTTTGTTATAATTACAACAAGCAAAGCATACTTGATGCGAATTTAAGCTGCCAAAACGAAAGACTTAAATCCCTTGCTTTTATCTCAAGTTTAAGTCCGCAAACAAGAACTTCTTTAGCTAAAAAACTTAAAAATCAAAGACCAGATTTAAGTAATCTTTTACTAGCTTTTAACACTACAAATCCTTACGAATATATAGCAAAAAAAGAGGACGCGGACGGCTTTTTCAAGCTTTATAATTATTCTAAAAAAATGGATATAGATTTAAATGCAAGTTTTATCAATAAAATCGCCACTCATAATTCCTTTAAAAAATTCGCTCAAAATCTCATCATCAAAAAAGAAAGCCCTAAATTTAGGCATTCTTTACTTGCCATCAAGCCTAGTTCTACGAGCGAGGATGCTGCGTTTTATCTTGGTGTGAATGCTTTGATTTATAATAACGAGAACCTTGCTTACGAATTCTTTAAAAAGGCTTACGATAGCTTTACTATGCAAGAAAATAAAGACAATGCTTTATTTTGGATGTGGCTTATCAAAAAAGACCCTGTTTTGCTTGAAAGCTTAGCTAAAAGCGAGGGTGTGAATATTTATAGCCTTTATGCAAAAGAGCTTTTAAATAAGCCTTTTCCAAAGATTATAACTCCTACGCCTAAAAAAGAGAAAAATTCCTACGATATGAGCGATCCTTTTGCGTGGCAGAAACTCTTTAAAGACATTAAAAACGCCGATGATGCAAAGCTTTCAAAGCTTGCTGAGGAGTTTAACACCAAAGAAACCTTAGCCATTCATACCATTATCTTAGAAAGACTTGCGAAATTTAAGAAAAATTATTTCATTATGCCCTATTTTGAGTATCTTAAAGCTTATAGCAAAGAAAGACAAGCACTTATTTTAGCTATTGCAAGACAGGAAAGCCGTTTTATCCCAACGGCAATTTCTACTTCTTATGCCTTAGGCATTATGCAGTTTATGCCGTTTTTAGCAAATCATATAAGCAAAAAAGAGCTTAAAATTCCAAATTTTGACCAAGATTTTATGTTTGATCCTAAAACTGCTTACGAATTTGGAAATCATCATTTAGATTATTTAGAAGAGCGTTTGAAATCTCCGCTTTTCATAGCCTATGCTTACAACGGTGGCATAGGTTTTACGAACAAAATGTTAGCAAGAAGCGATCTTTTTAAGGTCGGCAAATTCGAGCCTTTCTTGTCAATGGAGCTTGTGCCTTACCAAGAAAGTCGCATTTATGGAAAAAAGGTTTTGGCTAATTATATTGTGTATCGACATCTTCTGAACGATAGTATAAAGATTTCGAGTATTTTTCAAAATTTAGCTCGAAACAATTAACCCCGTTAAAGCAAACCACAGCCTTAAGCCTTTCCTCGTCCTTAAGGCTTGGGAGCGAAATTTTAAAAAAGCTTGAAAATTCGTTATCAAAGAGGTATTTTAAAAGTGCGTCATCGTTTTCTAAAAGCTCTTTGTTTGCGAGTTTGTTATTTATAAAAACCTCTAAGCTTTCAAATTCAAAAGTATTTGGCGTGATAGTGAGTGCAAAAATATCATCTTGCTCCTCTTCGTCCAAAACAGGATTTAAGTAAGACATAGTAAAAATCGCACTTTTGCCATTTATTTGGAATTTTTGTTTTTGAGAAAACATTAAAGTTTGCGTTTTTAAATTCATATTCACAAGCTCTTCATTTTTCAAAGAACAAGCACCAAGCAAAAAAAGCATTAAAAATAAACTACAAATTTTCATCTTAAATTCCAAAAATTTTTAGCCTAATTGTAGCCATATTAATCCTATTTTTTGCTTTAAAAAGATATAATTTATAAATTTTTTCAAAAAGGTGGCTTCGTGCAAAAAAAAATCATAGCCTTTAGCGGTCCCTCAAATTCAGGTAAAACTACGCTTATTACAAAACTTGCCCAAATTTTCATCAAACAAGGCTTAAAAATTATTATCATTAAGCACGACCCAAGCGATAAGGCGCAGTTTGATTTTAACGGAAAAGATAGCTTTAAATTCTTTCAAAGCGGGGCTGAAGTTATGGTTTTAAGTCCTAAGAGAACGACTTTTTTTTCTCATTATTCTAAGGGAATTTTAGAAAGCCTTAAAATGGCTGGGGGATTTGATTTATGTTTGGTTGAGGGCTTAAAAAGCCTTGATTTACCACGCATTAGCGTATTTTGTAAGGAAGTTGATGAGAGCTATTTTGCCTTTTCAAACGCTGTTGCAAGTTATGAGAATATCACGCACGAAACGCTAGAATGTCTAGACTTAAACGACTTAGAAAGCATTTGTGCTTATATACTTAAAAACGCGAAAATTCTATAAAGGAGAAACTATGCAAGAGCTTATTTCTTTCATACAAGAAGCGGTTTTAGAGATTTCTAATGCATTGAAATTTCCGGATACAAGCTATGAAAATAGCCAAAACCGCACTGGAGATACCCAGCTTAAATTTGACATTTTAAGCGATAAAATCATAGAAAAAACACTAAGTAAATGCTCTAAAATCAAAGCTTTAATCAGCGAGGAGAAAAAAGATTTGCTTTTGCTTAATGAAAATGCTAAATTCATAGTCGCTTACGACCCTCTTGATGGCTCTTCTTTAATGGATGTAAATTTTGCCATAGGTTCGATTTTTGCTATTTATGAAGAAAGTCCAAAAGCCTCAAATCTTAAAGCATCCGTGTATAGCATATACGGAGCAAGGCTTGAGCTTGTAGTGTGTGAAAATACTCCTAAGCTTTATAGACTAAATGAAAACAAGGAATTTATTTTCGTTAAAGAGCTTAAAATGCTTGAAAAAGGCAAGATTAACGCTCCGGGCGGAACGCAAAAAGATTGGGAGGAAAAACACTCAGCTTTCATTAAAAGCTTGTTTGATGAGGGTTATAGACTAAGGTATTCGGGTGCTTTGGTCAGCGATATTCATCAAATTTTACTTAAAGGTGGCGGACTTTTTAGCTATCCTGCTACAAAAAATTCGCCAAGTGGTAAGTTAAGAGCCTTTTTTGAGGTCCTTCCTTTAGCTTTCATCATCGAAAAAGCCGGAGGCAAGACAAGCGACGGACAAAATTCTTCCCTGCTAGAGCTCGACTTTAAGGACATTCACGCGACTACGCCTTGCTTTTT
>CAZWYE010000070.1:0-8481 GCA_964637895.1 uncultured Campylobacter sp. | reverse complement strand
TGAAACAAAAAAAGGAAATTATGAAATAGAAATTAAAAATTTAAGTCCGCAAACTCTAAATTTAAACTTAATTTAAAGCAAAAATTCAAATATAATTTTTAGCTAAAACTTTCAGTAAAATTGCAGTCAAACTAAGGGCTTTAAAACGGTGTGAGATGGAATTTTTCTCCTCGCTTGAAAGCTGGGCTAAAGTTTTTTCGTAGTTTTTTGGGATAAAAAGTGCATCGTATCCAAAGCCGTTTTCTCCCCTTTCCTCGCAAATAACCCTGCCGTGCAAGGACGCGCCCACGCAAAAATCACCCATTTTCGAGCTTAAAGCTATGGCGGCTTTAAAATGTGCTTTACTTTGTTCTAAATTTAAATTCTTAAGCTCTTTGATGAGTTTTTCGCGGTTTTTCGCGTCTGTTTTTTCTTTAGAAAAACGCGAGGAGTAAATTCCGGGCTTTCCTTTTAAAGCCTCAGTGCAAAGTCCGCTATCATCGCTTAAAACTATGAAATTTTCTTGCTCTTTTTTGCAAAGTTTCTTAAAAACCGCTCTTGATTTTATAAGGGCATTTTCTTTGAAACTCAAGCCGTTTTCCTCTATCTCAAAGGGGCTTAAAATTTCATTTAAAGCGTAAAGTTCGTAGTTTTTTAAGATTTTTTTAATCTCGTTTATTTTATGAGCGTTGTTCGTTGCTAAGATGATTTTCATTGATTATTAAGTCCTAATTAAATTGAGTTTTAATTATAACATAGAGTTTTACATAAGAGTAAATTTAATTCTTCTGTACTAAAATTATAAATAGTATTCTAACTTCATTTCAAGGAAATTTAATGAAAGCACTTGCTCTTTTTAGTGGTGGGCTTGATAGTATGTTAGCGATGAAGCTCATAAGTTCTCAAGGCATAGAGGTTAAAGCCTTACATATTAATATAGGTTTTGGAGGAAGAAGCGATAAAAGCGAACTTATGGCAGCTCGTGCGGCTATGGTGGGAGCGAGTTTTGAGGTCGTTGATGTGCGTAATGCCTACTTGCAAAAAGTGCTATTCAATCCTCTTTATGGCTATGGAAAACATTTTAATCCTTGCATAGATTGCCACGCTTTTATGTTTAAAACTGCACTTTCTATGCTTAAAAGCGAACAAGCAAGTTTTATTATTACGGGTGAGGTTTTAGGACAAAGATCTATGAGTCAAAGAAGCGATGCTTTGGCTAAGGTTAAAAAACTTTCATTTGATGAAGAAAATTTGATTTTGCGTCCTATGTGTGCTAAAAACCTACCACCAACTAAGCCCGAACTTGAAGGCTGGGTGGATAGAGAAAAACTCGAAGCAATCAGTGGAAGAAGCCGTAAAAGACAGCTTGAACTTGCTGCTAAGTTTGGTTTAGAGGACTTTGAAAGCCCGGGTGGAGGCTGTTTGCTAACCCTTGAAAGTTTTGCTAAAAAAATTCGTGATTTTGTAAAATTTGATAAAAATATGCAAGTTAATGACGCACAGCTTCTTAAATACGGACGGCATTTAAGGCTTCCAAAAGGCGCAAAGATGATTATAGGACGCAACGAGCTTGAAAACGAGCTTTTGCGTCGGCTAAAAACTCATAAATACGAGCAAATCGAGCTTTTTGATTTGGTAGGAGCCTTTTCTTTGCTCGATAAAGATGCCAGTAAAAAGGACTTAGAACTTGCCTTGAAAATTGCTTTAACTTATACTAAAAACGAAAAAGGAAAGTCCTATAAACTAGGTTTTAAAGATAAAATTTATCAAAGCATAGGCTTTGAAGATAAGGCGAGTGTGAGCGAGTTTTTCGTGAGCTAAACTTTCCTAGAAGCATAAGTTTCAAAATAAACTCTTTGTGATATTTATAAAATAAAACTTATGCTTGTTCATTTTTATAAATATTAAGCATACTTCCTTTGGAAATCTTTCATAAATTCGCACAAAATTCGCACCTGCTCTAAAGTGATAGCATTATAAATACTTGCACGAATTCCGCCTAAAATTCGGTGTCCTTTAAGCCCTAGCATAGCATTTTCTTCAGCCTCTTTAACAAAAAGTGCTTCAAAATCACTGCCCTTGCTTATGTTAAAACTCACATTCATCAAAGAGCGGTCTTTTTTAACGCAATGCGTCCTATAAAAGCCCTCGCTCTCATCGATACAAGCGTATAAAAGTGCGGCTTTTTGGCGGTTTTTCTTATCCATCTCCTCAAGTCCGCCCAAATTTAAAAGCCACTGCATTTCAAGGTTAAACATATAAATAGCAAAGGTCGGCGGTGTGTTAAATAAAGAATGATTTTGCGCGTAAGTCGTGTATTTAAGCATACTTGAAATGTTTTTTTTCTCGCTGCGTTCTAGCATATCCTTGCGTATGAAAACACAAGCTAAGCCCGAAATTCCAGCGTTTTTTTGCACTCCGCCGTAAAAAAGAGCGATATTAGAAAAATCAACCTTTCTCGAAAAAAAATCGCTCGAAGCATCGACTATCAAAGGTGCTTTGGTCTTTGGATACTCTTTATACTGCGTTCCATAAATGGTATTGTTCGAGCAAATGTAGGCATAATCGGCATTATCGCTAAAATGAACTTCAGGAATAAAGCTGAAATTCTCTTTCTCACTGCTTACAAGCACCTTGACATTAACGCCCAAAATTTCAGCCTCTTTAATAGCCTTTTTCGTCCAAACGCCGGTATTTGCGTATTCACAACTCCCATTTTGTGCTAAATTCAAAGGAATCATCGCAAATTGCAAACTAGCCCCGCCTTGCAAAAAAAGCACTTCGTAATCATCGTTTAAACCATAAAGCTCTTTAGCCTTACTCATCGCACCAAAATGCACTTCCTCAAACACCTTACTCCTGTGGCTTATCTCCACTATAGAAAAGCCTTTTCCTTGATAATCAACGAATTCTTCTTGAGCCTTTTGCAAAATTTCAAGCGGCAAGGTGGAAGGTCCGGCACTAAAATTAATCTTTCTCATCGTTTTCCTTATAAAATTTTTGCTTGTTTTTGCGAAAATTGTGAGCTTAGCTCGATTATATCATCGCTTTGCAAGTCTTCTAAATTGCTTATTTTACCATTTTTTTTGATAGAAATTAAATTTTTGCTTTTTTCAAAGAAATTTTCTTGTTGGATAAAGGCGTTTTGGGCTTTTTCAAAGGCTAAATTTGCTATTTTGATTTTGTTTTGTATGAGAATTTCAAACTGCTTAAATAAAATGGCATTTTGTGTGATTTTTTGCTCGATTAATGCACCTAAAGATCTCGCTTTTAAGATTTTTTTTAAGCTTAAAAGCTCGTTTTCTAAATTTTGCACCTTTAAATTCCAAAGATTTCTTAAATTCTGTTCTAAATTATCCAAATTCTGCTCTAAATCAAGCCTTGAGGGAAACAAAAACTGCACCGCTGCACTTGGAGTTGGAGCCCTAAAATCAGCCACAAAATCGCTAATAACATAATCAATCTCATGTCCCACAGCTGAAATTACGGGCGTTTTAAGAGCAAAAATCGTTCGCGCTAAGCTTTCATCGTTAAAACAAAACAAATCCTCCCTGCTTCCGCCTCCTCTTGCAAGAATGAGTGCGTCAAGTCCTGCTTCATCGGCTTTTTTCAAGGCTTTTTTAAGAGAAGCCGGAGCTAAATTTCCTTGAGTAAGGGCGTTAAAAACATAAATTTTAGCTAAAAAATAAGCCTTTTGATGAATAATTTTAAGCATATCCTCAAGTGCTGCTGAGGTAAAAGAGGTGATGATTCCTACCTTTAAGGGCAGTTTTGGTAAGGGTTTTTTGTGCTTTTCATCGAACAAACCCTCTTTGCTTAAGCTTTCTTTTAGGGCTAAAAATTGTGCCTCTAAGTCTCCAAATCCTGATTTTTTCATACTTAAAGCGATAAATTGGTAACGACCGCTTTCCGTATATAAACTTAAATTCCCCTCAAGTTCCAAAGAATCGCCCACCTTAGGCGTAAAATCAAGCTTAGAATTTGCTCCCTTAAACATCGCACACGCAAGGCTTGATTTCTCGTCTTTAAGCTCAAAATACCAATGCCCCGAAGTGTGAAAAGTGATTTTTGAAATTTCCCCGCTTAAAAGTATGCTGTTAAAATGCGTTTCAAGCAGGGTTTTTGCCTTTAAATTCAGTTCGCTAACGGTCATTTTTTTCCTAATTATCATATAAAAAGTGTAAAAAAGTTACAAATTTTACTCTGTTCTTGCTTAATAAAGCGTAATTTAAGTAAGTATTATGCAATAATATTCATAAAACACTACAAGATATTGAAAGGATAAATTATGAAATTAAAAGTATTTTTTGTGATAGCAATTCTTTGTGGTCTTTGTTTTGCAAAAGAACCAAATCGTCCAGAGTGTATAGCTCCGGCAAGTCCAGGTGGGGGATTTGATCTAACTTGCAAACTTATTCAAACATCTTTTGCGGATACTAAGCTTCTATCTAAGCCTATGAGAGTTACTTATTTACCAGGTGGAGTTGGAGTTGTGGCTTATAATTCTATGATTAATTCAAGATCAAAAGATGGTAATGCCGTGGTAGCTTTTTCTAGTGGAACCCTACTTAATATAGCTACGGGAAAACACGGAAAATACGACGAAAATGATGTAAAATGGCTTGCTTCTGCTGGGGTTGATTATTCTGCTATTGGAGTTAGAGCGGATAGCCCTTATGAGAATTTGGAAGATTTACTCAATGCCCTTAAAAAAGATCCTAAATCTATAAGTTTTGGTGCTGGTGGTTCTGTTGGTGGACAAGATTGGATGACTACGGCTTTACTTGCAAAAAGTGCTGGTGTGAGTATAAAAGATACTCGTTATGTAGCCTTTGAGGGTGGAGGCGATTCTATGATCTCTTTACTTGGCGGACATATAGATGCTGCAGTTCAAGGAATAGCTGAGTTTTTACCTCAATTAGAATCAGGAGCAGTGCGTGTTTTAGCTGTATTTTCAGAGGATAGACTTCATTCTAAAGAAAGTAAGAAGTTTGCCGAGATTCCTACTGCAAAAGAATTGGGCTATGATGTAACTTGGCCTGTGATTAGAGCTTATTATATGGCTCCAAAAGTTTCCGATAAGGAATATAATTGGTGGCTTGAAAATATTAGCAAACTTCAACAAAGCGATGAATTTATAAAACAAAGAGAGCTAAGGGGTTTATTTGAATTTAATAAAAACGGCAAAGAATTAGAAGAGTTTGTAAAAGCTCAGACTCAAAAAATGCGTGATTTGGCTAAAGAATTCGATTTGATTAAGACGAAATAATGATTAGCATAAGAATTTTTTCTATACTCTTATTTGCCTTATGCTCTTTTCTTACTTATCAAAGTTTAGGTATAAATACTGAGTTTAGCTATGAGCCTTTAGGACCTAGACCCTTTCCCTTAATAGCACTTAACTTAATAGCCTTAGGTGCTATTTTTCTTTTCTTTTTTTTTGAAAAAACAGAGATTAGGTGGCCTGATTTAGCTTTGGGTAAAAAGACTTTATTTTTGGTTATTATTTTGTTTATTTTTGCTTTCTTATTTGAGTATTTAGGTTTTATATTCTCAAGTATGATTTTTATTTTCGTAGCCTCTCTCATTTTTAAGGCAAAATGGCTTTATGCTTTAATTTTTTCTGTTATAGGAAGTTTGCTTTTTTATTATCTTTTTGATGATTTGATGCAAATTACTTTACCTTTGGGACAAATTTTTTTGAGTGAGGTATGATTATATGGATACTTGGATTTATTTATTACAGGGTTTTGAAGTTGCCTTAAGTACTCAAAATATTATTATTGCAGCGATAGGTTGTTTTATAGGAACAGTAGTAGGGATGCTTCCAGGTTTGGGACCAATTAATGGGGTGGCTATACTTTTGCCACTTGCTTATTCTATGGGACTTGAGCCTACTTCGGCTATTATTTTACTTGCGACTGTTTATATGGGTTGTGAATACGGAGGGCGCATATCTTCTATACTTTTAGGCATTCCAGGAGATGCAGCAGCTATTATGACAACCTTAGATGGACATCCTTTGGCTAAAGCGGGAAAAGCAGGAAAGGCTCTTTGTGTTTCTGCTATAAGTTCTTTTATAGGTTCATTTATAGCAATAACAGGCATAGTGCTTTTCGCTCCTTTACTTGCAAAATGGTCTTTAAGTTTCGGACCAGCACAATATTTCGCCCTTATTATATTTGCTCTTGCAACTCTCGGCTCTATGCTCGCACAAAAGCCTATTAGGTCAATCTTATCAGCCATTATAGGCTTATTTTTAACTACTATAGGCATAGATGGAAATTCTGGAGTTTATCGTTTTACTTTTGATAATCCTCATTTATATGATGGGATTCCTTTTGTGATTTTAGTCATAGGATTGTTTTCTATTAGTGAAATTTTGCTTATTCTTGAAAATACTCATACAGGAACTACATTAATTAAAAAAACAGGAAAACTTCTTATTTCTTTTAAAGAATTTTTATATTGTTTTGGAGCTATGGTAAGGTCTGCGTTTGCGGGTTTTTTTGTAGGAATTTTACCGGGTGCCGGAGCAACTATAGCAAGTGCGGTTTCTTATATGAATGAAAAAAAACTTGCAGGTAAAAATAATTCTTTTGGCAAAGGAGATTTAAAAGGTGTTGTTGCACCCGAAGCTGCTAATAATGCTTCAGCCTGCGGCTCTTTTATACCTATGCTTACTTTAGGTTTGCCAGGTTCTGGAACAACGGCTGTTATGATAGGGGCTTTAACACTTTATAATATAGATCCAGGTCCTACGATGTTTAGCGAACAACCAGAAATAGTTTGGGGACTCATTGCTTCTTTATTTTTAGCTAATGTTTTATTACTTTTTTTAAATATTCCTTTGATTGGTATGTTTGTAAAAATTTTAAGCATTCCTATTTGGGTTCTAGCTCCTATTATTGCGGTTTTTTCTTTTATCGGTATTTATTCTATCCATAGCACTAGTTTTGATTTGTTTTTGATTATAATAATAGGCATAGTAGGATATATTCTTAGAAAATTAGAGTTTCCTATGGCTCCTTTGATTTTAGGTTTTGTTTTAGGAGAAATGCTTGAAGTGAATCTGCGAAGAGCACTTTCTGTTAGTGGTGGAGATTTTTCAATACTTTATGAGGGATTAATTACAAAGGTATTGCTTGTAAGTGCTGTACTTATAGTAATTTTACCTCCTTTATTTAAAAAACTTAAAAAATCTAAGCATTAAAAATTTTTAATGCTTAGATTTTAATTTTGTAAGCTAAACTCAAGAATGGTCTAAAATTTTTATTTGAATATAAATTTTTTACGCTATAATTTTTAGCTTAAATCAAAATTTACAAGGATATTTAATATGTTTAAAAAAATTTTATCGTTTTGTTTATTGACTTTAAGCGTTTTTGCGGCGGATACCTTTACGACTAAGGTTGGCGAGAATCAAATTTTTGTTACTTCTCTTAAGGATAATCTCATAGATAAAAACAAACTTATCCCAAAAGATAAAAAAGATAGTGAGCTTATTGCGAAAATTTATAAGGATAAAAAATTCAACAAACATAATGTGGTTTTAATCAAAAATCCTAATTTCACAGCCCTCATCGACACAGGCTATGCGGACACTTTGGATAAACTTGAGGCTTTTTTAAATAAAAACGGCGTTTTGGCTAAGGAGCTTGATTATATCATCTTAACGCACGCTCACCCTGACCACATAGGTGCTTTAATGAATGAAAAAAATCCTTTCACTAAGGCTAAAATTTTAATCGACAAAGCGGAGTATGATTACTGGATAAGTAGCGAAAATGAGGCGATTAAAAATGCTTTAGAAAAGCTAGAAAATAAAGAATTTTTAAGCCACGATAAAGATTTAATTATGCAAGGTTCAAGCCTTAGAGCTTTAGCAGCTTATGGGCATACTCCCGGACATAATATCATTATGATAGGTGGTCATTTAGCCTTTTGGGCGGATATAACCCACGCTTTTGAAGCACAAATCAAAAGTCCGCAAATTGCGATAAGCTTTGATGTAAATCCTAGCGAGGCTATAGAAACTAGAGAGAAATTTTTTAAGGAATTTAAAGATAAAAACATTCAAGTTTTAGGCTCTCATATGCCTTTTGTAGAACCTGTGATTTTGAAAAATTTTTAAAAAAGGAGAAAAATTTGGCAAAAGATGATGTGATTGAGATTGATGGTAATGTGATTGAAGCACTACCTAATGCAAATTTTAAGGTTGAGCTTGATAACAAGCATATAATTTTATGCCATATAGCCGGAAAAATGCGTATGCACTATATAAGAATAATGCCTGGAGATAGAGTAAAAGTAGAATTAACGCCTTATAGCTTGGATAAAGGTCGCATTACTTTTAGATATAAATAAGTCTAAGTTATTTAAAAGCTATTTTTGGATAAAATTAGCGTTTTTGTGATATATGCGTCAAACTAAGAGGAAGTGTTTTCAAAATTTACCACTTATTTTGAAAATAGTTGGTTGTTTAACCTGATGCATTCACAA
>CAZWYE010000069.1:0-8579 GCA_964637895.1 uncultured Campylobacter sp. | reverse complement strand
CTTTTAAAAATCTTTTGCAAGGTCTCTTAAAGGAGAATTTAAGTGGCTGTCTTTCTTAAAATGTTAAAGAACTCTTTAAACGCTTTAAGTTCGAATTAGTGTTTCTAAATTTTAAAACCTCGTTTTGTTTTAAAAATGTGCTTTTAACTCCTTTTACTTCGCACTCTGACATATTTTTAAAAAAGAAATTCTGGCAAAAAATTAAGCAAAATTTCACAACACAAAATTGAACACACAAACTCAAGCAAACTCGAAAAAAGCTTAAATTATAGCAAATTTTGCAAGGCTTTGAAAATCTTAAAGCCGCTTTGTTCCTCGCATTTTTTTGCTAAAAGCTCTAAAAAATCTTTCCTGCTTATGTTTTTAGCACCCATAAATTCCAAATGCGCGTTATAAACCTGACAATCTATAAGAAAATCATAAGGTTTTAAAAGTTCGCAAAGCTTGATAAGAGCGATTTTTGAAGCGTTTTTCCTCGCACTTACCATACTTTCTCCAAAAAAAATCTTACCTATAATCAAACCATAAATTCCGCCAACAAGCTCATTTTTTTCGTAAAGTTCCAAACTATGAGCCACATTTTGCTTAAAAAGTTCGTTATAAACCCTTATAAAATCATCATCTATCCAGCTTTTTGCGCGTTTTTCCCTGCAAAGTTTAATAAGGCTTAAAAAGTCAAAATCAAGCCTAATTTCATAAAGATTTAAGAATTTTTTCATATTTTTTTGTATGTGAATTTCGTTAGGATATAGCACGCAACGCGGATCAGGGCACCACCAAGCCACAGGTCGATTCGTCCAAGGGAAAAGCCCGAAAGGATAGGCTTTGAGTATAAATTCGCTTTCTAATTTTTCACTCAAAAAAACGGGAGCATTTTTAGGAGCGTCTAGGAGTTTAGAATAAAACTTGAATTTGTCCATTTTTATCGAGCTTAATCTTCGCACTTCCGCCTTTTTTGAGCTTTCCAAACAAAATAGCATCGCTAATTTTCTCGCCAACCTCCTCAGCGATAATGCGTTTTAAAAGACGCACTCCAAATTCCTTTTGATAAGCTTTTTTAGCAAGATGAATTTTCGTTTTTTCATCGGCGATTAAGCGGACGCTTTTTAAATTTGCAGAAATTTCGTCAAGTTCTTTTTGAACGATTTTTGCTAAAATTTCGTCGTTTAAGTCGTTAAAATGCAAGATTTTGTCGATTCTATTTATAAATTCAGGAGCGAAAAATTCCTTAATAGCGCGGCTACTTTTTTCTTCATTTTTGCTTAAAAATCCAAGCTCATTACTTTCTTTAAGCACTAAATTCGAGGTCATAACGATGATAGTGTTTTTAAAATCCACCTTCAAACCGCTATTATCAGTCAGCATAGCGTTGTCAAAAATTTGCAAAAAAGTGTTGCTTAAATCAGGGTGAGCCTTTTCTATCTCGTCGAAAAGCACGACGCTAAAGGGATTTTTACGCACGGCATTGCTTAAAAGTCCGCCATCTTCGTAGCCCACATAACCAGCGGGCGAGCCTATGAGCTTGCTTAGTGCGTGTTTTTCAGCGTATTCGCTCATATCAAATCTTTCTAAATTCAAGCCCAAAAAATGCGCCAAATTCTTACAAAGCTCTGTTTTTCCAACCCCGCTTGAACCAGTGAAAAGAAAAACTCCGCGTGGAGAATTTTGATTTTTAAACCCCGCATAACTTTGCTTTAATGTTGCACAAACGCTATCAATCACTTCATCTTGCCCAAAAATTTTGCTTTTAAGCTTAGCATTAAGACTTAACAAAGCCTTATTTTGGTCAAATTCAAAAATTTGATGCGTATTGGTCATCTTGGCTAAAGTAAGCTCTAAATCCCTTAAAGTAGCACTTTTCTTAGGTTTTTCTTGCAAAGCAAAAGACGCTCCAAGCTCGTCGATTAGGTCGATGGCAGAGTCGGGCAGGAATTTGTCATTGAAAAATTTCTTGCCCCACTCAACACTTGCTTCTAAAATTTCATCGCTAAGCTTTATGTGGTGGAAATTTTCATATTTTGGTCTAAGTCCTTTTAAGATGAGCAAACACTCTTCTTTGCTCGGTTCATCGACGCTAATTTTTGCAAAACGGCGGCTTAGGGCTTTGTTTTTTTCAAGGCTGTTTTTGTATTCTAAAAAAGTCGTGGCTCCAATGCACTTTAAATTTCCGCTACTTAGGGCTGGTTTTAAGAGATTTGAAAAATCAGTGTGCCCTTCTCCTGTCGCGCCAGCTCCTACTATGGTATGAATTTCATCGATGAAAAGCACGGAATTTGGGATACGGACAAGCTCACTTAAGACTTCTTTAATGCGTTTTTCAAAGTCTCCGCGATACTTCGTGCCAGATAGAAGCCCAGTAAGATCGAGGCTAAAAATTCTAGCGTTTAAAAGCGGTTTTGGCACTCTTTTTTCAAAAATCGCCAAGGCTAAACCCTCGACAATAGCCGTTTTTCCAACTCCGCTCTCGCCTATTAGGATAGGATTATTTTTTTTGCGGCGCACTAAAATTTGCATCATTCTTTCAAGCTCAAAGCTTCGCCCTACCAAAGGATCGATCTTTTCCTCACTCGCTAAAAGCGTGAGTTCGCTAGTATAAAGGCTTAAGAATTCCAAATTTCCCAAGTCTTTCGCCTCTTTTAGCTTTTCAAAACTAAGCTCGTGCTTTTGCAAAAGATAATTCGAGTAAGTCCTCTCATCTTGCAAAATTTTGTCTAAAAAGTCTATGATTTTCACGCTTTTGTTAGGATTTTCTTTTTTAATAGCGTTTAAAATTTCGTCCAAAACTAGCGAATTTATGGGCTCTGTTTCTTTATTTAAACTTTCATTTTTTAAAGAAATATAATTTTTAAGCTCACTTTCTAAAAGTCCTAAATTTCCATCTCCAAATTCTGTAAAAATCGCCTTAAAATCTGCACTAAGTTTTAGCAAAGCAAAAAGAATATGCTCACAAGTTATAAACTCGTGGCGATTTATAAGGCTTAAATGCTTAGCATTGTCAAGATATCTTTTAAGCTCTTCTTGATATTTCATTCTTCTTCTACCTTTGTTTGTAGTGGAAAATTCGCCATTCTTGCCATATCGCTGACTTTTTTCGCTTTTGAAAGCGCTATTTCTTGCGTGTAAATTCCGCACACTCCGCTTCCGTTGCAATGCACTTCAAGCATAATTTTATTCGCACTTTCAAAGCTGTGATTAAAAATGCTCATCAAAACCTCCACGACAAAATCCATAGTCGTTATCTCATCGTTTAAAAGCACAACTTTAAACATCTTAGGTTCTTTAAGTGCGGTTCTTTCTAAAGTCTTTGTTTTTTCCATTTTTTAATCTTTATAAATTCGCTCTAAATCCTCTTGTATAAGCGTTGTTGGCACTTTTCCAAGATAGAATTTTACCTTTTTATTTTCGCTCCAATAATCGCTAAGTTCCATATAAACGCCGTTTTTTAAAACAACCTTAAAGGGTAACTGCTCCATATTTTGATACTCTATATCCTCTAAAATTTGCGCGATAAGCCTTGAATTTTCCTTTTCATTACTCATAAAATAATACGCCCCATAATCCTCAGCAAATTTTTTCACCACCTCATCGCTCACAACCTCAAAATGATTTAAGGCTATGATAAGAAAATTCTTTGCATTGTCCCTATAAAGTTTGCTAAGTTCTAAAGCCTCCTCCTTGCACGGTGCGCAAAAAGTTCCGAAAAAATCAAACATCAAAACCTTTTCCTCCTCGCCCTCAACGACAAAGCCTTTTTCCTTGCGAATTAAGGTTTTAGAACCGCCATTTACGCTTTTTAAGGTGATTTTATCGCCATTTTTATACGACTCAAATATTAAATCATTCTTAACTTCTGCGTCCTTACAGGCTATAAAAATTCCAACAAGCATAATTATACTAAATTTTAAAATTTTTTTCATCTTTAATCCTTATAAATTTTAATTCTTGTAATTTTTCATCGCCATTTTTGCCTCTAAATCGGCTTGTTTTTTCTTTAAAGTCTCGCGTTTATCGTGCAAATTCTTACCTTTTGCCAAAGCTAAAGTCGCTTTTACTTTGTTTTTTTTGTTAAAATAAAGATCTAAAATCACCAAAGTAAAGCCCTCCACGCTCACCTTGCCTAAAAGCTTATCGATTTGCTTTTTGTGCATCAAAAGCTTTCTAGCCGCTCTTTCCTCGTGCTTAAAATGCGAATGCGTCGTGCTTAGATGAGAAATGTGAGAATTTAGCAAAAAAAGCTCACTCTTAATAATCCTTACAAAAGAATCCTTTAAATTCGCCCTACCCTGCCGCAAAGCCACGACCTCGCTGCCCTTTAGCACAATCCCCGCTTCAAAGGTTTCAATAATGCTATAATCAAACAAAGCCTTTTTATTTCTTGCAATGTTTTTTTTCACTCATCAACCTTAAAAACGCTACTTCCGCTTCCGCTTAAAAAAAAATCATTTTCTAAAAAAAAGCTCATTTTAGGATATAAATTTACACAAGAAGTAAATAAATCATTAAGAGCGGTGTTTTTAAAGCTTAAAAGCTCCTTGCTTGTTAAATTTTTAAAAAGCCTTGCTTGTTTTTGATTTTTTTCAAAATCATAAGGGCTTTTATCGAATTCTTTATACACCGCTTGGGTTTGACAAGAAATTTCAGGGAAGTTCCATTTAAGCTTTGGAATTTCATCCTCAAATTCCTCTATAAACTCGCCGCACCCGCTTACATTTGCACTTTTAAAACCACTTATAAAAAAAGCAAGGTCTGAACCTAAATTTATGCTTAAATTTATAAGCTTTTCTTTAGAAATTTTAAGATTTAACTCCTCGTTCATCATCATTAAAAAACACGCCGCGTCCGCACTTCCGCCCCCAAGTCCTGCACAAACTGGGATATTTTTAACAAGCTTTAAGCTTTTGTTTTTAAAAAACTCCTTAAGTTCGTTTTCAAAACCCTCTTTACAAAGCAAATCGTAAGCCTTTTTTATGATATTATCCTCGCACTCAAAATCGCTTACAAGTTCAAAGCCATCTTTACTTTTAAATTCCTGCAAAATAAGCTCATCATAAGGCTCATCAAGCAAGATAAAGCGCGAAGTTAAAAGATGGTATTTACGTTTATCAAAGCCTGTTAGCTTAAGAAAAATATTTGCTTTTGCCCTTGCTTTCATTTTTTAAACTTCTTGCCCAAAATTTCAAGTGCTCTTGCTTCCTGCGTGGCTGAATGTAGGTTTTCATCTTTTATTTGAGCGATAAGTTCTTTTCTTAAAATCATCAAAGATTTAGGTGCCTCTATGCCGATTTTTGCATAACCTTTAGTCGTTTGAATGATTTTAATCTCTATATCATCGCCAATTTGTATGCTTTCATCTTCTTTTCTTGATAAAATTAACATTTTCTAACTTTCATTAATTTTAGACAATCTTAGCATATTAGTTTAAATAAAGCCTTGTTTTAAGTGTTTTAATCGATCTTTAAAAAAACAGATTATAAACACTAAAAGTATCACAAAAATCACTAAAAATTTAATTTCTAAAAGGCACTGTAAAAATAATACTTAAAAATGTTCTTATGATCTTTAGTGTTTTACGTTTATAATTATATAGGATATTTTATAAATTCACGCATTCAGCAACAAAATATAAATTCCATTTTGCCTAATGAATAGAACTTTTACTTTATCAGTTGTTTAAAGAAGTTTTTCGTATTCTTTGCCTATGAAAATTTGGTTTTTAAACTCTATTACAGGTCTTTTAATCGCACTTGGATTTTCTAAAATCAAAGTAAAAAGCTCTTCTTTGCTAAGAGTTTCAAGCTTTTCTTTAAGGGCGAGTTTTTTAGCGGTGATTCCTGCGGTATTGACAAGTTCTTTAAGGCTTCTTTGCTTAAGCCAAGAGCTTAGAATTTCTTTGTTTATCTTTTTAATATCCATAAATTCAAACTCAAAGCCCTGCAAAGCAAACATAGCCTTTTTAACACTGTTGCAATTTTTTATGCCATAAAGCTTCATTTTCTAGCTTTCTTAACAAAATCCGCAATCAAAAATGCAAGTTCTAAGGCTTGGTCTGCGTTAAGTCTTGGGTCACACTGTGTTTCGTAACGCTCTTTAAGGCTATCTTGCGTAATATTTGAAACGCCGCCCGTGCATTCTGTAACATCTTGCCCTGTCATTTCAAGATGAACCCCGCCCGGATAAACGCCCTCACTCATCGCAATCTCAAAGAAATACCGCACTTCTTGCATAATCTTATCGAATTCCCTTGTTTTAAAATTCCCAGCTTTAACCGTGTTTCCGTGCATAGGGTCTATGCTGTAAATGAGATTTAAGCCCTCGTTTTTAAGTCTTTTGAAAATTTCAGGCAGGTTTTTAGCTATGGTTTCAGCGCCCATTCTAATGATGATATTAAGCCTTCCTTCCTCGTTGCTAGGGTTTAAAGCCTTAGAAAGAGCGATGATTTCTTCTGTTTTAATGCTAGGTCCAACCTTTACACCAACAGGATTTTTCACTCCGCTTAAAAAATGCACATGAGCTTCATCTAAAGCCCTTGTCCTCTCGCCTATCCAAAGCATATGAGCCGAGCAACCATAAGGCTCATCGCTTAAGCTATCAATGCGTGTTAAAGCCTCCTCGTAAGGCAAAAGCAAAGCCTCGTGCGAAGTGTAAATAGCAACTTCTCTTAAGCTTGGCGTGTTGTTTGTATTGATACCGCAAGCCTCCATAAAGGACAAGGCTTCAGAAATTTTCTCGCTAATGCCTAAATACTGGCGGTGAAGCTCGTTTTTCTTAAGAAAATCTAAATTCCACCTATGCACCTCGCGTAAATCCGCCAAACCGCCTCTAGCAAAGCCTCTAAGCAAATTTAAAGTCGCCGCACTTTGATAATATGCTTCAAGCATTCTTTGAGGATTAGGCATTCTTGCTTTTTCGTCAAATTCAAAGCCATTGATAATATCGCCACGATAACTTGGAAGTTTTTTCCCATTAAGCTCCTCAAAATCCGAACTTCTAGGCTTGGCAAACTGCCCTGCAATGCGCCCTATTTTCACCACAGGACAACCTCCTGCAAAGGTAAGCACTATAGCCATTTGAAGGAGCATTTTAAACATATCTCTAATATTGTTCGCGCCAAAATTCCCAAAACTTTCAGCGCAATCACCACCTTGAAGCAAGAAAGCCTCACCCTTGCTTACTCTTGTTAAGGATTTTTTAAGATTTCTAACCTCCCCGGCAAAGACTAAAGGAGGCAGTTTTTCAAGCCTACTTAAAACCTGCTCAAGCTCTTTTTCATCGGGATAAACAGGCTGTTGCTTGATGGGAAAGTTTCTCCAAGATTTTTTAGTCCAATCCATAATTGTATCCATAAATGTAAATTTAATTTTCTAAAAAGCAATAAATTTGCGTTTAAATAAAGCTTGATTTAAGAAATTTCGTTCTGCGTTTTAGAAAATTTTGGAGTGCAATATAGCATAAATTTTCTAATTATTTTATTAAAAAATAAAAATTATCAATAAAATAAATTTATCGATAACTTTAAAAAATTATTTCTTAAGTTCTTTAATGCGTGCAGCCTTACCGCGTCTTTCTCTAAGATAGAAAAGCCTTGCCCTACGCACACGACCTCTTCTTAAAACCGCAATGCTTTCCAAACTTTCGCTGTAAATTGGGAAAATTCTCTCAACGCCTACATTGTTCGCACCGATTTTACGAACGGTAAAGGTTTCACTCACGCCACTGCCACGTCTTGCGATACAAATGCCCTCAAAGCTTTGAATTCTACTTTTATCGCCCTCTTTGATACGAATAGCAAGTTTTAAGGTATCTCCAGCACGAAAATCAGGGACTTTTTTACCCTCGATTTGCTTAGCTTCGAACTGCTCTATAAATTTGTTTTTCATAAAAAATCCTTTAAATTCTGCGTTTATGCTCTAAAAATAAATCCGGACGAAAGAATTTTGTTTTACACAACGCTAAAGTGGTTTTTAAATCGCATATTTTAGCGTGATTACCCTTTAAAAACACTGAAGGAGCGATAAAATTTTTAAAATTTTTGCTAAAAACAAAAGGTTTTGTAAAAGAAGGTGCTTCGAGCAAGGAGCTTTCATAGCTTTCTTCTTCTAAGCTTTTTGTATTGCCTAAAACTCCCTTTACATTCCTTAAAATCGCATCACAAAGCACAAGTGCAGGAAGTTCTCCTCCTGTTAAAACAAAATCTCCCACGCTAAAAACCTCGTTCGCAAAGTACTCAAGTACCCTTTCATCAAAGCCCTCATAACGCCCACAAACAAAGACTATATGCTCTTTTTTACTAAGCCTTTTTGCGTCTTTTTGGTTGAAATTTTTAGCACTTGGAGTAAGAAAAATAAAATGTGCGTTTAAATCCTGCTTTTTAATGCTCTCTAAAGCCTCAAACAAAGGCTGTGCTCCAAGCAAAAGCCCTGCTCCGCCGCCTATTTTGTAATCATCGGTTTTTTTATAAGCGTTGGTGCTAAAGTCTCTAAGATTATAAAATTCAAGCTCGAAAATGCCTTTTTTCCTTACTCTTGCAAGTATGGAATCCTCAAAATAAAACTCAAGCAGATTAGGAAATAAAGAAACAA
>CAZWYE010000068.1:0-8636 GCA_964637895.1 uncultured Campylobacter sp. | reverse complement strand
CGCCAAGTAGATTAATAGCGCCAACCTTAGGGATAAAGATATTTCCTTGAGAATCTACGACCAAAACTTGAGTAAATTCCACAGCTCCCCAAATTTTAACGCTGATTTGATCGCCAACGGCGATTTTATAGTCCGGATTGTAAAGTCTTTGCGTGAAATTTTTAAAATTTCCATTAAAAAGATGAGAGCCAAAAACGGCGATATTGTTTAAATTCGTAAGCGAACTTGTGTTATTTTCGGTGTTTTTTTGAGTTTGAGTAGAATAAGATGAACTTGCATTTTGTTCATAGATCACGCCTCCACTTTGAGAAGCTACGATTTGCGAAATATCAACACTAAAACAAAAAATAAAAGTCAATAATAAAGCACTTATTTTTTTCATCAGTATTTATGCTCCTCTATTATCATTTTAATGAATTTAATAATACCAAAAAGCAAAGATAATACCATAAAAGCGGTAAGGATATTATAAATTCTTTGCGGGTATTTTGCACTTTGTGGTAAATCCGGATTTTGAATCACTACAAGTTGCTTGATCTTTCTTGCTGCTTCGATTCTTGCGTTTTCATATGCTTTTAAAGCACTTTCGTAAGCACTTTGAGCAAAACTTGCCTCTATGCTTAGGTCTTGAAATTTAGCAACAAGGTCGTTTAGTTTTTGCGAGGAAGTATTTGACGAAAGTTTTGACATTTCTTTATTGAGTTGTTTTTTTATGGCTAAAATTTGTGCCTTTAAAGCAACGATTTCTGGTGCGCTATCGTTCATATAGCTTTGCAAATTCAAAAGATTTGCTTCTTTTTCTGCAAGATTTGCCTCAAGCTGTGCGAGTAAGCCTACTTTATTTTCAGCTTGTTTAAGCGGATCAAAAACTCCGTATTTATTTTGAAAGGCTATGAGTTCATTTTGGGCTTTTTTGTATCTTTCTTTGTATTTACTCATCTCGCTTTCTGCAAAAGCCATTTGCTCTCTTGCTGCAGAATGTGAAATTTCGTTGATAAATTTTTCGCTTTCTTCCATAATATTTTGTGCGATTAAGTGTGCGGATTCTGGAGTAAAGCCCTCCACATCGACATTTAAAAGCCCTGTTTTACTATCGGTATAAAGCTTGACCCTATTTTGATAGTATTTTAAAAAACTCTCTAAGGAGCTAAAATCCCAAAGCCTATAAATTAAATCGATATTTTGTTTTTTATAAAGCTCTCTAAGTTTTAACTTTGCATCTAAAATTTTAAGCATATCCAAAGAATGAATATAACCTTGCAAGTATTTTAAATCCTCGCTAGTATTTGAAGTATTAGTAAGCAAAGAAAGCACACCATTTGAGTTGCTTGATTCTGAATTAGTTGAACGCACACTTAAAGTTATAGTGCTTACATACCTATCCGCAGCGATTAAAGTAAAATAAATCACCACAAAAATCATCAAAAACAAAACAAATTTAAAAGAATCAAAAACACTTAGATCTTTAAATTTATCTAAAAATTTCTTACTAAAATTCGCATTCATTTTTTCCCTTGATAGACAGCTATGCCCTCATCGACATCATCATAAACGCTCACCTTGCCATCTTGCATAAAAATAATTTTATCACACCATTCTTTAATTTCGCTAACGCTATGAGAAACCATAATAACTTTCGAGCACGAAAGCCTTTCTTTGTAAAGTTTTATGCTTTTTTCTCTAAATTTAGGATCACCAACCGCTCCGGCTTCGTCGATTAGGTAATAATCAAAGTCAAAAGCCATACTAAGCCCAAAGGCTATTCTTGCACTCATACCTGAAGAATAGGTCTTCATAGGCTCGTCAAAAAATTTCCCAAGCTCTGCAAAATCCTCCACAAAACGCACTTTTTCCTTAAGCTCCTCGCCCTTGTAGCCATAAACTCTTGCAACGAATTTCGCATTATCCCTTGCAGTAAGTGAGCCTTGAAAAGCCCCGTTTAAGCCAAGAGGCCAAGAAAGTTTTTTATTTGTTAGAATTTTGCCTTTATCAGGAAGCTCAGAACCGCTTAAAAGTCTCATAAGAGTGGATTTTCCTGCTCCGTTATAACCCATAAGTCCTATGCTACAATTTTCTGGGAATTCAAAATTAAAATCCTTAAAAACATAATGCCTTTTGCCGTTAAACAAGGGATAAGATTTGGTTAAATTCACAAGTTTTATCATCTTCTTCTAGCCGCCGTTAAAGCCTGTCTGTTGTAATAATACACGAAAAGTCCTACAAAAAACAATAAAGCTATGCAAAATAAAGGATAAACATAGCTATACTCATCTTGCAAGGGATAATGATCGAAAAAATTATATCTTAAAAGCTCCATAATGTGAAGCAAAGGATTGTAATAAAACACATCAAGCAAGGGTCTAGGCATAAGCCAAGTAGGAAAAATCACGCCCGAACCCCAGTAAAAAATAATACTAAAATAATTAAGCAAGGTCCTCAAGGGCTCGAAAAAATGCCAAACAATCGCAAAGCAAAGCCCTAAAGAAAAGCCTGAGCATAAAAGCAAAAAAATACTAAACATTACTTCTATGAAATTATTCGGAATAGTATCTAAGCTAAAAAACCAAGCGGATAAAAAAAGCACGATGACAAAAATCGCAAAATAAATGCAAAATTCAAGCAAACTTCTAGCGATAAAAACATATATAGGCTTTACAGGCTTGTAAGCGAACAAAGATAAATTTGCTCCTATGCCGTTCATAAGCTGGGTTACTATACTTCTAAACATAAAATAAGGCACTATGCCCGAGATCAAAAACATAAAAATAGAAATTCCCTCAGGCATTACTTGATGATGATAAATTCTTATAACCGTAACTATGGCTGTAATGGTTAAAACCACAGACATAGGCTCACCAACAACCCAAATATAGCCAAGATATTTATTCGCTCCAAACCTTGTCTTTAACTCCCTAAAAAACAAGGCGTAAATGACATTTAACATTAATTTCCTAAAAAAATTTAAACTAAATAGCCTTGCATTATATCTTAACTTATCTTTTTAAAAAATAAATTCATCTCTTAAATTCAAGTTTTGCACCAAGCATTAAGGTATTATCCGTAAATTTCGCCCACAAAAGCTCTAAGGCATAAATTTTAGCCTTTGAAAATTTCGCAAAAGCAAAGTTTTGATAATAAATTTTTTCTTGTTCTTTACTTGCTTTTTTAAACAAAGCCTTAGCTTGCAAACCTTTTAAAAAGGCGATTTTTTCTTCTTTAGCTATGCTTAAGGCAACTTTTGGATTTAAAAATGCAAGCTTTATGTGCTTACTTTGCTCGTAAGAAGAAAAAATAAAAGCCAAATTTTTTTCATCAAAAGCGTAAAAAAGATTGGCACTATAAAGCTCCTCCTCATCACGCAAAGCCAAAGACAAAAGCTTTTGCGACTTGATATAAGCTAAAATTCTTTCATCTATCATAAAGTGCAATTATACTAAAATAAATTTTAAAAAAGTCGATTTAAGGTAAATTTTTGATTTAAATTTTAGGAGATTTAAATATGCAAGTTGATGCAGGAAAAAGCCAAAATTTCGGTATGGATTATACGACAAAAAGCGGGAAACACCTTTCTTTTTCAATGTTTGATAAACAAAGCGTGAGTTATAACAAAAGCGAGGACGGGCAGAGTTTGAGCTTAAGAAGACAATACGGATTTAGCTTTACTTACGAGGGTTCGAAGCTCACGCAAGAAGATTTAAACGAGATTAAAGAAGCGATGAAAGAAATTGAACCTATGATACAAGAGTTTTTAGCAAATTCTAAGGTTGGTGAGCTTAATCCTCAAAAAATCATAGAAAGTGCTATGCAAATGGCAAACTTATTACCTACTCCAAAAGATGAGAATCAGCAAAACGCCGTTATGGATAACTTCACAAACAAGCTTGAAAGCCTCTTAAAGCAAAATCAAAGCCCGGATAAGGAACAAAATCTTTCAATGCTTAAAGACGCAAAAAGCCTCATAGAAGAAGTTTTAAAGCAAATGAGAAAACAGCTTGAAGAAAATTTAAACAAAATTCAAAACAAAAACGAGGACGGAAGCTTTAATTTTTACGCTTAAAAAGGCGTTTTAAATCATAGATTTTAGCTTAAATATTTAAATTTGCACTCTTAAATTTGTATTTAAAAAGCTAAAATCTAGCCTTAAATTCCTTTCAAATAAAAGCTAAGTTATAATAAAATAATTTTAATTTCGCTATAATTTTGCGGAATTTAAAACAAAAGTG
Source organism: uncultured Campylobacter sp. (assembly GCA_964637895.1). Taxonomy (GTDB): domain Bacteria; phylum Campylobacterota; class Campylobacteria; order Campylobacterales; family Campylobacteraceae; genus Campylobacter_D. The sequence goes on along the minus strand of CAZWYE010000068.1, from coordinate 4,413 downwards.
TTAAAGGATAAAACTTGCAAAAAATTTTAGAAAATATGCTTAGACTTCAACAAAAGCTAAACGATGAAACCAACGGATTTGACTGGGAAAAAGGCTATACTAAAGAGGGAAAGCTCATAAGCTTTAGAAGATGCGTTTATATGGAATGCGCCGAGCTTATGGACTCTTTTGCGTGGAAGCATTGGAAAAGCATAAATTCGCCTACGAACTGGGAAAATGTCCGCATTGAGATAGTTGATATTTGGCATTTTATTTTAAGCATTATACTTGAGAACTACTACGACAAGCACAGCAAAGACTTTGAATTTATGGCTATGGAGCTTAGCTCTATCAATGTTTTTAAGGACTTTTGCAAAGAAGCTAGTAAGCCTAGCGAAAATGATATTTATGGAATTTTAAACGATATAGAACTTATCATTCACAAATGCAGCGGCTTTGGCTTTGATTTGTGCGAACTTTTATCGACTTTTTTCACTTTGGCGATAAAATGCGGTTTAAATTTAGAACTTCTTTATAAAACCTACATAGGCAAAAATGTCCTAAACGCCTTTAGACAGGACAACGGCTATAAAGAAGGAAAATACAAAAAAAACTGGAACGGCAAGGAAGATAACGAAATTTTAAACGAAATTTTAAGAAATGAGCTTGAATACGAGGCTATTTATGAGAGCTTAAAAAAAGCTTACGAGAAAGTCGTTTAAGTGAAATTTAGCAAGATTTAAAGGACTCTTGTGTTAGAAATTTTGAGTTTATTTAAATTTAAGTTTAAAGGACTCTTATGTTAGAAATTTTAAGCCTCTCGCTTAAGGATTTTCTCACCTTAAAATTCCTAAAATACTCCCTAGTGCCGTTTTTTGTGAGCTTTGTGCTTTTTGGAATTTTTGCTTTTTTTGGCTTTTCTTTTTTGCTTGAATACTTTAACTCCCTTTTTGGCGAGGGAAATGGGCTTTTAGCTTGGCTTTATTCTTTTGCTTTTATGCAAATTCTCATTGGAATTTTAAGCTTTTTGCTTACTTCTTTCATCTTTGTTTTAGGCTCTGTTTTTTTTGCTATGTTTATCACTTCTTTTCTTACGCCTTTTATAGCTAAAGAACTTAATAAAAAACACTACCAACACGAGCAAAAATGCGGAATTTCTAGCTTTAAGCTTATTTTTATTATGCTTTTTATTTTGCTTAAATTCTTAACCTTTTTCGTGTGTGCTTCTCTTTTGCTTTTCGTGCCCTTTGTCAATCTTTTTATTTATTATGCGGTGTTTTATTATCTTTTTCACAAGCTTTTAATACTTGATGTCTCAAGTTCGGTTTTAAACAAAAATGAATTTGAAAGCTTTCACTCAAAACTCTCGCCGCTTGAGTTTAAATTTAGCACACTTTGTTTTTATATCATCTCCTCAGTGCCTTTTTTAGGTATTTTTCTTCAAGTGTTTTTTGTGATTTTTCTTATTCATCTTTTTTATCAAAAAGCCTTAAATTTAAGTCCAAAGGCTCTAAGCCGTGATTATACAAATACGCCCTAAGTAGCTTTGGAATTCTAGCCTTGCGGCATTTTTCTCTAAAGGCTTTTGGAATTTTTTCGCAAATTTCGTAGCGGAAAATCAAGCTTTTTTCAGGTGCTAAATCAAAATGAACAACGCCTATTTTAGAACTTATGACGCAGTCTTTTTTCAAAGCCTCTTTTCTTTGTGCTGTGCTTATTACAACGCCCATTTTTTTTACAGCCTTTGCGATTAAGCTTGCTTGCTTTTCGCAGATTAATATGCCTTGAAATTCTAAAATTTCAGTGCCCAAAAATTCCTCTAAGTCTTTATTAAGATAAAAAAAGCTTTTTTTTACGCCCTTAGAAAAACGGCTCACAAAGTCCTTTGCATAATGCTTTCTTATGAAATTTCTAAAATATTTTTCGCTCTCATTACTCTCATCATTAAAATATCTTATCTTTTTTTCTTGTAAAAAGCCCAAAATTTCGTCCTTACTCACAAAAAGCAAGGGTCTTAAAAGCGTGAAATTCTCGCGCGTTTCGCATTCTTTCATTCCTAAAAGCTCCATTAAACCAGCGCCTTTTGAAAACTGCATTAAAAACCATTCAAAAAGGTCGTTTAAATGATGAGCGAGTATTAAATTTTCATAGCCGTTTTCAAGGCAGATTTTTTCAAAAAAAGCGTATCTAAAGTCTCTTGCTTTTTTTTCAAAATTATTTTCAAAAAAAGGTGCGTTTTGTGTGAAAATTTTTTTATTAAATTTAAAAGCCAAATTTAAGGCTTCTTTTTCCTCTAAATCGCTATTTTGCCGAGTTTTGTAGTTGATAAAAGCAAGATCAAATTCCACACCAAATTCAAGCAAAATATAAAACAAAGCCGCAGAATCGCTCCCATAAGAAAAGGCTAGTAAATTTTTACCTTTTTTTAAAAGGCTTAGAATTTCGGCTTTAATCATCGATTTTCCTTAATGCCCTAGCGATTAGCTTTTTATCAAGGCTTTGCAAAATTTCGCAAGCGTAGAGCTGTCCCATTTCTAAATTCCCGCAGAGGCTTTCATTTATGAGAATTTCGCCATCGATGTCCCTATCCCATCTTTTGTCTTTTCCGGCTATGAAAAATTCGCCCTCGCTACTTTCTCCCACGCAAAAGACCTCGCGCACCTTGCCAAGTTCTTTTTCAAAGCTTTTTTCCGTGCTTTCCTCGACTATTTTTTCTAAAATTTTAAGCCTTTTTTGAATGATTTTAGCGCTTATTTGCTCCATATCAAAGGCTAGGGTTTGCTCCTCCTTTGAATACGCAAAAACGCTAATCCTATCAAAGCTAAATTCTTTTATAAATTCGCAAAGTTCGTTAAAATCCTCTTCCGTCTCGCCCGGGTGTCCGACTATAAAGCCTGTTCTTAAAAAGCTATCTGGTGCGTTTTTCATTAAATTTAAGAGTTTTTTAAGCCTTGCTTTTGAACTGCCTCTTCTCATAAGTTTTAGCATTTTATCGCTAATGTGTTGCAAGGGCATATCAAAATAATTCACAAAAATTTTAGAGCGAATAATCCTTTTTATCAAAGCCTCGCTGACGCTGGTTGGATAAAGATACAGAATTCTAGCAGATTTAACGCCTTTTATGGCTTCTACGCTTTCTATCAAAGAAATGAGCCCGTCTTTTACGCCTTTATCCAAAAGATAAGAACTGCTATCTTGAGCGATGAAAGAAAAGTCCTTAAAACCCTGCGAAACAAGGCTTTTAACCTCGCCGACAATACTTGAAAGTGGGCGAGAATTTAATTTACCTTTAAAATTAGGAATGGCGCAAAAAGAGCATTTTTGATTACAGCCCTCAGAAATTTTAATAAAGGCGTGAAAATTTGAACCCGTAATAACGCGCTTAGAATGCGAAGATTGCAAAAAAGTTTGCGGCGAAAAGGCGTTTTCTCTTTTCAAAATAAGCTCATCAATCCTTTCATAATCGCCCGCTCCAGTGAAAAGATCAACCTCAGGTAAAGCCTTAATAAGCTCATCTTTATACCTTTGCATTAAGCAACCAGTTACTACAAGCAAGGAGTTTTTTTTGCGTTTTTGATGCACATTTAAAATAGAATTAATGCTTTCCTCTTTAGCACTATTTATAAAGCCACAAGTGTTGATAATAAGCACATCCGCCTCGCTTGGCTCATCTGTTAAAGTAAAGCTTGAAAGTCTACCAAGCATAATCTCGCTATCGACTAAATTTTTATTACAACCTAAAGATAAAAGATAAAGTGTTTGCATAAAAGCCCTTAATTTTTGCGTCATTATACCAAATGCTTAAAGCATTTTAGTCTTAAAGAACTTTTAAAATTTTCTTTTTTTTGCTTTAAACTTGTTTTTGAAATTTTAACTTTGTTTTGAGCTTAAAGTTGCTTTGCTTAAATCGCTATTTTAAAACACAGCTTTGTTTTTTTAAACCGTGCTTTTTAGCTCTAAGTTCTAATGCTAACTTAGGTAGGTCTTTAAAGAAAAATAGCAAATACCCGCCTAAAAACCAAGTTTTATTAGCTTTAATTAAAGCTAAACCAAGTTTATAAGTAAAGCATTCTTTTTCTTTTAAAGCTTCTTTATAATCACTATAAAACTCAAGCGGCATTGAGTGAATGAACTTTACATTCTTTTGCTCTTCTTTATGTGAGATAGCAAGAGAGCCTAAGATAAAAGGCATTTTGAGGTATCCTAAAAGGCTTTTTGAATCTCTTATCATAGCACTTCCTAGCTTATAGGCTAAATGATTGTGTATTCTAGCTTTGGCGGAGTGTTCATAGGGTGCTTGAGTGAGGCTTATTTTCACTCCTAAATCTCTAGCACATTCTAAGAAAAGCTCATTTAAAGGCTCTTTTTTTAAAGCAAGGTTTAAAAAGATTTTCGCTCTTTTTAAATCTTTGTTAAAATGTGCGATTTTAGCCG
>CAZWYE010000067.1:0-8806 GCA_964637895.1 uncultured Campylobacter sp. | reverse complement strand
AGGCACTAAGCCGTCATAATCGCTAGGTTTTGCGTAAGCATTGACATTAAGCAAAATGTCGCAGTTATGAGGCTTTACTTCATCATCAAAGCTTAGAATTTTAATGCCTGTTTCGTATTTAATAAGCCTTTCATCATCAGCGCTTATCCCATAATGATCTATCACTAAAAGCTCGAAATTTTCAGCTTTTATTAGGTTAATAAGCTCATAAATGCTCTCACTCTCAAGCTCGAAAACAGGATAAGGAATTTCATCTATCAAAGAACCTTCCAAATCTAAACACGCAAAACTAACGCTCTCATACTGCTTTGCGAAAATTAAATCTCGCTTAATGTGCCCAAAACCGATTTCACTCGAACTATCGCTTCTAAAAAGAACTTTCATATAACCTTTTTTTCAAATCTTTCCTTAAGACTAGCAAAAATATCATTAAAATCAGGTAAAGGAGAACCCCCCCCCCGTTTCGTTGAAATATTTTTTAGGATCTTTTACATTAAATAAAAAATCAATCACGCTTAAATAAGCTATAAATTCCCGCCCAACCTGCGAATACTTAGGGTGCTTAAAATCAAAATAAGTAATTGAAATTCCATTTTTAGCAAAAAGCCTTCTTGCCTGTTCTTTATCTAAATAATTTTTAGAACCCATAGCGCTAAGATAATGCGTGGCTTTGAAATGTTTGCAAAGTTCTAAAAGCAAATATTCCCTTTTTAAAGGTGCTAGATCAAGCTTGCTTTGCAAAAATAAAGGCGTTTTTATGCCTAAAATTTCGCAAAAATCTTTAATCAAAGTTATGTTTAAGGTGCTTAAATTCTCGCATTCGTTAAGCCTTTTTTGTAATAAGCTTTGAATTTTTTCAAAATTACAAGTGCTATGATAAGCGTGATAAAGCGTTTTTAGAATTTTATCCTTTGCCTTTTGCTCAGCACAAAGTTTTATGTCTTTAATGAGGCTTTGCTGCGGCGCTTTGACGCAAGATAAAGAAAGAAAATACTCTTTATTTGCAAGTTTTATTTTATTACGACTCTGCCAACAACGCCTTTCAAACTGCACGGAGTCTAAAAACACAAAACAATCAACCGAATTTATCATATAAAAATAACCAAGCCAAGGCAGAAAAGTCGGTTGCATAATGGCTATTTTCATTGAATTTTTCCATAAATTACTAAGTCGCTATCATTTACAAGTCTTTCGTCCTCGCCCATAATATTCGTGCTTTCATAGCTTAAAACCTTGAAATCATAAAGATTTAAGTATTCTTTAAGATACTCTACAAGTTCGTATTCTTGATACAAGGTATTAATGCAACCTCTCTCGCCTGTGGTATCATCATCTGTGATTTTAAAGCTATTGTGAGCGATTTTTTCGCCCAAGCCATAGCGGTAATCCTTAATGCTTCTTGTCCTTAGAAAAAATAAAGCGTCCTTTTTGTAAATTTTATTTTCCCTGCAAAGTTTTAAAAGCCTTAAAAAATCCTCTCTTAAAAAATAATTTATCACATTTGGTATAAGCAAAATATCGCTGTTTAGTCCTTGATTTTCACTTGCAAATTTAAAAATGTCCTCGCAAAAAAAATTGTAATTTTTCGCCTTTATCACTTCTTTGAAATTAAAATTTGCGTTTTCTATGTTTAAAGCGTTAAAATCAACGCCCAAACATTCATAATCATAACTTGCAAATAAGCTTAGATTATTGCCGTTAGAACAAGCAAATTCTAGCACTTTTTGCCCTTGCCTTGTGTGTAATTTTTCTTTAAAAAAGAATTTTATAAGCGCTAAGTCTGGAAATTTCAAACCTTTTAAATCTCTTAAATACATTTTCTCTCCTTATTTAATCTTGCCATAAATGATTATATCGCTATCTTTAATAAACATTCATTTTCCTTGTTTTATCTTAAAAAGAATTTTTGCAAATTCTAAATCCTCTGGAGTGTCGATATCGCAAACTAAAGCCCGCGGCAGTAAAAAGGCATTTGAATGCGGTCTAAAGGTAAAATCCTCCTCTAGCCAAGCCTTAGTAGTGCCAAAATAAAACGCTCCAGCATCGTGATAAGCCTTAGTTAAATCTTGCGAGCGCGAGTAATATTTACTCTCATCAAACATATAAACAGCGTTTTTCTCGTCCAAATAAAAAGCCCTTTGAATGGGATATTCAAATTCACAAGCGGCAAATAAAAATAGACTTTTTAACTCTAAAAAACGCTCATAAGCTTGTTTTAAAATTTCACTATCTATAAGCGGTGCGGTCGCATAAATCGAGCAAACGGCGTTAAAATTCTGCCCTAACTTACTAAGCCTTAAAATCGCGTCCTTAATCACCTCAGCACTTGAAGCATAATCTCCGCTTAGTTCTTTAGCCCTTACAAAAGGAGCTTTCGCGCCAAATTCACAAGCGATTTTTATAATCTCCTCATCATCGCTTGAAACGATAACTTCGTCAAAAATCCCAGAATTTAAAGCGTTTTCAATGCTATAAGCGATTAGAGGCTTGCCTAAAAAGTCGATTATATTTTTTCTAGGAATTCTTTTAGAACCGCCGCGAGCTGGGATAATGCAAAGATTTTTCATAGTTTAGCGTCCTTTTTTAAAGCAAAAATTATAATATTAAAAATTTTAAAAAAAGCTTTTTTTGTGCTTAAAAAACGAAATTTAAGGCTTTGTTTAAATTTAGATTATATAATAAACTTCATTTTAACACTAAGGAATTTGATGACAGCTTACTTACACATAGGAACGACAAACACAGGAAATCAGGAAAAACAAGGCTTTTTAATGCAAAATGAGGAAAAACTTTTAGAGAAAGGCTATATTTATCCTAAGAGCCTTAGAATCGCAAATAGGCACTGGGCTTTAGTGGATATAGTTTTAGAGCTTATGAACGCAACCCCCCCCCATTTACACGAAATTTTAAACGATGAAAATCCTTTAAAATACATTAAAAATCCAAGACTTTTACGAACCTTAGAAAATTTCAAAACAGAAAGCAAACTTCATAAAGATAAAAAATTTATCTTCTCCGCAGAGGGCATAGTTTGGGACTTTCCTAGCAAAGAGCATATTTTATTGCTTAAAAAAATTATGCAGAATTTAGGCTTTAGCAAAATAAAGATCATAGTTTATTTTAGAAATATAGTAGATTACTTAAATTCGCATTGTTCGCAAGATCATAAAAACAATATGGGCTTTTATTCAGGCGATTTTGCGCCGGGTGCTCACCCTAGGGCTTATATTTTTGATTATAAATGGATAGCACAAACGCATAGCGAAATTTTTGGAAAAGAAAATGTGATAGTAAGGCTTTTAAGAGAGGAATACATAGGCGGGAGTTTGCTTAAAGATTTTGTGTATCATTTAGGCTTAGAATGGGACGAAAATTTCAGCCTTAAACAAACTAAGAATGAAAGTTTTAATCTTTTAGGAATGGAGCTTCAATCAAGGCTTAATAAAAAGGACTTAAAACAAGAAAATTTAAATTCCTTGCTAGTCATAGCTAGAAAGCATTTTGAAGGAAGTAGCGAGGCGAGGCTTAAATTTAAAGTGCAAAAAGAACTTGCGATGGCTTATGAAAAGTATTATGCCGCGTCAAACGAGTGGGTAAGAAAGGAATTTTTCCCTCACAAAAAAAGCTTATTTACTCCTATAAATTGGCAAGAATATCAAGAAAATCCTCATCTTAACGCACTTAAACAAGAAGATTGGGATAAGATTGTTGATTTTTTCGCGGCTTGTTTAGTAAGCAAAAATCTTATCATCAAATCCTTAAAAGAAAGGCTTAATGCTTAAGCCTTTTTTAATTTTTATTTAAAAGCCTCTTCAAGCATTTTTTTAATGCTCTTAAAGCTTTCAAAATTTTCAGAGCTTATAAATTCCGCTTTTAAGGGCTTTTTATAAAGCTTTTCTATTTCAGCTACTAAAGCCATAATGTCAATGCTATCTAAATGATCTTCACTCACCAAATTTTGCATACTTTCATCAAGGTCTGTTCTTTCTATGTTTAGAAAAAGTTGCTTGATATCGTCCATTTTTATTTCTTGCATTTTCTCTCCTTTGTGATGCATAAATTTATATTTTTTTCTAAATTAAGCCTTATGCAAGTTTCAAATTCCCAAAACAAAATTTCAAGCTCTTGCCCTAAAAGCTTGATTTTAGGCTTTTCTTTTGTGCTACCTTGCATAGCTCTTAAAAATCTACTTATCTTTTCCTCCTCCCAAGAAAGCTCTAAAAAACCATCATTTGGAAGATTTTTGTGATACCCCCCCCCCCCTTGTTTATTTTTGTTTTATTTGCAAAAAAATTTTCAAGTGCGATTTTAAGCGAATTTATAGCTAAATCGTGCTGTTTTCTTAGCAGACTAAGCCCTGAACTTTCCGCATTAAGCTTAATTTCTTTTTGTGCTAAAATTTCGCCCGTATCAATGCCGGTTTCAACCTTATGCCAAGTAATTCCAGCCTTTTTATCGCCCTCAAAAATCGCCCAAATATGAGCGTTTAAGCCCTTATGTTTAGGAAGTAGGGAGTTGTGATAATTTATGATTTTATTGTTTTTCACGCAATTTTCTTTGAAAATATAAAAATTATTCGCTGAAATTATGAAAGAATTTTTAATCTTGCTAAAAAATTCATCAAGGTTTTTAGCACTTTCATTTTCTATTTTTACAACCTCTTTTTTAAAAAAATTTTCAGCGATTTTTGCGCAAATTTTTGCAACCCTTCCCTCGCCTATGATATAAATTTTTTCAAAATTCATTTTACGCCTTTTTTAAATTTTTATCATTTTTTAAGCTTAATCATAAAATTTTCACAAATTCCGGCTTAAATTCTCTTAGGCTTAAAGCTGCGAAATTTAGCCCGGTGCCAAAGCTAAATAAATTTAATCTATCATAAACAAAGCCCCCCCCCCGAAGCGTAAAGACTTAAATTTAAAGGCAGATGATTCGCGTCCGTGTTTGCAAAGTTATTTTGATTAAAAAAATTGTGATTTTTTGGAAGCAAGTCGCGCAGTTTCTTATAAAAAAATTCATTCGCACTTTGTAAGAAAACAAGATTTTTTTCTTTATTTTTTTCTAAAAATTTTTCATAAAATTTAGGAAAATTTTCGCAAACAAGTTTGAAAAATAAATTTTGATTTAACACTATAAATTCAGAAAATCCTTTTTTGTAAGCTGAGGTCGGTCTTGTCTCCTCACAAGCAAATTCGCTTAAAATTTTAAAGGCAAATTTTTCTAATCTTGGCTTTGTGCTTCTAGTGATCAAAGTAGCACTCGCACTATCACTAATGCTTGTTGTGCTTACTAAATCTTTTTTGTCAAGTTTTTTACTTTTAACGCTAACGCAAATTAAAACTACATTGTTTAAATTTTCATCAGCAAAACTTAAAAAAGCTTCATAAAGTCCTTGCAAAAAACCCGTGCAAAAAAAGCAAAAATCAACGCACAAAGTTTTAGAATTTAAGCCTAAATTTTTATGAATAAGTTGAGAAAGACTAGGAGTAAAAAAGTCCGGAGTGTGAGAAACTACTATGAGTTTATCAAGCTCATTTTTTTGTAGAATTTTTTCGTCAAAAAGGCTTTGCAAAACCTTGCTTGCTAAGTCGCTTGCGTAAGTGTTTTCATCTGTTACAAAATGCTTTTTGTAGCCAAAATTTTCTCTAAAAGCTTTAATTTTATTTTCGCTCAAAGCTTTTTCTTTTAGCTCCTTTTCAATGTCCTTTTCCTCTCCTAAAGCACAAACTATAGCCTTGATATTTTGCGTTAAAATTTTAGACTGAAACATTTTTTCTCCTTTAAAAATTTCGTAAAAATATAAGCGAAGTTGCGCTAAAATTAAAGCCACTTCTTTTATAAAAATTTATGGCTTTGTGGTTGTTTTCATTGACAAAAAGTTTAAAATTTTTGCATTCTTGCATAAATAAAATATTCATCAAAGCCCAAGCTACATTTTTAAATTTTAAATCTTTTTCAACCGCGATAAATTCCAAAAACGCAGTATTTAAATAAAATCTAAAAAACAAAGCGCCTTTTATTTTCGCATTTTCTTTATAAACATAAATGTGAGTTTCTTTATCATTTAGCTCATCTAGCGAACAAAGAAACAAAAAGTCTTTATCAAAAAATTTAGTAAAAAACGCATAAACCTCGCTTAAATCTTCGCTCTCAGCCTTTTGCAAAAAAGAAAAATTTTTTAGCTCGTAATTTATGCTTTCTTTTTTAAGAACCATTTGCTTAAATTTGCTAAAAATTTGAAAATTATTAAGGCTTAAAAATTTCTTATGTTTGTCAAAATCTTTTTGATTTTTAAACATTACGCAAGTGTATGAGGGCTTTAAATCAAATTTTATTTCCTCGTTTGCAAAATAAGTCAAAAGCTCATTTTTGTAAAAAAAATAAGAATTTTTTTGTTTTTGGGCTTTATATTTTTTAAGCTCTTTTAAAAATAAACTTTTGCTTAAAATTAAATTGCTTAGTTTAAAGCCGTCGTTTAGCTTGTTTTCAAATTCATACAAGTTCATTTAAAGCCTTTCTGTCGATTTTTCCATTTGCGTTAAGCTTAAATTTATCAACTTTTATAAATTTTTTTGGATACGCATAAGCTGGAAGTTTATCCTCAAGATAAGCCTTAAAATTTGGCTCAAAATCGCTTTCAAAAAAGCAAAAAATATGTTCTTTAAAAATGCAGGCTGAATTTTTAACTTGCCCGTGAGCGTTGATGAGTGCTTCTATCTCGCCAAGTTCTATTCTGTGTCCTTTGTATTTTATTTGAAAATCCACCCTGCCGTAGCACAAAAGCTCGCCAAATTCGTTATAAGCGACAATATCGCCCGTTTTATAAAGCAGATCTAAATAATCATTATGCAAAAAATTTTGCACAAAAGCCGCCTCTGTCTTTTCTTTGTCTTTGTAATAACCTAAGGCTAAGCTACTTCCGCGCACGAATAACTCGCCTTTTTTAAAGCTTTCTTGTGCTGTGATTAAATTTTTCTCCTCATCAAAAACTAAAAGCTCCGTGTTCCTGCACGCCTTTCCTATAGGCAAAAGTGCCTCATCGCTAAATTCTCTATCAACCACATAAAACGAGCAAACATCAGTGATTTCCGTAGGTCCGTAAAGATTTGCAAATAAAGCATTTTTAAGATTTTTTCGCCAATAATTTAGCTGTTTATTTGGCATTATTTCACCGCAAAATAAAATTTTCTTAAGCGTGTTTTCTAGCTTAAAATTTTCTAAAGCCTTAGTATTTGCAAAATAAATCAAAACCGAAGGCACCCAAAAAATCATAGAAATTTTATGTTCTTGCAAGTAGGCTAAAATTTTGCTAGGAAAGGCAAAAAGTGCGTTAGGCAAGATATGCAAGCAAGCACCGGCTTTTATGCTTGAAAAAATGTCTAAGATAGAATTATCAAAATAAAAAGGGGCTTGATTTGCTAGAATTTCGTTTTCATTTACGCTAAAAGTTTCGCACACCCAAAAGGTATAATCAATCACGCTTTTATGCGAGATACTCACGCCTTTAGGCGTTCCCGTGCTTCCGCTTGTGAAAAATACATAAAGCAAATTTGTATCGATATGCTTTTCTTTTATCAAAGAAAGCACGCTTAAATTTAGCTTAAAACTTTCAAAATCCTGCGTGAAAATAGTAGGCAAATTTAAATTAAAATCAAATTCTTTAGAAGTGATTAAAAGCTTAGGCTTTAAAATTTCTATGATTTTTTTGATCCTTTCTTTTGGCGTTTTCTCATCAAGCAAGGTATAAAAATTCCCGCTCTTAATCACGCCAAAAAAGCTAACAAGAGCGTCAATTCCCTTTGGCAAAAGTATCAAAACGGGGCTTTTTTGAAAGTTAAATTCCGCGATTTTACTTGCCACTTTCTGGCTTAAAAGATTAAATTCGCTGTAAGTTACGCTTTTTTCATCTTCTACGAAGGCGGTTTTTTGAGCGTATTTTTTAGCAGAATTTTCTAAAAACTCATCAACGCTTATGATCATTTTTTATCCTTTTAAATTTATTCAAGCAGGGCATTTTCATCTTGTTTTAACGCTTCAAAAAAAGTTTTGAAATATTTTTTAGCGTCTATTAAAACTATCTTTGCGCCGCCAAATTTCACGCTTTTAAAATTATTCGTTTTTTTAAGCAAAGAAATATGTTTTTCCAAGCTTAAATGAGGGTCTAGCTCTAAATCTCGCACAAATAATTTAATGCTTTTTCGCGTCTTTTGCCCCTTTTCATCAGTGAGAATTCCGCTAAATTCTTTAAAATATCTATAACTAACCCCGATCTGCTCCTCTATAAAATGCGTAAAAGTATAGCCCAGTTTCTCCGTGCCTAAAAGCACTATTTTGCCGCCATTTTTATAAAGCTTATCATAAACGCAGTCCTTAGCAAAACAGCTTTTTGTATCGCTTAAAAACTCATTTTTTAACGCACCTTTTATAGCAAAAGAAAAAATAGGATCATTCGTTCTAACAACTCCGCTTTGTTTCCTAAAAAATTCGGTTAAAATTCCCATAGTGCTTTTTGTTTTAAGCTTGTCATAGTCTTTATACCTGCAAAAACTATAAGTAAAAGTAGGCATAATCAAAGTGCCATTTTCGCCCAAAAGCTCATAAAAAGCATTTAGCAAAAGCCCTAAAAACTCGTCCTTACTCACCAAAGGCGTGCCAAAATTAAAAAGCTCAGTATGAACGCAAAGCAAAGCCCCGCTTTTAATGCCTAAATTCTGCAAGGCAGTTTTAAAGTCTTTTTGAGTGTAAAACTCATCTTGATATCTTAAAAAAGTCTTCATAAGCTAAGCCTTTTTAAATAGAAGTTGCA
>CAZWYE010000066.1:0-8955 GCA_964637895.1 uncultured Campylobacter sp. | reverse complement strand
GTATCATCGATGATAATATCCACACCAAGCACCATTTCAAGCGTTTTGACATTGCGTCCTTCCTTGCCTATAATGCGACCTTTGAGCTCGTCGTTTTTGATATTTACGACATTTATAAGCCTTTCAGCCGCAAATTCGCCCGCAAATCTTGAAGTAGCTTGAGCTATGATATAATTTGCCTTTCTTTGAGCGACATTTTTAGCTTCTTCTTCGTATTTACGCACTATGTGAGCGATTTCGCTACGCGATTTTTCCTCGATTTTTTGAAGCAAAAGTTCTTTGGCTTCAAGCTGGGTAAGTCCGGTAAGATTTTCTAAATCCTTGATGATAAGATCTAGTTTTTTTTCGTAAGAATTTTTGAGCTTAAGGCTTGATTCGTGGAATTCTTGTGCGGTTTTTTGGGTTTTGAAAAACTCTTCCTCGCTCGTTCTAAGCTCTCTTTCTTGTTTGAGAATTTTTTGCTCTTTTTTGTTAAGCTCGTCGAATTTTTGGTTGAATTCTCTTTGAATTTTATTCTCGTATTTTCTTTTGGCTTCAAATTCAGCGTTTAATATGGAATTTTTAGCGTCTTTTAAGACAAGCTCGGCTTCGTATTCTATGGCTTTTGCCTTAGCTTTTGCTTGTTCGACAAAAATTTCATACTTGGCATCGTTGATTTTTTTAGCAACTAAGTAACCGATTCCAATGCCTATTATAGCGGCGATAATTGTGGCAACGATTGCTAACATTTCTATTTTCTTTCCTAAAATATTTTTTATAAGGATTTATGTAAAATTTTCCCTCAATATCGTGCTTTTGTGTCAAAATTTCCTCACTCAAACTTTCGATACTTTGGACAAAAATTACCAAAGGCTTGTATTTTAAATTCGCAAAAAATCTATCATAAAAACCCTGTCCGTGTCCTACTCTTTTGAAAGCCCTATCTACGCCAATTACAGGCACTATAGCCGTATCGATTTTTATTTTCAAAAAAGAATTATTCGGTTCTAAAATCCCAAATTTTTTCCTCGTTAAAGGCAGTCTAAATTTTACAATTTTTAAACTTTCATTTTGCATAAATGGGACAAAAATTTGTTTATTTTTATTCAACTTACGACGAAAGCGCACTAAATTCGGCTCATACGGCAAAGAAACAAAAAGCAAAATTTTTTTAGCTTTGAATTTATTTATTAAATTTAAGCATTCTTTAAACACTTTAAAATCTTGCTTGAATTTAAATAAAATGTGCTTTTTAAGCCGTTTTTTTTGAAGTTCTCTAAAAATTTGCTTTTGCATATTTTTCCTTGTTAATCTTATTTTGGTTATAATTTTAGCATTTTTTAACGCTATTTGAATTTATGAGGAAATAATGAAAAATTTATTTTTGATTTTAATGATTTTAATATGTTTTAATGCTTGTTCTAATGAAGAAGAAAAAAGCGAAGAAAGCACGGCGCAAACGGATTTAACACCTAGTCTTTCAAGCGGAGATAAGCTTGATTTTGCTTTAAATTTTCTTGATGGCGGAAGTTTGATGATAAAATCTGAAAATTCAAAGATTGATTTTAACACGCAAAATAAAGCGACCTTGTTCGTGTTTTTCACCACTTGGTGCACACCTTGTTTGAACGAAATTCCGCATTTAAACAAGCTTGCTGAAAAATACAAAGACGAATTTAACATAATAGCCATTTTGCTTGAAGATAAAAGCGAAGAGGAGCTTAAAATTTTTAGCGAAAAAAATCAAATTTCTTATAGAATAGCAAACGGAGAAAATAACTACCTTTTTGCTAAGGCTTTAGGCGGGATTAACGGAATTCCTGTGATGTTTTTGTATAAAAAAAACGGCTCTTTGCTTAATCAATACTTAGGCACGGTTCCTTCTGAAATGCTTGAAATTGAGATTTTAAAGGCTCTTTCTTAATGTTTGATTTTTTTAAAAACGGGCTTAAAAAAACACTTCAAAACATTACCGGGCTTAAATCCGGACGCAAAATAACTAAGGATTTATTAGAAGAAATTCTGCTAGAATCCGATGTGAGTTATGAGATAGTTGAGGAAATTTTATATTATTTACCGCCTAGTGATGAAGTGAAAAAAGAAGATTTAAAGCGGGTTATGAGTTCTTATTTTCTTTATGAAAAGCCTGAAACTAAGGACGCAAAGCCCTTTGTGGAGCTTATTTTGGGCGTAAATGGTGCTGGTAAAACCACAAGCATAGCAAAACTTGCTTATCTTTATAAAAATGAGGGGCAAAAGGTGATTTTAGCAGCTTGCGATACCTTTAGAGCCGGTGCGATAGAACAGCTTAAGCTTTGGTCGCAAAAATTAGGCGTTGAGATAGTTTTAAGCACCCAGGGACACGATCCTTCAGCCGTAGCATATGACACCATTTCAAAAGCACTTGCAAAGGGCTTTGATAGAGTCATCATAGACACTGCAGGCAGACTTCAAAATCAAAAAAATTTAAACAAAGAGCTTGAAAAAATCGTTAGAATTTCAAATAAAGCCTTAGAAGGTGCGCCTCATCGCAAAATTTTAGTGCTTGATGGAACCCAAGGAAATGCAGGAATTTTGCAGGCTAAGGCTTTTAATGAGCTTGTAAAGCTTGATGGAGTGATTATTACTAAGCTTGATGGAACGGCTAAAGGCGGGGCTTTATTTAGCGTTGCAAGGGAGCTTGAACTGCCTATTTTATATATAGGAACGGGCGAAAAGATGCAAGATTTGCAAAGTTTTGACGCTAAGGCTTATGTAGATGGTCTAATCGATGCAGTTTTGGAGTGAAGACTTTAAGAGAAGTTTAGAGTTTGAAATTTTTAAATAGTTTTTAAGCTTGGTTTTAGCACTTAAGAATATCCTAGCTTAAATCTTGCTAAGTTAAAATTTAGCTAATTTTAACTCAAAAGCTCATTAATTCTAGCCCTAAGCTCTCTTACACCATCGTTGTATTCTCTAACCACAAGTATATTAGCTTTAGGCCAAAAATAACTTCCAGGTTTTTCAAATCTTCCCCAACGCCAATCAAATCTTGGATGCAGTAAAACTATAGTAGGTACTTGCATAGCTAAACCTAAGTGTGTTATGGCTGTATCGATGGCGACTAAAAGATCAAGTTCTTCTAAAAATTCATAAGTATCAAGCCAATTTTTACAATTTTTAGATTCATCGCGTATATTTTGCGGTAAATCCCAGTTTCCCTCTTTTTGAAAAGAAATAAGCTCATAAGGAAGGTCTTTTAATGCTTTAATAAAAAAACCTAGTTCGAAATTTCTAGGATTCATAGGACTATCCCCCATAGGAGTATTCCAAAAAATACCTATTTTTTTAATCTTGTTTTGTTTTTTAGAATTTGGTACATAAATAGGCGTTGTAAGTGTGAGAATATCATCTTTACTCATTTTACAAAAAGCTAACAAAGAAGAAATTGGAAAAGCATAATCAAAATCTTTAGGGATATAATTTATAGGTTCTAAATTAGGAAATTTATTTTGTTCTTTATTAATTTTTTCAATACTTTGTTTAAAAAGCTCATAAAGCTGATCTTGAGGAGCAAATAAGACTTTTTTAGCAATTTTGCATAGCTTTTCTAAGCCTCTTGAAAACATAAAAGTATCTCCAAAACCTTGTTCGCAAAATATCATAACAACCTTATCTTTAAAAGCGTCCATACCTTGCTTATTAAAAGCTTCTAAGCTTAGTGTGTAATGTCTTTGCGAAAAAGATTGATGATTAGCATAAAAAAGTCTTGCTTCGTAGTGTTTTACTCCCTCATCAAAATTTCCCACGCGCATAAGCAAATAAGCTAAGTCAAAAAAATAGGTCGCGTGATTGTGCAAAGAAATACTTTTTTTATAAGCTTCAAGAGCACCTTCATAATTTGAACTAAACTCTAAAACTTTAGCGTAATTTTGCCAAAAAGAAGCGTTATTTTGATTATATTCTTCTAAAGAGCCAAAAAGTTTCAAGCTATCTTCAATTTGAAGAAGTTTGAAATATAAAAATGCCATTTGTGGATAAATTTTAGTATTTAAATAATTTTTCATTTGTGAGACTTGTGGAAGCTCATCTTCTTTTCTTGCTATTCTTGATTCTAAATTTAAAGAATTATCTTTGTATTTTTCTTTATTTTCGTTAAGATCTTTTATTTTTTCTTTAACAAGCTCACAAATTTTTTCGTGAAGAGCTAAACTTTTCTTAGGATTTGGATTAAAAAAAAGCGTAGCGTAATTTTCCCAAAGATCTATATTAAAAGGATCTTTTTTAACAAGTTTTTCATAAAGTGTTTGAGCCTTAAAAATATCTTGTGCGTGGGCAAGGAATCTTACGTATTCACTAGCAGCATCATCCCAAAATTCTTCATTTTTTAAAAGTTCATCAAAAAGCTTAAATGATTCTTTAAAATTTCCTAAAATTCCATATGTTTTCGCAAGATTTAAAGCCCAAAAATTTGTTTTTCTGCATTCAAAAATGCTTTTTGAATACTCAAGTGCTTTTTCCCAGTATTCCAATTTTATACAGCTTAAAGCCGCAAATTCCGTAAGAAATTCTTTATCAATTTCATCTTTATTAAGAGCTTGTTCGCAAAGATTTAAGCATATTTGATATCTTTGATTAAAAAAAGCATTTAGGACTTTATCATACATTTTTTCCTCCAAGTAAAAGCTGGTATTTTAACATAAAAATTTGAATTTCAGTAAAGTTTTAAAATCAAAAATTCGCCTCAAAGTCGTTTGACTTTAAAGCTAAAAAGCTTTTTAAGTAGTTAAGAACCTTTTGCAAGTCTAAGTTTTTAGCGATGAAAACGAGAGAGCTTTTTTTTGTTTATTTGTGTTTTGCAACCGTCCTTTTATGTTTTGAATTTGCTATTTTGTTTTTTCTTTACTTTTTTGAATGTGGGTTGGAGGATAGACTAAATGCCCCTACGGCGTTGATATTTACCAAAAAATCCTCGCCCGTGTCTAAAAGACCTTTGATTCTTAGAATTTGTAAGCCGTATTTATGCAAGAGCATACTAAGCCAAATGCTAAAAGTACTCCAGTCTAAAGGCTTGTTAAAGCTTAAACTAAGGCTTTTTATGTTTTGATTGTGAAGCTTTTTTGAGGGCTTTGTGTGCTTAAAATTTGGTCGTGGAATTTGATTTGAGTGAGTATAGAAAAGTTGAAATTTTCTTTTTCTATGATATCTATGCCTTTGTGAATGCTATGAATTTTATCTTTTAAAGCTTTGGTGTCAGCGTTTAAATCTGTTTTCGTAAGAAGTATGCAATCACTGCTTAGAATTTGATTATAAGCTTCCTCATTTTGCTCTATATGCGAAATTCCACTTAGTGCGTCTATGCAAGTTATAGTGTTTAAAAGATTAAAATGATTTGCTAAAAAAGTATCGCTAAGTAAGGTAAAAACAATGGGTGCAGGGTTTGCAAGTCCGGTCGTTTCTATGATAACTCTTTGTAAATTCTCGTTTTTAGCCTCGTAAGCATTAAGCAAGGCTTTGAGCTTTTCTATTAAATCATCTCTTTTATTACAGCACATACAACCGGCGTTTAAAATGAGCGTCTTTTCTCTTACATAAAAAGCATTAAGAATGTTATCATCAAGCGAAATTTGCCCAAGCTCGTTTATAATAAGAGCGAGATTTTTGCTTTCTTGCTTTTTTAGAAGTTGTGCTAAAAAGGTTGTTTTGCCACTTCCTAAAAAGCCTGTTATGATGTGGATTGGAATTTTAGCCATTTGCGTTTAAAAAATTTAGCAATTTTTCATCAAGCGCGTCTAAGGGCTTTGTGCTAAGTTTTAAAGCCTTTTCCCACAAATCGCCTAAATCATTCACAAGCTCATTTGCACCCTTAGCATTGCTTAATATAAATTTGCTTCCTTGCCATTCTTTAAGGCTTAGCCCGTAAAATTTTAAAATTATATTAAGCACTTTTACTCTTTTAAGCCTTGCTTGTATTCGTTCTTTTGCTAAAGAACCCACGATAACAAGGGCGTTTTCATCTTTAAATTTCACATCGCTCCAGTGAAAATTGCTAGTAAGCTCACCGCATAAAATACACATTTTTAACCTTTAAACGAAGCAGAAAATTCTGCTTCTTAAGTTGTAAAGCAAAAGCTTATTTTTTTCTTGGACTTCTTTTTAAGAAATCATCAGCCATAGCGTTTAAATTCACCCATTTTACTCCGCTGTGTTTGTTAATATGCTCAATTATCCTCTCGTGCATCAATAAAACCTGCGGACGCGCACTAACATCAGGGTGTATAGTCATAGGAAAAATCGCATATTCACACTCTCTATAAACTCAGTCAAACTGGTCTATCCACATTTGTCCTATATCGCGAGGTGAGATGAAACCAAAGCTGTTTGGGGATTTTTTAATAAACATCATAGGCGGCAAATCGTCTAAATACCAATTAGCCGGAATTTCAACTAAATCGGTCTCCTCGCCACGAATTAAAGGCTTCATCCAATCCTTTGCCTCTGCGCTATAATCAATCTTAGTCCATTTATCTCCCACTCGCACATAATAAGGGCTAGAATCATCATGCATTAAAGAATGATCATATTTAAAGCCGTGTTTTAGCAGAAGCTCGTTTGTGATATTAGAAAATTCCCACCAAGGAGCGACATAGCCGGTAGGTTTTTACCGCTGATTTTTTCTATAAGTTCTATGCTTTTAAGCAAAACATCCTCTTCTTGCTTTGCAGTCATTGCTATGGGATTTTCGTGCGAATATCCGTGCGCACCTATTTCGTGTCCTGCATCAACGATCATTTTCATTTGCTCAGGAAAAGTCTCAATAGAATGACCCGGAGCAAACCAAGTTGCGGGGATATTGTATTTTTTAAAAAGCTTTAAAAGGCGAGGAATTCCAACCTCTCCTGCAAAAAGTCCCCTTGAAATATCATCAGGCGAATCCTCACCCACATAACTTCCAAGCCAACCCGCCACAGCGTCTATATCTACGCCATAACTTACTAAAATTTCTTTTGCCATTTTTTCTCCTTTTTTAAGATAAATTTTTTCAATATTTTTTTATTTAATTTCAAATTTAAATCCCTAAGATAAGGCAAATTCTCTCTTTGATTTTTCACTTCATCAAGATCAATTTCTGCTAAGATAAAGCCCTCATCATCTTTTAGTTCCTTAAGAACCATGTCTTTTGGATTTATGATTTTTGAGTTTGCTCCAAATTCTAAAGTATCTTTACTAAGCTTTGAAAACTCCTCTTTAGAGCGGTTATTAGCTACGAGAAAAACGCCATTTTCTAAGGCTCTAGCCCTGCTTGCTAAGTCCCAAACATAAGTTCTTGCTTTACTAAAAGCACTAGGATAAAATAAAAGCTCTGCTCCTTTTAAAGCCAAAAACCTAGCCCCATCGCCAAAGCCTATTTCATAACAAATTTGAAGTCCTATTGTTACGCTTAAATTTTCGCTAATTTTAAGTTTAAATACAGGATAATTTTTGCCCTGAGCAAATCTTTTTTCTCATCGCCCCAAAGATAAATTTTTGCGGTATTTTCCCACTAAACCTTGCTTTGAGATGATATAAGCTGTGTCGTAAAGCTTTGCGTTTTTTCTTTCTATACTGCAAGCTATGAAGAAAATTTCGTGCTTTTTCGCAAAGTCTTTTAAAGCATTTAAAGTAGGGTGAGGCTTTGAAAAATCAATGCTAAATTCCCTATCTTTATCCTCTACACAATACCCGCTATCAAAAAGCTCAGGCAAAGATATAATCTTTGCTCCCTCATTTAAAGCCTTAAAAGAAAGCTCTAAGGCTTTGTCTAAATTCTCTTTACTTTGGTAAGATTTTGGTGCAAATTGCACGGTGGCGATTTTGATTTTCCTTGACATTTTGCGTTCTTAAAATTAAGATTTTCACACATAATAACAAAAAAAATTTTAAGGTTTTTCTTTAGTTTAAAAAATTTTTTAAAAAATTTGCTTTTTAAGAGGCGTTAAAATTACAAAGATATTAAAAAAAATTTATATAATTTTAAAAAGGCGGAAAAAATGGCAAAAAACAAAACAATATTTGAATGCGAAGCTTGTGGAAATCAGCAAAGCAAATGGCTAGGAAAATGCCCGGAATGCGGAGCTTGGGACAGTTTTATCGAGCTTAAGAGTGAGCAAGTTAAGGTTTTAAAAGAACTTGCAAATTTAAGCACAAAATCAAGCGAGGCGGTGTGCATTGAAGATGTAAAACTTGAAAAATTTAGTAGGCTTGATACCGGAGATAGTGAGCTAAATCTTGTCTTAGGCGGAGGACTCGTAGAGGGTTCTTTAATCTTAATAGGCGGAAGCCCGGGCGTTGGTAAATCCACGCTTTTACTCAAAATAGCTTCAAATTTAGCCCAAAAAAACAAAAAAGTGCTTTATGTAAGCGGCGAGGAGAGCAAGAGTCAGATTAAGCTAAGAGCCGATAGGTTGGAGGCTAATGCGTCTAATTTATTTTTACTAACTGAGCTTTGTTTTGAGAATGTGCAAGAGGAGCTTTATAAGAATGATTATGCGGTTTTGATTATAGATTCTATTCAAACTTTATATTCAAATAAGCTAAGTGCGGCAGCTGGGAGCATTTCGCAGGTAAGAGAGCTTACCTTTGAGCTTATGAAGATAAGCAAAAGTCAAAACATAAGCGTTTTCATTGTAGGACACATCACAAAAGAGGGTTCTATCGCAGGTCCTAGAGTGCTTGAACATATGGTTGATGTGGTGCTTTATTTTGAGGGTGATACGACTAAGGAAATAAGGCTTTTAAGAGGCTTTAAAAACCGCTTTGGAGGAGTGAGCGAGGTGGGAATTTTTGAAATGACTCCTAAGGGATTAATGAGTGCAAAAGATCTTGCAAACCGCTTTTTTACAAGGACAAAATCAAGTGCAGGAAGTGCTTTGGGCGTTGTTATGGAGGGTTCAAGGGCTTTGGTTTTAGAAATTCAAGCCTTAGTTTGTGAAAGCTCTTACCCTAAGCGAAGTGCTA
>CAZWYE010000065.1:0-9084 GCA_964637895.1 uncultured Campylobacter sp. | reverse complement strand
CCCTCGCTTAAAATCATACGCGTGGTTGCGATATTTAAAGAAAGCCTAAAAAGCGTGATGATAAGAATAAGCGTTGGAAAAGTTGATAAATCCGTAGGTCGTGGAATGTAAATGGAGATTAAAATAATCAAAACCGACAAAGCTATACTTAAAGCTAAAAAAAAATCCAAAACCGCACTTGGCAAAGGCACTATGATAATAGCTAAAATACAAACGATAAAGCCCACTATAGTGAGGCTTTTAGCACGTATAATAGGAGCGATTAAAGGTCCTAAGAAAGGAAAAACAAGATCAACAAGCTTATTTTTTGCCATTATTTATTAAATCTGCTAAAGTGATGGATTCTAAAAATTCATCAATCTTTTCTTGTAAATGAACTAAAATGGGCATTAAAGAGCAATTTTCTTCTTTGTGGCTAGGGCAAACTCCGCCACTGCATTCAAAGACATTTATGTCTTTTTTTTCTGCACTATTGACTATTTCTTTTATGGTATAATCACCAGCTTCTTTAATGAGGGCAAAACCGCCCTTAGCACCTTTATAAGACTTAAGTAAGCCGTCTTTTGCTAAGGTTTGTAAAATTTTTGCTAAAAAACTCTTTGGAATATCAAGCTCATAAGCCATAGTATCGACATCTTGGGGGCTTTGTTTTTGGGAGATATAAATCAAAGAAAGCAAAGCATATTCACTAGCTTTAGTTAAAAGCACATATTCTCCTTTTTAAATGATAGTTCGCAATTATAACCAAAAAAGCTTAACAATAAAGCCAAGTTTGAAATTCTTAAAAATTAAATATTTTTTAGAGAAATTCTACACTTTTTCAGTTTATTTTTTGTTTTTTTAGCTAAAATTAATGCTTTAAATTCACCAATCAGGAGGTCTATTATGGCTTTGGATTCGGCTAAAAAAGCAGAAATTGTTGCGAAATTCGCTAAAAAACCCGGAGACACCGGCTCAACAGAGGTTCAAATAGCACTTTTAAGTGCAAGAATTTCAGAACTCACCGAACATTTAAAAATTTACAAGAAAGATTTTTCTTCGCGTTTAGGGCTTTTAAAGCTCGTAGGAAAAAGAAAAAGACTCTTAAGCTATCTCAAACAAAAAGATTATCAAAGTTACACAAAAGTCATAAGCGAACTTGCTTTGCGCGATAAATAAATTTAAGCCTTAAACCAAATTTAAGGCTTTACTCGTTTTATGGCTTTAAATTTTTAACAAAAACTTAAATCTAGCGAGGAAAGTATGACTTATTTAGAGATAGAAGGGACGAATCATTTAAGCGGCGAAGTTGAAATAAGCGGGGCGAAAAATGCTGCCCTGCCCTTGATAGTTTCTAGCATTTTAGCAAAAAACGAGGTTGAAATTTCGAATGTCCCAGAGGTTGCGGACATTAAAACCCTTATTCATCTTTTGCAAAATTTAGGTGCAAAGGCTGAATTTAAAGACCACAAAGTGCTTTTAAACACCACTTCTTTAAACAAAACCACAGCAAAATACGACATAGTGCGTAAAATGCGTGCTTCTATACTCACTTTAGGACCTCTTTTAGCGAGGTTTGGGAACTGCGAAGTTTCGCTTCCGGGAGGTTGCGCCATAGGACAAAGACCCATAGACTTACACCTTTTAGCCCTTGAAAAAATGGGAGCAAATATTCAAATAAAACAAGGTTATGTGGTTGCCAACGGAAAGCTTAAAGGAGCGGAAGTGATTTTTGATAAAATCACGGTTACCGGAAGTGAAAATATCATTATGGCAGCGGCTTTAGCTAAAGGAAAAACGCGTTTAATCAATGTCGCTAAAGAGCCTGAAGTGGTGCAGCTTTGCGAAATTTTAAAAGATGCTGGGCTTGAAATTTCGGGCATTGCAAGCGATGAACTTGAAATTTATGGCACGGACGCAGAACTTTTAGAATTTAAAAAATTTGCGGTGATTCCGGACAGAATCGAGGCTGGAACTTATCTTTGTGCGGGAGCAATTACAAATTCTAAAATTAGCATTAAAAAAGTCATTCCAAGCCATTTAAACGCTGTTTTATCAAAGCTTCATCAAATGGGCTTTGAAAGCCTTGCAGAAAAAGATAATATTACCTTGCTTCCGGCTAAAGAAATTAAGCCTGTGGAGATTATAACAAGCGAATATCCGGGTTTTCCAACCGATATGCAAGCGCAGTTTATGGCTCTAGCTTTAAAAGCAAAGGGAACTAGCATTATCGATGAGAGGCTGTTTGAAAACCGCTTTATGCATGTAAGTGAGCTTTTAAGAATGGGTGCGGATATTCGTTTAAATGGGCATATTGCAACCATAGTTGGCGGCAAGGAGCTAAACGCGGCTGATGTGATGGCAACTGATTTAAGAGCTTCATCAGCCCTTGTTTTAGCGGCTTTAGCGGCAAAAGGAGTAAGTAGGGTTCATAGAATTTATCATTTAGATAGAGGCTATGAAAAACTTGAAGAAAAGCTTAAAAATTTAGGAGCGAAAATTTCAAGGCTTGAGGAATGAAAGATATTTTCGAAACTCTAGCGGATTTAGAACAGCAAATCAAAGCCCTAGACGCATTTGAGCTTGTTTCTTTAGAGTGTGCAAAAGGCAGGTTTTTATACGAGGATTTAAGAGCAAGAAAAGACCTTCCAAGCTTTGATAATGTTGCTTTAGACGGCTATGCTTTTAATTATGCAGACCTTAATGAGGCTTTAAGCATTAAAGGAACGATTTTTGCCGGAGATACGAAAAGCTATAAAATAGGCAAAAACGAATGCTACAAAATAATGACCGGTGCGAAAATGCCTCAAAATGCGGACACTATTTTAAGGCTTGAAGATGAAAATTTAAAGAACGGAAAACTTGTCATTTATAAAAAACCTCAAAAACACAACGCTCACCGCTTCAAAGGCGAGGAGCTTAAAAAAAACGAGCTTATCTTAAAAAAAGGTGAGCTTTTAACACCTGCAAAAATCGCACTTCTAGCCTCTCAAGGCTTGTATAAAATCAAGGTTTTTAAGAAGATAAATATAGGCGTTTTTTCAAGCGGAAACGAGCTTAAAGAAGCGTGGGAGGAATGCGATGAAAACAGCATTTACAATGTGAATGCTTTGGCTATAAACGCCCTATTTTCAAAGCCTTTTTGCCACCTTTCTTATCTTGGCATACTTAAAGACGACTTGAATTCCACTAAAGAATGCTTGAGTAAAGAGAATTTCGAGCTTTTGCTTTGTAGCGGAGGTGCGAGCGTTGGCGAGGCGGATTTTATGGAAGAGGCTTTAAATTCTCTTGGCTTTAAAGCTTTATTTAAAGGCGTTCGTGCAAGACCTGCAAAACCGACTAAACTTTATGAAAAAAACGGAAAATATGTTTTAATCTTGCCCGGAAATCCTATGGCGGCTTTTTTAGCTTGTTTTATTTTCGGGCTTAAAATCGCAAGGCTTTTGTGTGCGAATTTCGATGAAAGGCTTAAATTTCACGCAAAAATGGGCAAAACTTTAAAGCTTAAAAGTGGCAGAAACAATCTTATCTTAGGGAATTTAAACAAGGGCTATTTTTATGCGACTAATGATAATAATTTCGGCTCAGGTATGATAAAACCGCTAGTTCAAAGCAAATTCTTACTTATTAGCAACGAAAATCAAGCCGAAATTAAAGAAGGCGAAGAAGTAAGCTTAATCTTGCTTGAAATTTAGTATTTTAAAAAGATAAATGAGCTAAGTTTCTATAAATATATTTTTGTGTTTAAAGATTTACTCACTAAAACAGGCTTTAAGCCTAATTTTAAATAAATTGCTTAATTTTCAATTCTTTTTGGTTTAAGGCTTAGAATTTTTTAGCAATTTTTATAAAAAATGATGAAAAAATTTCAAATTTAGAGTGTAATTTTTTGCTTTGTTAGCAAATTTTCGCTACAATCATACTTTAAATCGCGGGAATAGCTCAGGGGTAGAGCACAACCTTGCCAAGGTTGGGGTCGCGAGTTCGAATCTCGTTTCCCGCTCCAAATTTTGCTTTAAAATTCTTCTTTTTTATAGTTTAAAACCAAACTTTTCAAGTATGCAAACTTCTTTGTAATTTCGGCAAATTTTAAATTTAAAGCTTAAAAAAACTAAAGTATTTTTGCCTTGAGCCGATATAGAGTTTGAAACTTTTAAAAATATTGCGACGAAATGGCTTAGATTTTTAAGCCATTTCGGTTTTATCTCTTTAAAACCTTCAAAAATTCTACTAAAAATAAATTCAGCTTTTAAAATGCTTTATTATTCTTATTTGAAGTTTTCTTACATAAAAACTATGTCTATTATTCAAATTTTCGAATTATTTTTAAGTACTCAAAGATAAAATTAAGAACTTTACTCACTCTGTGTGATTTTATACTGCTATATTTTTTTAATGCATTTTTATTTTCTATAATTGTGTGTTACTGATTAACTCGGCGATATTTCCACTTTTTAGCTTTAATGAATCTTGTATTGCAAATAACAAACTTGTATCATTATCTATTCTATATAATTTTTTATCTACTTGTGAATTGTTGTTTTTTGATGATTTTGTTATTTTCTAAGCTTACTAAATTCCTTTTATTTTTACACAATCAACAAATTTATAAAGGTTTAAATACTCAAGCTCATACGCACAGTTTCGTAGAGCCTACGCTTTTTGAGTAAGCTTAGTAAATCTCCGGCTAATGTTAGCATTAAAGCTTTAATTGCCATTTTCCTACAAACTTACTCGTAAAGCATTTTTGTCGTTTTATCTACTTATGTGCCAAATTTCATATTAATGTCATCATAAAGCCTTCGACATTCTTCTCTTTGGTTATGAAGTTTTCGCGTCAATTCATCATCATCAAACATTAAAGGTGTATTAATCATCATTGCGAGTGTTTCTGCGACTTGCACGAGAATTTTGAGTCGGTTTTGTTCGTTTGTGTCCCACGAATTCAAGCTAAAGACTTTTTCTGCAAATATTCTTGTGATATTATCAAGCTCTATTTTAACTCTTCGTCGTATCTTTGGATAGCGTATAATTTTTCGGTAGCACGATCCTTAAAAGTTTCCATAACGAACCTTCTAGTTGCAAAGCCTCGCATAATTTACAAACATCGTTAAAGTATCTTGCCGCTTTATTTTTCTCGTCTTTGGCACTATCTGCAGCCAACGCTCCAAAAATAGCTACCGCAGGAGCCACTACAATACTACCAAACACCAAGCTTCCAGCAACCATTCCTAAACCTCCAGCAACCAAGCTTCCACCACCAAACCACGCCAAAGTCGCAGTGGTCGCCGCAACACCACTTAAGGTTGAAATCGCAGCTCCCGTTGAAGCAGTTCCTAGCAATCCTACCGCACCAAAAGCACCATAATATGTTAATGCACTAGCTAAACCTCCAAGCACAGCACCTCTCACAGTACCTCCACCCAAGCCTTCAAGTGTAGTATTTAAAGTAACAATGGATTGCTTAATATTCTCTAAATGTTTCTTAAAATCTTCAGACTCAATCTCACTAAGCGTTTTTAAACCTTCAAAATCAAGCTTTTCTATAAGCTCTTCGTAGCGTTTAAGACTTACTAAAACCACCTTTTGTTTAAGCTCTCCAAGTTCTGCAAATTTCTTTTCTGTAGAACCTTGTTCGCTTCATCGCTCAGAAACCGCTCTATCAAGTCGTTCTCTTGCCTTCCCGCCGTACTCTTTTGTCTCCTCCTTGTCGCAATACGCGTCATAGCCCTTTTTAACGCCGTAACTAGTCGCCAATGCGACACCTCCCCATAATAAAGCTGGTATTAATGGTAATGGCATTGTTTCTCCTTTGAGTTTGAATTGTGTTTTTGTTTTAAGGTTTTACAAGCTTGAGCATTAAGTTCGTAAAAACTTTTGCGTGACATAGGTGAAAAATACTTATACATAGCTTCAACCCTGCAAATTTCAGGACGCGTTTTATAAATAGAACATTTGTTTTCTTTTAGGAATTTACAAACTCCATTGCCTCTATCAAAGTCCTTTAACTGCACAATTTTACCAATGTTTTGACAGCATAATCCACAATAATCGCACGAAAATTTCAAGACCATATCCTTAATAACAAAACTAACTCTACAAAAAAATAAAAAGTAAATCAAATATAAAAATAAATTTAATAAGGATTTAAATTGAAGATAAAATTACTTGTATTTGTAAAGTTTTTTGCAAAATGAAACTTAGCTTATGAAAAAAGCAAATTCAAATTGCAAAAATAAAAAGACGCAAAAGAGTTAAATAAAAACACACACGCAAAATGAGGTAAAATTCGCAAAAGCTTACGAGGTTTCGTAAAAGTCAAAAGCCTTTTGAGTGAGGATTTTACGCACTTCTTCTTGATGTTCTTTGCCCTTGGTTTCAAGCGTGATAGAAATCATCGCGTCGCCGTAATTAAGCTTGGTTGAAAATCTATCATAATCGATTTTAACTATATTTGCATTTGCAGCTTTTAGGCTATCGGTTAGTTCTAGGAGGGCGCCCGGTTTATCGATGAGCGTTACATTTATCTGCATTTTTCTGTGAGCCTTGAAAAGTCCTTTTTCGATGATGATATTTAGCATTTGCACATCGATATTTCCACCGCTTAAAATGGCTGCGATTTTCTTACTCTTGCTTAAATCAAGCTTATGATGAAGCAAAGCCGCCACACTCGCCGCTCCAGCTCCCTCGACTATGATTTTATGCCTTTCAAGCAAGAAAAGAACGGCATTTGCAATCTCCTCATCATCAACAAGCACGAAGTCATCGACGCATTCTAAGATGATTTTTAAATTTATCTCACTAGCGTCGCGAACGGCGATTCCGTCGGCTATGGTGCGAACGCTTTTTGAATTTAAAGCCTTTTTTGCGTGAAAACTCTCACACATAGCAGGAGCGCCACTAGCTGCCACGCCTATGATTTTTATGTTAGGATTTATCTGCTTAGCCGCGCTTGCTATCCCGCTTATGAGCCCGCCGCCGCCAACAGGGACGATAATGGTATCTAAATCGCTTATGTCATCGAGCATTTCAAGCATTAAAGTGCCCTGTCCAGCCATAACAAGCGTATCTTCAAAAGGGTGGATAAAGCTAAGTCCTTGCTCTTTAGCATAATGCATAGCAAAAGCGTAAGCCTCGTCGAAGTTATCGCCCTTTAAAATAACCTCTGCTCCCAAATTCTTAGTCGCACTCACTTTCAAAAGCGGAGTTGATTCAGGCATTATTATCACGGCTTTTATGCCGAATTTCCTAGCACTTATGGCAACTCCTTGAGCGTGATTTCCAGCACTTGCGGCGATGACGCCTTTGCTTTTTTGCTCTTTGCTTAAATTTGCGATTTTATTGTAAGCGCCGCGAATTTTATACGCTCCGGTGATTTGCAAATTCTCTTTTTTAAGATAAATTTCAGCTTTGTAAAGTTCGCTTAAAAAAGGCGCAAAAGCTAAGGGCGTTTTGCTTACAAAATCTGCGATCTTTTGCTTTGCTTGGTAGATTTTATTGAGTTCTATCATCGTTTTTCCTGTTTTGGTATTCTATCATTATGCATTTGTTTTGAATGAAATTTATGCCTAAATTTTCGCATTTTTCTTTCACTTCGTCGTTAAAAATTCCAAGCTGCAGCCAAAAATTTGCAATCTTTTTCTCCACAATAATAGGCAAAAGCTCACCCGCAAACTCACCCCTTCTAAACATAAGCACAAGGTCGATTTTATCGCTAATCTCGCTTAAATTTCGATAAACTTTTTCGCCTAAAATTTCATTTTCTTTTGGATAAATTGGATAAATTCTAAAGCCTTGTTCCTGCAAAAATTTACTAACCTTAAAAGATGCCTTATGAAAATCCGGACTAAGCCCGACAACAGCGATATTTTTCACACTTTTAAAAATGCTTTCAATGTTTCCTTGCAAGAATTTTCCTTAAAAAATGATGAGGTTAATTTTAACATTGATACTTTAAATATTCCTTTAAGCTAAATTTTATGTGGGGGGGGGGTATAATGTTTTTTTGAATTTATTTTTAAGGGTTTTAAGTGCAAGAAAATATTGTAGAGCTTAGTTTTGAAAATGGTGTGAGCTATAAAATGTATGTTCCTTTTAAAGAAAGCGATTTCATACAAAAACAAGTTTTTAACACCAAAAAGCCTTATGAATACGAAATGTTGTCGCACATACTTACGCAAATTCCTAAAAACAGCACCGTGCTTGATATTGGAATGAATATAGCAAATCATAGTTTATTTTTCGCTGCAAATGGCTTTAAAATCCACGCTTTTGAAGCAAATACCAAGATGAGCGAGATCGCAAAAGAAAGCATAAGGCTTAATCATTTTGAAGATAGGATTAAAATTTATGAATTTGGAGTGAGCGACAGAGAGGAAAAAGCGTATTTTGCGAAGGAAATGCCGTGGAATTTCGGCGGTATGTCTTTGAGTATAATAACCGAAAACAGCGAGGAAATTTCGGACTTTATAGAGTGTAGAACTATCGATAGTTTTGATATTAAAGATAAGATCGCTTTGATTAAAATCGATATTGAGGGTATGGAGGCTAAGGCTTTAAAAGGAGCAGAAAAGCTCATCGCTAAAAACAGACCGCTTATTTATGCGGAGGCAAATTATGTGCATGATTTTGTGAAGCTTGATAGAATTTTGAGTGAATTTTCTTATGTGCATTGGGATATTTTTGGCGGTTCGCCCACGCATTTGTATTATCCTTTAGAAAAGCTAAATTCCAATGAAATACTTACAAAAAGTCTTTCAAATCAGGCTTTACTTAGGCTTTATTTTACCACATACAAGCATAATAATTTTACGCACAATACTTTAAGCGAAATTTCAAAAACGCTTTTAGAGCCTAAAAAACAAAATTTGCAAAGAGATAAAGAACTTCATAAAAAAGCACAAGAACTCAAACATATCAAAAACACTCTTACTTACAGATGGGGCAAATCTTTGCTTGAATCTTCAAAATCTTTGTGTAAAATTTTAATTCTTCCTTACACCTTGCTTAAAGATTATAGAGAATTTAAGCTTTATCTTAAAAATAAAAAATAAATTTTTAAGCCTGTAAAGTCAAAAAATCTTTGCTTAAATTTTGAAATTTAAA
>CAZWYE010000064.1:0-9330 GCA_964637895.1 uncultured Campylobacter sp. | reverse complement strand
TTTATGGAATGTTTCAAACAAGCAAAGCTCTTCAAATGCAAAAAGAGGCTTTAAATTTCATTAAAAACTAGGATTTAAACACAGAGTAAAATAGAGGCTATTTAAGTATTTTTAGACCGAAAAATGTTTTAAATAATGAAGCATACAAGATAATCGACGCAGAATTTCAAACGCAAAGAAATCTAAAAAATCCAATTATAAGAGACCAGCTAGAAAAACCAAAAGAAAATTTAAACACAGAACCAAATTTAAACGAAAATAACGCACAAACGAGTGCAAAAAATCGAGGCGATTTAAACACAAATTTAAATCAAAAAAAAGAAATTTTAAAATCTTTTGAGAGTGTTAATTTAGAATCAGCACAAAAAGAAATAGCGGATAAATTAAAAGAATTGTAGAACAAAAGGCTTGATTATTGAAAAAATACCTGAAAAAGATTATGAAAAACTTAGCACTTTTGAAATTTTAGGAAATGGTAAAAAATCATTATCAAAGAAAGAGACAACGCAATAAAAGCTTTAAATTCTATTTTAACAAATAGGCTTTAAGTAGGATTTTTACAACAACTAGCGATAATGCTTTAAGTAAAGAATTAAAAAGAATTGTGAGCGAAAGTAAAGAAGTATTTACTAGACTTAAGAACGATTTTAAACCAGATACTTATAATTTCGTCTCTTAGCTTCAAAGGAGTTTTTATGATTTATGTGTTGGCTTTCTTTTTCCCTTATGTGGCTTTGGCGATTAAGTGTATATATAAGCTATATGCAATTTCGTGCTTGTGATTATCGCGATAATCCTTTGTTTTATCCCGCTTTTGATTTTCGTAGGGTTTCCTTTTGGATTTATTTGTGCTATTTGGGGTTGCGTAAGCGTAGCTCAAAAAATCAATAAACAAAGACACTAAGAAATTCTTGATGCGATGAAAAAAAGATTAAGCTTAGTGTTAGAAGTTTAAAACTTCTAACACCTCACAAAATAAAGCCGTTTCATCGGATACACTTTTATCAACAGGTTTGCAAATTTTAAAACTATAGCCTAAATTCCAAGATTCTATCAAGGGTTTAATTTCAAAAAAATCATCAGGATTATGATAAATGCTAATGAGCATTGTAGGTTTTTGCTCCTTTATAGTTTTTATAGCCCCTTTTAAAAATTCCTGCTCAAAGCCATCTATATCGACTTTTATAAAGCCTACTTCTATCTTGTTTTCTTCAACATAAGAATCAAGAGTAATCGCCTCTACTTCTTCTATCTTGCTGGAATTTTTAAATTTAACATTCGTTTGTATAGTCGAAGTACCTCCGCAAACGCTTATTTTTAATACTTCTTTTTTAGAGCTTAAAGCTTTTTTACAGAGATAATTCTCTTGCTATTATTAAGCTTAAGAGTTTGTAACATAGTTTCGTAGTTATTCGAAGTAGCCTCAAAACTATGAATAAATTTATTACTAAATTTGCGTTCAAAAACAATAGCACTGTCTCCTATATATCCGCCCACATAGATAATGTCTTTTTCTTTGATTTTTTCTAAAGTTTGATGGCTTAAAGTATTCATACTATGTTCGTGGTAAAACACAGAAGTTTCAAATGAGCGAACCGGCAGGAAATATCCCTTGTAAAAATAACTTCCGTTCATATACCATATTAGGGTAAAATTTTTGTAAAATCTTTTCTATCTGCTTTTGTTATTCATTTGTTAGGCTGACATTTATATGATTGGCTCGTAAAAGCCCCCCCCCCATACCAACATTTTAATCTTGCAATCATACGGTAAAGCGTGGCAGTGCTTTGTTCATCAAGTTCGTAAGATAAAGCCTTGATTTTTTCCTCAATCTTTTCATCTTCGTTTAGTGCTTTTGCTATACTTAAACCGCAACTACTAATATTTAGCGATTTTTTATGATTTTGCAATGTAGTTTGTAGTAAAACGCTAGGAAGGTATTCAAGCGGTTTTTTGATTTTAAGTATTGTTAAACCATTAAAAAATAATGCAAATTTTTGGATAATATAATCTGCTTTGCATTCGATTCTACACCTTATAATGGGAATTTTAAAAAACAAATTTTTATATTTTGCAATCATAGCATAACTGCCACAATCTATCTCTTTAGAAAACATTTATTTTAAATCCTCCTTTATTTTCAAGCCTTTTCGCTAAAGACTCCAAGTTTAAGAATCTTTTGCATACGGTAGGCTACAAGTTCTCTTTTGTCGATTTTTTCAAGTTCATCAAGGCTTTTTTTCACATAATCTGCTATAGCGGTGGCGGCTTGTTCTTTATTACGGTGTGCTCCGTTTAAAGGCTCATCGATCACTTCATCAATCAAGCCTTGTTTTTTAAGCTCCTCCGCCGTTACTTTCATAGCCTTAGTAGCTGCTTCGCTTTTTGTAGGATCGTTCCAAAGTATAGCCGCACAACCCTCAGGCGAAATGACAGAAAAAACAGAATTTCTCATCATAGCAAGTTTGTCCGCGACCCCTATAGCTAGGGCTCCCCCGCTTCCGCCCTCGCCGATAACCACAGCAATGGTAGGTGTCTTAAGGTCGCTTAGTTCGTATAAATTTTTAGCTATAGCTTCGCTTTGTCCTCTCTCCTCTGCTCCCACGCCCGGATACGCACCCGGAGTATCGATAAGAAACAAGATAGGAAGCTCGAATTTCTCGGCAAGTTTAGCAATTCTTAAAGCCTTTCTGTAACCCTCAGGGTGAGGCATACCGAAATTCCTTGCGATTTTATCCTTAGTTCCGCGCCCTTTTTGCTCGGCAATCACAACAAGCTTTTTCCCCGCCAAATATCCCATAAAACACACTATGGACGGATCATCTCTAAAGGCTCTATCTCCGTGAATTTCATACGCGTCGCTTAAAATAAGCTCTATATAATCAAGCGCATAAGGACGGTCCGGGTGTCTTGCAAGTTGCAAACGCTCAAAATCGCTTAAATTCTTGTAAGTTTTAGCAAGCTCTTTTTCGAGATTCTTTTTTAAAATCGCCACAGCGTGAGTATCGCCCTTAATTTGTGCGTTGATAAGGTCTTCATCAAGTTGCTGAATGTTTTTTTCAAATTCCAAATACGAAGCCATTTATTCCACTTTCTTAAAAATCACGCAACCATTCGTCCCGCCAAAGCCAAAAGAATTACTCATAACCACCTTTAAATCAGCTTTTCTAGCTTTATTTGGCACATAATCAAGCTCACATTCCTCATCTTTTACGAACTGATTTATAGTTGGAGGAATAATGCCGTTTTTTAAAGCCATAATACAAATAACCGCTTCAATAGCACCAGCAGCACCCAAACAATGCCCGATTTGCCCTTTAGTCGAGCTTATAGCAGGAATTTGGTCTTTAAAAAGCTCCTTAATCGCCGCAGTTTCGTTTCTATCATTTGTAGGCGTGGAAGTTCCGTGAGCATTGATATAATCGATCTTTAAATTTCCAGCCATTTTTAAGGCTTTTTCCATAGCTCTTAAAGGTCCATCTAATGTTGGAGCTGTGATATGATGAGCGTCCGCACTCTCGCCAAAGCCCACAAGCTCGGCATAAATTCTCGCTCCTCTTTTTTTCGCTTCTTCATAATCCTCAAGAATCAAAGCTCCCGCACCCTCGCCCATTACAAAGCCATCTCTTTCTTTATCAAATGGTCTTGAAGCCGTGCTTGGATCGTCATTCCTTGTTGATAAAGCTTTCATCGAAGCAAAACCGCCTATACCCACAGGACAAATAGAAGATTCCGCACCCACGACAAGCATTTTACTTGCCGTTTTTAAGACTATACTTTTATAAGCCTCGCAAACGGCGTGAGTTCCTGCAGCACAAGCAGTAACGCAAGAAATGTTTGGTCCTTTTAGATTATGAGCGATAGAAACCAAGCCACCGAGCATATTTACAAGGGCTGATGGTATGAAAAAAGGCGAAATTTTGCGTGCTCCGCTTTGTTCACAGATGATAGAATTTTTTTCTATATTAGGCAAACCGCCTATACCTGCAGCAGAAACGACGCCAAAATCCTCCGCATCAAATTCGCTCAAATTCGCATCATCCATCGCTTCTTTAGCTGCTTTCAAGCCAAGCTGAATAAAACGATCTATTTTTTTAACTTCCTTAGGTTCAACCACGCTCAAAGGGTCGAAATTCTTAACCTCAGCCGCGATTTGCACGGGAAAAGCACTCGCGTCAAAAAGGGTGATTTTACCCACTCCACTCTTGCCCTCGCAAATGGCTTTAAAGGATTCTTCTTTATCTAAGCCTAAGGCATTGATCATTCCAATGCCCGTAACCACAACTCTTTTCAAGGTTCAGCCTTTAAAAGAATTATTTTTTAAGATTTTCGATATAATTTACAACATCTTCGATTTTAATCAATTTTTCCGCGTCGCTGTCTGGAATTTCTACTTCGAACTTCTCCTCCAAAGCCATAATAAGCTCGACCACGTCCAAAGAGTCCGCACCTAAATCCTCGATAATTTTTGATTCCATTTTTACCGCGTCTGCATCTATGCTAAGTTGTTCTACCACTACTGCTTTTACATCATCAAATGTTGCCACTTGTTTTCTCCTTTTAGTTAAAAATAAGGCGTATTCTATCATAAAAAACTTAAAATATTTATGATTTTTTACTATACTTTCCATAAAAATTCACTAAAATTAAGGAGAATAAATGCTTTTTCAAAGCTTAATTCAAGAAAATATTAAACTTTGGGACGATTATTTACATCATAATTTCGTCAAAAAACTTCAAAATGAAACCTTGGCTAGAGAGAATTTTTTATTTTATCTTAAGCAAGATTATATTTTTTTAATCCAATATGCTAAATGCTATGCTCTTCTTGCACTTAATGCGAATAATACCAAAGAGCTTCGTTTTGCTATGAAATTTCAAAATTATATTTTAGAAGGTGAACTTGAGCTTCATAAAAGCATTTTAGAGCTTGGTATTGAGGCAAATAAGCTTAGCATAAAAGATGAAAGTATAGTAAATATAGCTTATACGCGCTATATTTTAAGTGTTGGTCAAAGTGGGGATTTTTTAGATCTACTTGTAGCTCTTAGTGCTTGTGCTATAGGTTATGGTTATATAGGCAAGGAACTTTATGAAAATTTAGGTAAACAAAGACTGCAAAATCACGCTTACAAGGAATGGATTTTAACTTATTCAGACAAGAAATTTCAAGAAGAAATTAAAGAATTTGAAGCTTTTCTTAATTTTTATACTGATAAAATCAGCGAGGAAAAATTTAAAAAACTTAGTAAAATTTTTGGCACAGTAGTGCGTTTAGAGATTGCATTTTGGCAACACGGCTTGAGTATGAATTTAGATATTTAAAAGATTTTAGAACTACAAAGCCTTTATGCATTTTTTAAAAACTTCGCCCCTTTGAGCATAAGAGCTAAACTGGTCTAAACTCGCACAAGCAGGGCTTAGCAAAGCTACTTCGCCGGGTTTTAAACGCTTTGAAATTTCATTTACAGCCTTGCTTAAAAATTCGCATTTATGAGCTTTTAACGCGTTATTTTTCGCATAATTCATTATCTTATCGCTACTTAGTCCTATGGCGTAAAGTTCGAGCTTAAAATCCCGCATAAATTCAAACAAAGGACTTAAATCCACACCCTTATCATCGCCACCTATAATAAGATAAATTTTCTTATCCTTATAGCGGTTTAAAGCCTGTTTTACTGCATCTTCGTTCGTGGCTTTTGTATCATTGACCCAAAGTCTGCCAAATTTATCATAAAGCTCCTCAAGCTTGTTTTCCTCCATTACAAAAGTGTTTAAAAGCTCGTAACTTGCAGTATCTAAAAGAATTTTTTCTATACTTAAAGCCATAATCGCATCAAGTAAAAAAGGTGTTTTAAAAGAAATTTTGCTTAAATCAATACTTAATTTTTTAGCCAAATCATCTTCGTTTTTATAAGCAATCACGCGTGCTTTTGTATGCGTTTTTACATAAATTTCTGGCAAAATCACAAGGTCATTTTCATTCATTCTACTTAAAACACTAAGCTTAGCACCAACATAAGCTTCAAAACTTCCGTGCCAAGAAATATGATCAGCACTTATGGGTAAAAGTGCGTAAATTTCAGGCTTTGCCGTGTGCGTGTAGTGTAGGGTAAAGGACGAGGTTTCAAGTATCCAAAGTTTAGCATAAGTATTAAGCTCTGCTAAAGGAACGCCGACATTTGCGCCCATTTGCGAACCTATTCTTGCTAAGAGGTGCTGAGTCATTTGAGTGGTCGTAGTTTTGCCGTTTGTCCCACTAATCCAAACGCTTCTTGGCATAGCATCGTAAAAAAAGTCGTATTCACTTTGCAAATTCTTAGCCTTAAGCACTAGCGGGTGGTCTTTTGGAAAGCCCGGGCTGACAATTTCAAGTGTGCTTAAATCTGGCTTAAATTCATCAACACTCAAAAGAATATTACCAAAATCATCTTTTGAAATTTGCTTAAAACTATCATCATAAATATCAAAACCGCCAAATTTTTGTGCCAAAGCCTTAGTGGTTTTTCCGTATCCAAAGAGTGATTTTTTCATCTTAGTTTAATGGACGCAAGAGCGATTAAATTAGAAAGTAAAGCTATCATCCAAAAGCGGACTATGATTTTATTTTCCACCCAACCAGCCTTTTCGAAATGATGATGAATAGGCGCCATTTTAAAAACCCTTTTATGAAAAATTCTAAAGCTTCCAACCTGCAAAATAACTGAAATCGTCTCCAAAACAAATACAAAACCTATAAGTAAAAGCAAAATTTCATTCTTGCTTATAATTGCTAAAAAGCCTATGAAAGCACCTAAACTAAGGCTTCCGCTATCTCCCATAAAAATTTGCGCAGGATAGCAGTTATACCACAAAAAGCCCATTAAAGCACCAACTAAAGCCGCACAAATTATCACAACCTCGCCCAAACCTTGAATTTTTGGTAAAAGCAAGTATTCGCTGTAATTTACATTCGCACTTAAATAAAGAAAAATTCCTAAAGTAGTTAAAGAAAAAATCGAAGGAACCGTCGCAAGTCCGTCGAGTCCGTCCGTTAAATTTACGGCATTTGAGCTTGAAATAAAAACCAAAATCCAAAACAAAAACGCAAAAATTCCCATATCAAAAAGCGGATATTTGTAAAAAGGAAGATAAAATTCCGTGTTAAAATCACCGCTTAAATACAAAGGAGTAATGCAAATCACGCTTGCTAGAATTTGTAAGAAAAATTTCATTCTAGCGCTTAAGCCGCTGTGATTGTCCTTTTTAAGCACTTTTCCTAAGTCATCGATCAAGCCTATGAAACAAAAAAGTGCAAGGCATAAAAGCGAACAAAGGGCGAAGATATTATCAAATTTCACGCAAAGCAAACTTGAAAAAACCGCACAACTTATAAAAACAAGTCCGCCCATAGTAGGCGTGTCGCCTTTGCTTTGATGAGAGCTTGGAGCGTACTTGTAAATGGGTTGATTCGCCCTTTTTGCCTTAGCCCAAAGTATGAAGCGAGGCGTTAAAAAAAGGCTTAAAATCAAAGCGATAAAAAACGCAAAACCCGCCCTAACACTGATATAACTAAAAAAAGCATAATTGCTAAGTTCAGAAAGATAATACAAATTTAAAGCCTTTTTGTTTGCTTTTTAAAAATTTAATTCTAGTAAAATATAGCAAAAAAATTTCTTATAAAAGAGTAAAAAATGAAACAAAAATGCATTTTAGTAATAACCGACGGCATAGGATACAATAAAAGTCCTAAATTTAACGCCTTTGCAGCGGCAAAAAAGCCAAATTACGAAAAGCTTTTTAAAGAAGTTCCTAATTCCTTGCTTAAAACCAGTGGTTTAGCCGTAGGTTTGCCTGAGGGTCAAATGGGAAATAGCGAAGTAGGGCATATGTGTATAGGAAGCGGACGCATTATTTATCAAAATTTAGTCAAAATCAACAAAGCCATAGAGGATAAAAGCCTTGCAAAAAATCCTGAGCTTGAAAAACTTTTGCAAAAATGCAAGAAAATTCATCTCATAGGGCTTTTTAGCGACGGAGGTGTGCATTCTAGCAAGGAGCATTTTAAAGCCTTGCTTGAAATTTGCAAGGACAGAGGAAACGAGGTTTTTGCTCATCTTATAACAGATGGTAGAGATGTCCCGCCAAATACGGGCTTAAATTTCGTAAAAGAAGCCGAGCTTTTTTGCGAGAAAAAGGGAATTTGTTTTGCTTCGCTTTGCGGACGGTTTTACGCTATGGATAGGGATAAAAGGTGGGAAAGGATTAAGGAGTATTATAAATGCCTTTTGGGCGAGGCTGAGCGCGTTTTGAAATTTAGCGAATATTTAGAGCAATCTTACAAAGAAAAAATCACTGATGAGTTTATAAAAGCTAGAATTTCAAAGGATTTTACAGGCTTAAACGAAGAGGACGGCTTGATTTTTATAAATTTTAGAAACGATAGAATGAGAGAGCTTGTGGAGGCTTTGAGTGCTGAAAATTTCACGGAATTTAAGCGAGATAAAATTTTTAAAAATATCCTTACTATGTGCGTTTATGATGATAAATTTAATTTTCCCGTGCTTTTTAAGAAAGAAGAACTTAAAAATACCTTAGCAGAGCTGATTTCAAAGGCTAATCTTAGCCAACTTCACACCGCAGAAACGGAAAAATACGCTCATGTAACTTTCTTTTTTAACGGCGGAAAAGAGGAACTTTTAGAAAACGAAACGAGGGTTTTAATCCCTAGTCCAAAGGTTGAAACTTATGATGAAAAGCCTCAAATGAGTGCTTTTGAGGTCTTAGAGGAAGTAAAAAAAGGCATTTTAAAGGGCGAGGATTTTATAGTGGTAAATTTCGCAAATGGCGATATGGTAGGGCACACGGGCGATTTTAACGCTGCAGTAAAAGCGGTTGAGGCTGTGGATACTTGTTTGGGTGAGCTTGTTGAAAGTGCGAGAAAGCACGGCTATGCCTTTATCATCACAAGCGATCATGGAAACTGCGAGGCTATGCAAGATGAAAAAGGAAATTTGCTGACAAATCACACAAATTTCGATGTTTTTGTTTTCGTTGAGGCTTTAGGAGTTCAAAAGATTAAAGAAAATTTGGGACTTAGCAATATAGCCGCAAGCGTTTTAAAGATACTAGGACTTGAAATTCCAAAAGAAATGAACGAGGCTTTGTTTTAAATTTACTCAAAATTTATATAATACAAATTTAAAGTCTAGTTGGATTTTAAGCCTTTAAATAAAGCTTTGAAATTTAAATTTTAAGGAAAAATTATGAAATTTAGCGGAAAAAATGTCTTAATTACAGGTGCTAGCAAAGGCATAGGTGCGGCTATTGCGAAAGTTTTGGCTGAATTTG
>CAZWYE010000063.1:0-9562 GCA_964637895.1 uncultured Campylobacter sp. | reverse complement strand
GAAAGCCCTTGTTTTCTAAGTTGTTTTAAGTCTTTTTTAAGCTCTTTAAGACAAGGAATAAGGCTGAAATTCTCATACAAAGCCTTGTTTCTTGTGATTTTTAAATCCAAATTCACAGGAGCAAAACCTCGTTCGATAAAATAAAAAAACAAACGATAATGCGATAAAAAGGGCGTTTTTGGCGTGTTTAAAATCGCCTTAGGATACTCGCTAAAATAATTTAAATTCGAATTTAACTTAGCGAAATTTAAAGTATCAAGATAAGCCTTTAAATCCTTGCTACGAGCGATTTCTCCAATATCTCCAAGACCAAATGCACCCATATTACACGCTATTTGCTTTTCTTTTAAGGCGTATATTTTTTCAAGTTTTGGAAATTCATAGCTTAAATCAGGACGGACGCGGACTAAAAAATCATATGAAACTTCGTTTTCTCTTTCGTAACGCTCTAAAAGTTTTAGAATTTTTGAGTAGCCATAAAACATTTTTATAGTGTTGCTAAGTTCTTTTCTGCCTTGAAAATTCTTTAAATTTTCAAAGGCAAAAGCCTTTATGGTAGAATTGTTTTTAAAGAATTTTAAATCCACCGGACGCGATTTTTCTTTAGAAATTTTTGCAAAAGTGCGGGGGAATTTTTTAGCGAATTCGGTATTTGCACTCACTACGCCTTGCGGGGCGTTTTTAAGCACTCTTTCATCGAAAAAACCTCTTAAAAAGCCCACTCCATTACCACTTGCTCCAATCCACTCGCAAGCTTTATCCCAAGAAAACACGAAAATATCAGCACCTAAAGCCCTTGCTTGTTTTTCAAATTTCAAAAAAGCTCTTTTATAATCACCCCTTAAAGCCCCGCACACTAAAAGGGCGATTTTATAGCGTTTTGTAAGGCTCATAAGCTTAGCAAGAAAAGCGTTTGCTCCCTCGCATTTTTGCAGATAAAGCAAATAAGAAAGCCTTAAAATATCGCTTGGTAGCCTTTCATTTGCTAAAAAATGCTCCACAATCCTTGCTAAAATATAATGCAAAGAAAATCCCTCAAGGCTTTGCAATTTTTCAAAATTTATCTTTAAATCATCTTCTAAAAACTCGCTTAAATCGCAGTTTTCATAGTCTAAAAGCTCTTTGTAAGAAGCCTTGTTTTGAAGTTTTTTTATAAGTTCAAAAGCCTTGTTAAATTCCCATTTTTCCAAAGCAAACTCAAGTTGCATAGTTTAAAATCCTTAATTTTAAATCAAAGCCTCATTATATCAAAAAAAAAACAAAATTCACATCATCACATTAAGATAAGAATTTAAAATTTTATTCAAACTCATCTGTCTTTGTCTGCGGTTTAAAAAAACATCTATACTAACATCGCGCTTAAAACTTGCTTCTTGCATTCTTTGAAGGTCTTTATTTTGCGTGTTGTAATCCTCTTTTATCGCCTCGAATTCCTGCTTTATTTTTTGCGTATAAAGCTCAAAAATAGAGCTTGAGTTTGTAAATTCTCTTAAATCTAAATCCTTTTCGTAGTTGATATATTGCTGAAAAAATACAGAAAGCTTGTCCTTAGAAGTGGTGTTTTTATCGATTCCATTGACATATAAATACAAATCAAAGCTCATTTTTTGCTCGTTATTTTGCTTTAAAAAATCCTCTAAATTTTCCCCTCCGTCTAAAAGCTCGTAAAATTTCTTATGCGCATTCAAGTCCAAACTCACAGGCTTCATAAAAAAGCTAAATTCTTCCTCGTTTTTATTTTTTAAATCTTGATAAATAAAATTCATCAAAAGTCCACTCTTAAAAACCGCTCCGTCTTTTGTAAGATAAGGCTTTAAAACCTCGTTATTTGAAGTGTTTTTAAGGGCTTTATCAAAGCCAAAATCTATAATTTTATTATCAAGCATTAAGACATTTAAGCCTTTATTTTGCTCTTTTGCTTTTTCAATTTCGCCATTGTTTTGATAAATTCTATGAATTGCTCCTAAAAAATCTCCATTGCTCGTAGAATATCCTCCGGTAAGCTTTGAAATAGCATCGCGGCTTAAAAGTGCGTTATCTTGACTTTGAAATTCTGCATTTAAAGACTTTAAAGAGCTATAATAACGGTTAAGCATAGATGGAAGGTCCATTTTATTGTAATTTATGCTTTCTTCTTGCTTCATAAATTCTTTCGCTATACTTCGAACGCTTTTGATATTTATCTCATAAGATTGCGGTAAATTCGCTACTTGATTCAAATCTTTTTCAAAAAAGCCATTTTCATCGGTTCTAAAACCAAACTCACTCGCATAAGTGCTTTTGCTCTCCTTAAAAGCCGAAAAATCAAGCTCATCTTGCAAAGAAAGCACCTTAGTAAGGTCTTTTTCTTCATCCGGGTTTAAAGCCTCGTTTTGTAAAGTATTAAACAAAGCCAAATTCTGGTAAGGACTTGCCGAATTTATTATCATTGAAACTCTTCTTCATAAAATATTGCTAGATAAAAAAAGCAAAAATCGTTCCAAAAATAAAAAACAAAACTTAGTAAAATTCAGCATTAAAAAAGAAAACTTGAGCTAAAATAAAAATTTTCATTAATCAAACAAAAGGAAGATTATGCCAAAAATGAAAAGCGTAAAAAGCGCGCTTAAGCGTTTTAAGGTCGGAAAAAACAAGATCAAAAGAGGTTCGGCTTTCAGATCTCACATTTTGACTAAAAAACCATCAAGAAGAATGCGCAAACTTCGCACGGCTAAGTATGTGGATAATACTAACATTAAAGCTGTGGAAAAAATGCTAGGAATTTAAGTTTTTGACAAGAGTCATTCAAACTCCCCTTTGAATAAGGAATTTAAAGGGAAAGCTCCGAATTCGGACGCCAATTTGTAATTAAAAGGAAACGGATATGGCAAGAGTAAAAACAGGCGTGGTTCGTCGCAGAAGACATAAAAAAATTCTAAAATTAGCAAGAGGCTTTTACAGCGGTCGTCATAAGCATTTTAGAAAGGCAAAAGAACAACTTGAAAGAAGTTTGGTTTATGCTTATCGTGATAGAAGACGCAAGAAAAGGGATTTTCGTAGGCTTTGGATTATCCGCATTAACGCAGCTTGTAGGCTTAATGATTTGAGTTATTCTAAATTTATCAACGGGCTTAAAAAAGCCGGCATAGAACTTGATAGAAAAATTTTAGCAGACCTAGCAATGAACGATGCGAAGGCTTTTTCTAAGATTGCAGAGGCTGCGAAAAAGGCTTTATAAAAGCTTAAATTTAAATTTTGGCTTTTTTAGCTATAATTGAAAATGTTTTCAAGTTAAATTTAAGGGAGAATTTATGGAAACAGATATGAATAAAGCTTTGCTTAAGAGCGTTGAGATACTGCCACCTCTTCCGGATACGGTTAGCAAACTAAAAAAATATGTCGATGAAGCGGGCGCGGATATAGAAATTCCAAAAATAGCTGAGATTATTTCAGCTGATCCTTTGCTTACAACTAAGCTTTTGCAGCTTGCAAATTCGCCTTATTATGGTTTTACAAGCGAGATTAAAACGCTTTCTCAAGTGATTGCTTTGCTAGGCATTCATAATATCACAAATATGGTCTTTGCAGACTCTATCAAAGGAAATTTCAAGGTCGATGTCTCACCTTATGGTTTGGACACAGCGACTTTTTTAAATTCTTGCAATGAAGAAACGATTTTCATAGCCGATTGGCTAAGACAAGAGGACAAAAGGCTTTCGCATTTGCTCGTGCCTTGCGTTATGCTTTTAAGGCTTGGAATCATTGTTTTTTCGAATTTTTTGATACAAAATAAAAAAGACAAAGATTTTTTAGCTAAACTTAAAGGTGCGAATTTTCAAAATATTTGCGTGGTTGAGAATGAATTTTTAGGCGTGGATCACATTTCTTTTTTAGGCTTTTTGCTTCATCGTTGGAATTTCGATGAAACCTTAA
This sequence comes from uncultured Campylobacter sp., assembly GCA_964637895.1. Lineage (GTDB taxonomy): Bacteria > Campylobacterota > Campylobacteria > Campylobacterales > Campylobacteraceae > Campylobacter_D. Next base: position 5,650 of record CAZWYE010000063.1, on the reverse strand, counting down.
TCGAGAGCATTTGCTTTGCGAACACTCCACATTCTGCACCCGATGAAGTGAAAAAACCCGCTTATGCTTTATCGATTATAAATCACATTTTTTCTCCGTATGATGGCTCCTCATCTTTTAATGTCCAAGCTGCAATAGCTCTCATAGAAGAGGCAAAAACCAAAGGGGTGCGCTTTGATTTAGAAAATTTCAAGTCCAAGCTTCCTAAAAAAGCTCAAGAAACCCTTAAAGGATAATCAGGCTTTAAGCCTGATTCGCTATGAAAAGCCTCATACTTCCGCCTAATGAATTTTTAGACCATTATGTCTTAAACACCGAATTTCACAAACTCGCAAATATCTCTAAAAACGCTTATAGATTTTGGAAAAAAGCAGAAATAGGTAGGTATCAAGGCACAAGGATTGTTTTTTTGCATAAAAACTGCATTTTGGAAAAACACCAAAAAGCCTTGAAAAAATGCACGGATTTAAGCGGTTTTGTCTTAGCAAGTGCCTTTTGCTCTTTCACCACTCTTGCACCATCTCATTTGGTCGAAAAGAACAATTCTTGCATTTACAAGCTTTTAAAACTCAAAGAAGTTTGCGGAGTGAAATTTGTGAATTTAAAAGCCTTTTATGATTTTTTAGGGCTTGAATACAACAAGCACATTTACATAGAAAAGTGCCATTTTTTCAGCCCCGAACCCTTAGAAAAAAAGATTAAAATCACGCAGAGTATGTGCGTGGGGTATTATTAAGCTTTTTAAACCAAAAGGCACAAAAAAGCGTTAAAAGTGCTAAAAATACTATATAAATCGCCAAAGAAAAACGCCAAAAATTTTCTAAATTTGCTAAAGCAAGAGTGTGAAGAATTAGTGCAAGTTGGGGCGTGATTCCGCCAGATACAGCATAAGCTATATTATACGCGAAAGAAAGCCCTGAGAATTTAATTTTTGCATCAAAAACTTCATTCATTATAATAGGACAAAAATTTGTTATACCGCCAAAACAACAAACAAACAAGTAACTAACGGCGATTAAACTGAATTTAGCATCCACCATATAAATGAAATTAAAACACAAAATACTTGAAATTCCAAAACCCAAAGCAAAAATCACGCAGCTTTTAAAAACGCCTATTTTATCGGCTAAAATCCCGCTTAAAACGCAACTAAAACTTACTAAAATAATGCCTAGCATTTGCAAATAAGTCTTATTTATAGGGCTAATTTGCGTAATCTTTTCTATGAAAGTTGGCAAGGTTAAGACCATAACCACGACAAAGCCCGTTAAAACCCAAGTAATGAGCATAGAGATGAAAACGCTTTTTTTTGCTCTTTTAAACACTTCTTTTAAGGGGAATTTTTCTAAATTTTCTTCTCTTTTCATCTCCTCAAAAACAGGCGTTTCGCTTAAGAATCTACGCAAATAAACCGAAACTATACCAAAAATTCCACCCAAAAAAAACGGCACACGCCAAGCCCACTCAAAAAGCTCATCTTGAGTGTAAATCTTATTCATCACCAAAAACACCAAAGAACCAAGCAAAATTCCAGCCACAACAGAACCGGTAAGCACTCCTAAATAAGTTCTTCTTTTTAAATTTGGAGCGTGCTCATAGACGAAGACCCAAGCACCGGGCAACTCTCCTCCTATAGCAATACCTTGAGAAATGCGTATGAGTATCAAAAGCACTATGCAAAAATACCCTAGAGTTTCAAAACCGGGCAAAAAAGCTAAAGCAAAGGTAGGCACAGCCATAAGCAAGATGCTAAGCATAAACATATTTTTGCGTCCTAGCTTATCGCCAAAATGTGCCATCACAATCCCGCCTAAGGGACGCGCGATATAACCTGCAGCAAAGATTCCGTAGGTGTTAAACAACTTCCAAAAATCACTAAGATTTTCAGGAAAAAAATTCTTAGAAATATAACTTGCAAAAAAGAAAAAAATGATAAAATCATAAAATTCCAAAGTCCCGCCCAAAGAAGAAAGTGCTAGAATTTTCGTATCTTTTTTGCCTAATGTTTTTTTAGTCGATTTCGTAGTATTCATCATCATCTTCATCGTCCTCGTAATCATAATCGTCCTCATCATAATTATACTTTGTGCGACGAGAATGCCCGTCCTCGTCCTCAAATTCCTCGTCATAATCTTTTTCTAAATCTTTATCGTCCATAAATTCTCCTTATTTAAAAAATATCAAGCTTATTTTAGCTTAAATTTTATTGCTTTTGATATAATTTTTAGAATTTTTTTAAAGGTTGTGTATGAAACTTACTCATTTAGACGCAAAAAACCGTCCTAAAATGGTCGATGTGAGCGAAAAAAATATTACGCAGAGAAAAGCCGTAGCAAGCGGGATTATCTTTATGAGCGAAGAGGCTTTTAAAGCGGTTAAAACTCACACAGCAAAAAAGGGCTCGGTGCTTGAAACGGCTGTGGTTGCGGCGATTATGGGAGTTAAAAAAACTAGTGAGCTTATCCCTATGTGCCATACTTTGCTGATTTCTAAAGTAGAAGCGGACATTGTGGAGCTTAAAAACGCTTTTAAGCTTATTATAAGCGTAAAATGCGAGGGCAAAACAGGCGTAGAAATGGAGGCTCTAACAGGTGTTAGCGTGGGACTTTTGACGATTTATGATATGGTAAAAGCTATTGATAAAACAATGAAAATCAGCGAAATCGTCCTAGAGAGCAAAGAAGGGGGCAAGAGTGGTAAATATTTGCGAACTTAAAGAAGAGCCTTTAATCAACTATCCAACTTTTTGGGAATTTAAAGTGATTTTTGAAGCCAACGCTAGAGCGGAGGAGATTTTCAAAAGCATTTTAGAGCAGAGGCAATTTCACTTCAAAACTTCTCATAAAAGCAAAAACGGCACTTATCAAAGCTATACGCTTAGCGTTTTTGTAGATAGCAAAAAAGACAGGCTTGAGCTGTTTGAAAAGCTTAAAAACAAAGCCAAATTCGTTTTATAAAAAGGAAAAAATATGAAAAATACCCTACTTATTTTTGAAAATTCACTTTTGAACCTAGAAAATCCTAAGGAAATTTTAGAGGATCTAAGCTTCAATCTTGCCTACAAACAAGTAAGCCCGAACCCTCGCAATGCTGAAAAAATTTTAAACGAACTCTTAAGTGAGTTTTTAAAAATTTTAAACAAGCTAAATTTATTCGACGATGAGAGCGTAACAAAGGTCATTAAAGCACTTATTAGGGCGAGCATTAAGGACGCGCAAAACTCGCTTTTTGCTTTGATGAACGAGGCTGAGCTTTTAAACACGCAAATTCAAAATCAAAAAAATTTCATCAAAAATCAAACAAATAATCATTTTTTAGAATTTGAAAAAACCCTGCTAGAATCGGGCTACAAAGATAAATTTCAAAATCCTTTAGATGATGCGATTTTATTTGACATTGAGCTTTTAGGAATTTTAAAAGAAACGGCTGAAAGTGCCTTTTTAACGACGCTTGAAAAGGGCTTGGATGTGGAGCTTACAAGTAGCGAGATCGCAAAAAATTTAGTTTATAATGCCATTTGCGAAGCCGATTTTCAAAAAACAAGGATACTTCAAATTTCACGCATAATCTTAAATTCAGCTTTCGAGCTTTCAAATGAAAGCATAATTTACGCAAAAGCCCTTTGCTTAGGCGTCATAAGAGGCGTGCAAGAGGGAATTTCGCTTGGCATAGAAAAATTTAAAGCAACCTTAACTTACGCAAATTTTGAAGGCGATTCTAATGCGAAAAGTAAAGAGCTTATCGGCATTGAGGACGATTTTATACAAATTTTAAAAGAGGAGCTTAAAAAGCAAAAAAATCCCTGCAAGGACATAGTGCAAAATCTGCTAGAAAACGAGCTTGATAGCTTTTTTGCTAAATTTAAAAGGTTTGTGAGCGAAAACAGAGAACAGCTTTTGCTTAGCTTAAACGAACTGAAAAAGAATCCAAAAATCAGCGATTTTAACGAGCTTACTCAAAGGAAAATTCAGTATTTTAAGCAAGAAATGTTTGAATTCGAAAAAACAGCCGCAGAAAAATACAAAGACTTTAACTCGCAAAAGGCTAAAAATTTAGGCGTAAGACTTTGGGAAAGGGCAAAAAATTTCATTAAAAAATAAAGCTAAAAACACTTTAAGTAAAATGAAATCCACATTTTATATTCTTAAAAATTTTTCATCGCTCTAAAATTGAGAATAAAACTATTTTCGTCTTTTAAATTTAAAAAAAGCAAAGCTTGTTAAAAATCCTGATTTATCGAGAATTTTTAAGAATATTTTTGATATTTAAACAAAATTTTATTAAATTTTTTATATTTTCTTTAAAAATAATTCTTTAAATTCTTAAAATAGTTTTAAATTTTTATGATTTTACGCAAAATTAGCTCTTTAAGGCGAACAAATAAGGTTAAATTAATGTTTTATTTTATAGAATCAAAGCAGTTTTTTTTGTTTTGTTGAAAAAAAAGACAAATCCATTAAAAAAGAAAAAAAAATGTTTAAATTTTTTAGTTCTCTCTCTTTAGGTATTAAAATCACAAGCTTGGTTTTATCGGTTTTGTTTGTCGGACTTGTTATTTTAGTTCTTGTTATTTCGTCTGTATTTAAACAAAACTATTTAGCTCAAACAAAATTACTTTTAGCAAAAACATCTTTGGAAAATGTCAAGGAAATGAAATTTTCTTACGAAGAAGCTTCAACACTTGCTGGAGCAATCAAAAACAACCTTGATATTCATAATGACTATGACACTGTTTATAGTTTTTTAGAAAAAAATTTCGATGTTTTAAAATACTCTAAATATATGCTTTTAATCAACAATAAAGCTTTTTACAATGAACCGTCAAGCACATTAACTCCAAGTGGAAAGCATATGATTTTATTGTATGATAGAGATGTTTTAAGCAAGGGTGAAATTGAAAGTCTTAAGGTAGATGATTCTTTAACCCAGCTTGAAGTCGTTAAAAAAGCTTACCAAGAAAAACAAGATATAATAGGACATCTAACACATATCAAATTTGATAAAGACGATGCTTTTTCAATTCCTTTAGCTTATCCTGTGATTGATGAAAAAAATGAAGTTGAAGCTGTTTTAGTGATCTTTATAGATATGAAATTGCTTTCTGGACGCTTAAGCAAAATGGAGCTTTTTGGCAAAGATTCTACAGAAGCTGTTTTTTCAAGTGATGGAACTATTTTATTTCACGAAAATCCTTCTTTAGTAGGAAAAAATATAAAAGATTTAGACGGATCAATTCAAACTCATATAAACGCTCTTATCTCACAAAACAAGGAAACCGCTTTTGACTTTGATTATACGGCAACTAATGGTAAAAAAAGCATTTTAGCTCTTTCTAAATTCATGATTTCACCTGAGAATACTTGGTATAGCGTTATGGGAATTCCACATAGTTTCATTCAAAATATCTTAAACAAAATTTATTTTTATTCTTTTGCTTTAGGTTTTTGTTTGTTTGTTGTGATGGTATTTTTTCTTTTATTTTTTACCAAAAAATTTATAGGAAGAAGGTTACAAAATCTCTTAAAAGCTCTAAGCCTTACTTTTGATTTTATCAACCACAAGACAAATACCATAGAATTCATACCCGTGCTTTATAACGACGAGCTTGGTCAAATGGGAGAAACCATCAACGAAAACATTCGTCAAACCA
>CAZWYE010000062.1:0-9615 GCA_964637895.1 uncultured Campylobacter sp. | reverse complement strand
ATCATCGAAACTGCTCCAATAATCTTAAATCGCCCTCAAATAAAGAACGCAAATCCGGTATTTGATGAAGAAGCATTGCAAACCTTTCAACGCCCAAACCAAAGGCGTATCCGCTGACATTTTTATAACCTACAAAGCCATAGACATTAGGATCAACCACCCCGCAGCCTAAAACCTCAAGCCAAGTTGTATTTTTACACACTCTACAACCCTTGCCCTTGCAAAAAACGCAAGTTATATCAACCTCCGCAGAAGGCTCCGTGAAAGGAAAAAAGCTAGGACGGAATCGGATTTTCACATCGCCAAACATATAATGCAAAAAATCCTCCAAAACGCTTTTTAAATTCGCAAAACTCACCTTAACTCCGTTTTCAACGACAAGTCCTTCAACCTGATGAAACATAGGCGTATGCGTTAAATCAAAATCGCGTCTAAAAACCGCACCGGGCGTAATCATACGAATAGGTGGCTTATTTTTAAGCATAGTGCGAATTTGAACAGGCGAGGTGTGCGTCCTTAAAAGCCTTTTATCCTCAAAATAAAAAGTATCGTGCATATCCCTTGCAGGGTGAGATTTAGGCAAATTTAACGCCTCGAAATTATGAAAATCATCCTCTATCAAAGGACCTTTTTCAACGCTGAAATTTAAAGAAACAAAGTATTCTATAATATTATCCATAGTACTCATAACGGGATGCAAAGCCCCATTTTGAGAGCTTTTGTCAAAATAAGTGAAATTAAAAACACTCTCTTTCATCTTTTCGTTCAAGCTTTCTTGTTCTAAAAGCTTGAATTTCTTAGCGTAAGCTGTGTTAAACTCCTCTTTTTGCAGATTAAGCGTGGTGGCAAGTTCCTTTTTCGCCTGCGCATCTAGGTCTTTAAGCTTCGCAAACTGCTCTGTTAGCTTACCCTTTTTTCCAAGCACCGAAATTCTAATGCTTTCTAACTCGTTTAAATTCTTGCATTCCTCAAGCTGTTTGATAAAATTTTGCAATTTCCAACCCCAATCAAATAATATAAAATGCTTATTTTATTGAAAACTAATTTAAATTAAGCATAAAAAACCGCACTTTAAGATATAATTATACATAAATTTCACAGCAAAAAGGAAAAACTATGCAAGAAAAAAGCGTTTTTGAACTTATAGTAGAGGGAAAAATTCCTTGCAACAAGGTCTTAGAAGATAACGATTTTTTAGCTTTTCACGACATTAACCCAAGGGCTCCTATACATATTTTAATCATTCCAAAGAAGCATTTTAGGGACTTTCAGGAATTTGATCCTAGCTTAATGGCAAAAATGACGACTTTCATACAAAAACTTGCCACGCTTTTAGGACTTGATAAAAGCGGATATAGACTGATTACAAATTGCGGTAAAAACAGCGGTCAGGAGGTTTTTCACTTGCATTTTCATATGCTAGGAGGGACTAAATTGCCACGAGATACCGAGCTAGGCGAAAATCCTCAAACCTTGTTTTAGATTTTTTTAAATTTATAAGTTTGAATTTTGCGAAGCTCAATTTTTAAAACTTAAGTTTTTCGTTATAAAATTACCGCACTTTTAAAGCTCTTACGAGACTTCGCTCAATTTGAACTTTAGGCTTTTATTAAACTTAATTTATTTTAAAATTTTCAAAATTAATACTTAGATTTTAATAAATTTTCTTTTAAAAATTTAAGTATTTGTATGAAAATTGACTTTAAAAACAAGCTTAATGTAATTTTGTTTTTATGGAATTAGAATTTACTTGATATTTTTAGTTTAATTTTTAAAACAAGTTTTTTTAAAGAAAATTTATTAAGTATTTGTTATTTTTTAGAACTTAATTTTCTATTGCAATTAATAAACTAAGAAACTATACAATACTATACCCTCAAGTCTAAGTAAAAATCTCTTAAATTCCAAGCCCTCGCTGTATCCGCCAAGTCCTTTAGAGGCTATAACTCTATGGCAAGGCACGAAAATAGGAAGCTTGTTTTTAGAATTTGCGTTTCCTACGGCACGAAAGGCGTTTTTATACCCTATTTTTTGAGCGATTTGCTTGTAAGTTTGAGTTTTGCCATAAGGAATTTCAAGCAAAGCCTTATAAACTTTTTTCTCAAAAACGCTTCCCTCAAGTTTTAAAGGCGTTTTAAAAATTTGCAATTTTCCTAAAAAATACAATTCAAGCTAGTTTTTAGCGTATTTTAAAAGCTCACAACTTTTCTCCTCGTCTTTTTTCTCACAAAATTTAAGCTTAGTTAAAAAATTCCCGTCGCTGTGTAAAGATAAGTAACACAAAGGAGATTTATAATAAAGTTTAAACATTTTTTATCCTTTTAAAGGCTATAATTGTAGCAAAATTTCCAAAAGGAGTGAAAATGTCTTTCATACAGGATTACAACAAATTAGTCGAAGAAAGAAAAGCCTTAGGCGTTCCGCCTCTACCTCTAAATAAGGCTCAAACCAAAGAGCTTTGCGAACTGCTTAAAACAAGCAAGGATGAAGAACTTGCAACGCTTTTACAAGAAAGAGTAAATCCGGGCGTTGATGATGCGGCCTTGGTAAAATGTCAATTTTTAGATGAAATTTTAAAAGATAAAATTAAAGCCCCAAGCATAGACAAAAAAAGAGCATTAGGTATGCTAGAAACTATGCTAGGAGGCTATAATGTCAAGGTTTTAATCGAAGCTTTAAAGCAAGATGATATCGCAAAAGATGCTGCGGAAGTGCTTAAAAATATTATTTTCATTCACGATGATTTTCACACCATAGCCGAACTTAGCAAAAGCAATGCTTATGCAAAATCTGTGCTTGAGAGCTGGGCGAATGCGGAGTGGTTTTTAAAGAAAGAAAAACTTCCTGAGGTGATTAAGTGTGTAGCTTTTAAGGTCGCTGGCGAGACAAATACCGATGATCTAAGCCCTGCGGGTGATGCTTTTACAAGAAGTGATATTCCTTTACACGCTAATGCTATGCTTAAAGTGCGTCAGGCTGGGTCTTTAGAAAAGATTAAAGAGCTTAAACAAAAAGGCTTAGAAATTGCTTATGTGGGCGATGTCGTAGGAACGGGTTCGAGCAGAAAATCCGCTATAAATTCCATACAATGGCATTTAGGAAAAGAAATAAAAGGTGTACCGAACAAACACAGCGGAGGGATTGTGATGGGATCAACCATAGCGCCGATTTTCTTTAACACCGCTCAAGACAGCGGGGCTTTGCCTATCATTTGCGATGTAACCGGGCTTGAAATGGGCGATGAATTTGAAATTCACACTTACGAGGGAAAGATAGTTAAAAACGGACAAAGCATAGCTACATTCAAACTTAGCCCTAATACCATCTTAGACGAGGTTAGAGCCGGTGGGAGAATTCCGCTTATCATAGGTCGTGGGCTTTGTGCGAAAGCAAGGGAATTTTTAGGACTTGAGCCGGAGCAAATTTTCATAAAACCAGAACAACCAAAAGAAAGCAAAGGTGGCTACACTCTAGCTCAAAAAATGCTAGGACGTGCTTGCGGAGTTGAGGGCGTTAGACCGGGAATGTATATAGAACCTAGAACTTTAACCGTTGGTTCGCAAGATACCACAGGTCCTATGACTAGAGATGAGATTAAAGAACTTGCAAGTTTAGGCTTTAATGCGGATTTTGTAATGCAAAGCTTCTGCCACACTGCGGCGTATCCTAAGGTGAGTGATTCGAATTTACACGAAACCTTGCCAAGCTTTATAACAAGCCGTAGCGGAGTAAGCTTAAAGCCCGGAGACGGCGTCATTCACTCTTGGCTTAACCGCTTTGTATTGCCTGATTCTGTAGGAACGGGCGGGGATTCTCATACTAGATTTCCTATAGGAATTTCCTTTCCAGCCGGAAGCGGTCTTGTAGCCTTTGCAGCAGTAACCGGCTCTATGCCTTTGAATGTGCCTGAGAGCGTTTTGGTGCGTTTTAGCGGAGAGCTTCAGCCCGGAGTTACCTTAAGAGACCTTGTAAATGCCATACCTTACTACGCTATCAAGCAAGGAGTTCTCACGGTTGAAAAGAAAAACAAGAAAAATATTTTTGCTGGTAAAATTTTAGAAATCGAGGGCTTACCGAATTTAAAAGTCGAACAAGCCTTTGAGCTAAGCGATGCAAGCGCGGAAAGAAGTGCGGCAGCTTGTAGTGTGGATTTAAGCATTGAAAGCGTTAGCGAGTATATTCATTCAAATATTTCTTTGATAGAAGCTATGATTAAAGCAGGTTATGAGGACAAAGCGACCCTTGCAAGAAGAGCGGAAAAGATGCGCGAGTGGCTTAAAAATCCTAGTCTTTTAAGAGCGGATAAGGACGCAAACTACGCTTATGTGATTGATATCAATCTTAACGACATTAAAGAGCCTATTTTAGCGTGTCCGAACGACCCTGATGATGTGGCGACTTTAAGCGAAATTTTAAAAGATGAGAAAAGACCGAAAAATATAGACGAGGTTTTTGTCGGTTCTTGTATGACAAATATCGGGCATTACAGAGCTTTGGGCGAAATTTTAAAAGACAAAGGTATGCTAAAAACAAGGCTTTGGATAGCACCGCCTACGAAAATGGATAAAGCTGAGCTTACTAAAGAGGGCTATTATAGTGTTTTTGGTGCGGCTGGAGCGAGGATTGAAGTTCCTGGCTGTTCTTTATGTATGGGAAATCAAGCAAGAGTTAATGATAAAGCCGTAGTCTTCTCAACCTCTACAAGGAATTTTGATAACCGTATGGGTATGGGTGCGAAAGTTTATCTAGGAAGTGCCGAACTTGCCGCAGTTTGTGCCTTGCTTGGAAAAATTCCTAGCAAAGAAGAATATTTACAAATCGTTAGCGACAAGCTAATCGATGCGAAAAAGGCTAATATTTACAAGTATTTGAATTTCGATAAGATTGAAAATTTCAAACTTGCCGAATAAGCTTTATTCCAAAAACGAGGTGAGCCTTGAGACTTTTGCTATTTTTTTGCTTGTGTTTTGCTTATTGTGTGGCAGCTGAGGTGAGTTGCGATTATATCAAGACTCACTCTGCAAGTTTTTTTAAAAATAAAGCGGAATTTGACCAAGATTTGCTAAAAACCGCCTCCACTTGCGAGGATTCTTTGAAAAATAAAAAATTCACGCAAGAACTTTACAAACTAGCAAACGAAATTCGCGGAAGCAATAGTATTTGTGCGGGAATTTCTTACCTACCTAAATTGCTTGAATTTGATTATTTGCTTTTAAAGATTAGCCTTGATCCCATCACTTATCAAAAAAGTTTGCAAAGCCCTAAAAATTTGGAAAAAAAATACAACGAACTTAGGGCGTATTTTAGGTATTGGGCTTATCAAAGCATAGGAAATTTCAGACTTTACCGTGCTTTTTGGAAAGAGTATAACGAAGCTATCGAGCCTTTAAAGACTTATTTTCAAACGCATTTTAATTTCGATGATGGAAGCAATATTTATTATACTTCAAATGCCTTGAACGAGTTTTTAAATTGGGCTGTTGGAGAGACTAAAATTTTTAGAGATATTTCCGCTTTTTCTATGCTCGTGGCGAATAAAAACTCTAGCGTGTCTCATTTAAGGGATTATATTTATACGAACAATCCTAGCATTTCAGAGCTTACCCTTGCTTTAAGAGCTGCCTTGCTTAATCAAAGAAGCACCGAAATTTTAGAGCTTCTTTTAAGCTTTGGAGCAAGGCTTGATGAAGGTTATGAGAGTGCTATTTTTTATGCTTTGGAAAATTATGAAAATACGAAATTCCTCCTAGAAAAAGGTGCGAATGTCAATAGTGCCAATGCTTTTGGTAAAACTCCGCTATTTTACGCCCTAGAATTTGGCGATAAAAAAATCATCAAGCTCCTCCTAGAAAAAGGTGCAAATGTTAATCAAAAATACATCAACAACAACGAAAAACTCGCCCTAAGTGCAAACATAGGGCAAGATATTCCCTATTTTATAACCTTTTGTGGCTTAGAACACACTTCTAAAAATATCTTAATGCAAGCTGCAGCTTATACAGATACTGAAATTTTAGAGCTTATCATCAAAAAAGGAGTAAAGCTTTTCGAGCTTGATGATTTGGGCTTTAATGCCTTAGATTTTGCCCTAGCAAGTCATAAAGTGCAAAATGCAAATTTTCTTAAAAATTTAGGACTTAAAGCCAATGAAAATTTATATTACGAAGGAAATTTAGAATGAAAACTGCCTTAGTTACGGGAGCTAGCTCAGGCTTTGGTGAAGCTTGTGCAAAAGCCTTAATTCAGGATGGTTTTAAGGTTGTCGCTCTTGCAAGACGCAAGGAAAGATTAGAACTTTTAAAAGAGCAGTTTAAAGAAAAAATTCACATCTTAAGCCTTGATGTGCGCGATCAAAAAGCGGTTTTTAACGCCATAGAAAATCTCCCAAAAGAATTTAAAGACCTTGAAATTCTGCTAAACAACGCAGGTTTAGCACTCGAGCAAAAGGAATTCGATACTTTAAGCCTTGAGGACATTGATACTATGGTAGATACGAATATAAAAGGCTTTTTGTATGTGGCAAGAGCGGTTATTCCCTTGCTTCGCAAACAAAAAAGTGCGTATATTTTTAATATAGGCTCGGTTGCTGCGAGAAATGCTTATTTTGGAGGCAATGTGTATTGCGGGACGAAAGCCTTTGTGGGGCAGTTTTCTTTGGCTTTAAGAAACGATTTAAGAGGAAGCAATATAAAAGTTACCAATATCGCTCCTGGTCTTTGTAAGACCGAATTTAGCGAGGTTCGTTTCAAAGGCGATAAACAAAAAGCGGACGCTCTTTATGAAAATACGAAATTTATCAGTGCTAAAGACATCGCAAAACTCCTAATCGCTCTTATAAATTTACCAGAACACATTAATATCAATGAAATCGAACTTATGCCCGTTACTCAAACTTGGAACGGCTTTCACATAGAAAAGCTTAATGAAAGCTGAAATTTCGCCGCTTTCTAACGATTTTAAAGAAAAAGCAAAATTCGCTCAAAACCTTTTTAAAGAATTTTACGCACGAAATTTCGGGCTTTTTGCTTCGCCCTCGCATTTTAGAACAAGGGCGGAGCTTTCTATTTTACACGAGAATGATAAAATTTCTTATGCTATGTTTGAGACAAAGACTAAGAAAAAATACCCCGTTAAGAGCCTAGAATTTGCCGACGATAAAATTTGCGACTTTATGCCCTTGCTTTTGGAAAAACTTAACGAAGAAGCGAATTTAAAACAAAGGCTTTTTGGAGTGGAATTTTTAGCCACAAAGCTTGATTTTAGCGTTACTTTGCTTTATCATAAAGACATAAATTCAATAGAAACGGAGCTAAGGAAGTTAAGTGAAAAACTTAAACTTAACTTAATTGCAAGAAGCAAAAGCAAAAAGCTAGTTTTTGGTAAAGAAAATTTAAAACAAAGCTTAAATATAAACGGAAAAAGCTTTTTTTACGAGTTTAATAACGATTGTTTCATCCAACCTAACACTTTCATAAACGAAAAAATTTGCGAGTGGATTTTAAAGAATTTAAAAGAGCAAGAAAAAAGAGATTTGCTTGAGCTTTACTGCGGGTATGGGAATTTCACCCTGCCCTTGTCGCAAAGTTTTAACAAGGTTTTAGCAACCGAACTTTCAAAGATAAATATAGATTTTGCACTTAAAAATTGTGCGTTAAACCGCTGTTTTAACACGACTTTTGTGAGAATTTCTAGCGAGGATTTAAGCAAGGCTTTTAGAAAAGAAAGGGAGTTTTACAGGCTTAAAAATGTGCCTTTGCAAGACTTTGAAATTTCTCATATTTTAGTCGATCCGCCAAGAAGTGGGCTTGAAAAAAGCGTTTTGGAATTTGTGAAAGATTACGAAAATATCATTTATATTTCTTGCAATCCGCTAAGTCTTAAAGAAAACTTAGAATTTCTTTGCAAAACGCATAAGATTACGAATTTTGCTTTGTTTGATCAGTTTAAAAACACTCATCATTTAGAATGCGGAGTTTTCCTTAAAAAGATATAAAACGACAAAATATGTAATATTTTTCGTTATAATACTTTTTTAAATTTTGCAAAATCAAAATTTTGCAAATGAAATTAAATTTTATTAAGAATTTTAAACCCAAAACAAAAGGAAAAAAAATGATTTCTTTGGAGGAAAATATTAAAATGGCGGATTTGATTAAACGAGCCTTATCTTTTTGGAATTTTACTTTAGCTGAGCAAAAGCTTAAAAAACTAAACGACGAACAAAAAGGCGTAAGAGAATATTTTGATTTTTTGTTTGAAACAGGGCAGTTTGAAAAGCTAGATTTTTTAAAAGCTCAAAATCTTAGCGATACGAAATGGGGGGGGGTATTGAGTTAAAGGCTTTGCTTTCAAAAGATTATAAAACTCTTAAAGTTGATAGCGTAAAGCCTGATTTAAGAGGGGCTTTAGCTTGCTATCTTGCTAGAAAACACATAGAAAATTTAAGTTTAACTCCAAATTTAGCAAATTCTTTATTTGAATTCATCTTAAAAGAACCCTCAAATTTAACTAAAAGTTATTTTATAAAAATGGTTGTGGATTATTTTAATGCCTTAGATGATGAGGAGTTTTTTAAAATCTTTTATATATTTAAATATACGAATTGTTTAGAAACTGTTTTAAGTTCTTTAGATGCTTCGCAAGCTTATTTAAATATCATTCACGAGCAAATGAGAAAAATATTTGATCTTACTCCAAAATTCGAAAAAAAACTCAAAGTTGCGGTTTTAATCACAGGGCAGTTAAGAGGAGACTTCGAACATTTGCTTAAAAAAACTATGAAAAATCTCATCAAACCTTTAAACGCGGATATGTTTTTAGCTTCTTGGGATGAAGTGGCTTTGTGGCCTGGATTTAGAGGTGGGGCTGGAAACTGGGTTGGTAGGAATTTTGCTCATATTCACACCTTAGCACCTACTGAGCTTTCTAATGTTTCTAGGCTTAAAGAGAATTTCCCAAACTCCTATAAAGTATTTGAAAAAACCATAAAAAGCAAGGTCGAACCTGAGACTATACAAAAATATAAATTTAAAGCAGTTGCACTTATTGATGAGAAAGAATTTAATGAGGAATTAAACGAAAGATTTGGAGAGCTTATAAGATACTGGGAAGGCGTTTCAAAGCAGGTTTATGGCTGGTTTAGAGCAACAAAGCTTATAAAAGAGTATGAAGAAAAGCATAATTTTAAATACGATATTTTAATAAGAATTCGCCCTGATTGTGAGTATGACTGTCTTGATGCTTCGTTTTTAAAAGACTTAAAAGATGATCAAGTAGCAGGAGGTTCTTTGAATTTTGGTATGGGTGATGGAAGTTTTTGTGGGAAAAGAGAAACTATGATGAAGTTTTTTTCTATCTTTTATGAGGAGGATTTTAAATTTGTAGCACCTGCTTGGGGTGTTCATCCTATGTTTTACTACTGGCTTGTTTTTAATAAATTTGAGCTTAAACGAACAAAGATCACCCACACTTCAATCAACGAAAAGCTTATTATCCCAAATTTCGAAAAAGAACTCGCCCTTGATTTAGAAAATCTAAAAGAACAAGGCGTAAGAGAGGAGAAAATTCAAGATTATAAAGACTTTTTCGAGCTTGTTAGGGAGTATTATACTATAG
>CAZWYE010000061.1:0-9645 GCA_964637895.1 uncultured Campylobacter sp. | reverse complement strand
ATTTATAAAAAAATGCTTAAGCTTAAATTTCTCATAGGAATTCGCATTTTTGATTTTAAAAAAGAGCTTTTAAGTTTTGTGGGCAAACACAGGGCAAACGCCCTTAAAAAACCAGTGCAAATCATAGTTACTAGAGGCGTTGAACCTATGAAACCTCAAGATGAAGAACTAATTTTCGTTTATAAAGACAAGGCTAAAAAATACACGCTTGATGAGAAAAGATCAGGCATTATTGCTGTTGATGAAAACGAGCTTGTTTTTAGGCATCTTAAGGCTAAAAAAGGCAAAGAAGGCAAGGATTTAAATTTACACATCTTAAAGGTACTAGAACCCAACGAAAACAAGCTTAAATTCTCTTGTAGTGCGGCTTTTAAGGTGGTTGAAAATGAAAATGGCACTGATTATATCGCACTTAAGAAAGGCTTTATCACAGAAAACGCCGATAAATACGATATTTCAAATGTGCTTGAATTTAACAGAGCTGTGGATTTTAAAAGCATAGGCGTGATTCGTGCAGGGCTTGATAAAAATATTAAAATCAACATAAAATTTATTTCCGATATGCAAGATGCTGTAAATTCAGGCGTTGGCATAGAGTGCGAGGAGCTTAATATTTCAGGAAGCGTCGCAGGAAACACGGAACTTAAAGCAACGAATTTAAGAATAGAAGGAATGACGAATTCAAAGTCTAAAATTTATGCTAAAAACGCTTATATAAAAACGCATAGAGGCTATGTGGAGGGCGATAATATCGACATCGACCTGCTTGAAAATGGCACGGTTAAGGCTAAGATTGTAAAGATTAAAAAAAGCTTAGGTGGAAACATAAAGGCAGATAAAATTTACATAGAAAATGTAACGAGCAATAATTTCGTTGTTTTTTACGAAAATGCAGTGGTTGGAAATTTAGAAGCGGATAATAACAAATTTTTAGCACAAATTCGAACTTTAGATGAAGATTATGATAAAAAAATAAGCCTCATTAAAGATGAAATGATTAGCATAGATAAAAAAATAAAAACCACAAAACAGCGTATTGTCTCAAGCAAAAACTCGGTTGTTGCCATAGAAAAAAAGGTGAGTGAGCTTAAAAACGCTAAAAAAAGCATTCCGCCTCAATACGAAAAAATCATTAGAGAATACAATTTTCACAACCAGCAATTTAACAAGCTTCAAAGCAGAAAACAAGAGCTTTTAGATGAAGAAAATTCCATACATCAAAAGCTTTTAGAGCTTCAAAAAAAGCTTTTTGAAGCAACTTTTATCAACAAAAGCGGAAAATGGAGTAATATGAACGAGGTGTGCTTTTCTTTAATCGAGCCTAAAAAAGATCTTTTTTACTCAAGCTCTAATATAAAAGAGATCAAATTTATCGGGCTTTCAAGGGATATTCTCAATAACGAGGAGCTTATAAAGCTTGATGTGAAATTAGATTTTGACGAAAAGGATACGCAGTGGTTGTCGCAATCGAAGGAATAATCACAAAAAAAGAACCCACCTTTGTCGTGCTTAAATGTAAAAGTGGCATAAGCTATGGAATTTTCATTTCTCTTTTTGCTTCTTCAAGGCTTAAAAGCGGAGAGAAAGTCGAGCTTTTAATCACGCAAATTATCAAAGAAGACTCGCACAAATTCTACGGCTTTTTAGACAAGGACGAGCAGAGAATTTTCGAAATGCTTTTAAAGGTAAATGGCGTAGGAACGACCACAGCTATGGCGGTTTGCTCAAGTTTGGATACAAATTCTTTTTACAAGGCTTTAAGTTTGGGCGATGAAAATGCTTTTAAAAAAGTGCCCGGAATCGGCGTGAAAAGTGCAAAACGCATTATAATGGAACTAAGCGATGTAAAAATGCAGCTTGAAAACATAAGCGATGATAAAAGCGAAGCCTTAGCAGCCTTGCTTACTTTGGGCTTTAAGCAGGATAAAATTTTAAGCGTTTTAAGCACCTGTAAAGGTAAAGACACGAGCGAACTTGTCAAAGAAGCCCTTCAAAAACTTGCCTAAGGATAAAAAATGAAATTTGCTATAATTTTTGGTGGAAATTCCTATGAACACGAGATTAGCATAGTTAGTGCTGTGGTTTTAAAAAATATTTTAAAAGCGGATTTAATCTTCATATTTTGCGATGAAAACAGAGAATTTTACGAAATTCCTAAAGAAAAGCTAAACGCCAAAACCTTTAGCTCCAAAGCCTTTAAAAAAGAAAAAAAGCTTTTTTTAGAACAAGGCGGATTTTATTTTAAGAGCTTTTTAAGCAAAACTAAATGTGAATTTAATTGCACGATAAATCTCATTCACGGACGCGACGGCGAGGACGGAAAAATCGCCGCTTTGTTTGAATTTTACGGCATAAATTTCATAGGTCCAAGACTTGAGGCTAGTGTGCTATCTTTCAACAAAGAACTCACCAAACTTTACGCTAAAAATGTAGGCGTGAAAACCCTACCTTATGCTATGCTAAGAAGTTACGAAAAAAGCGATTTAAGCCTTAAATTTCCTTGCATTTTAAAACCAGCAAGGCTTGGAAGTAGCATAGGTATAAGCGTGGTTAAAGACTTAAAAGAGCTTGAATATGCTAAAGAAGTGGGCTTTGAATTCGATGAGGATCTTTTGGTCGAGGAATTTAAAAGCGACATTAAAGAATACAATCTTGCAGGCTGTGTTTTAAACGATGAGTTCGTTTTTTCCATAATAGAAGAGCCTAAAAAGAAAGAATTTTTAGACTTTGATCAAAAATACCTTAGTTTTTCAGGGCAAAAAGAGCTTGTAGAGGCTACTTTGAGTGAGGATTTGAAAGAAAAGCTTAAAACAAGCTTTAAAAAAATTTATAATCCTTTATTCAAAGGTGCTTTAATCCGCTGTGATTTTTTTGTTTTAGAAAATGAGGTTTATCTCAATGAAATCAACCCAAATCCTGGCTCACTCGCTCATTATCTTTTTAAAAATTTCAACGAAATCGTAGAAAAACTTGCCAAAGAGGTTAAAAACGAGAAAAAAATTCCTATAAATTATAATTTTTTGCATTCTATCAACGGACAAAAAGGAAAATTATAGTTTTTTTAAGGTAAAATGCGAGTAATTTTACATAAAATTTTGCGTATTTTAGGATTTTTATGCTTTCTTTTAAACAAAACGAAATTTACACAGCGACCGAAGTTGTGAGGAATTTTAGCTCCATTCTTGACAAACTCAAAAAAAAAGAGTCTCAAAAAATCGTTGTTTTGAAAAATAATAAATTCCAAGCCGTGATACTTAGCGTCGAGGAATTTGAAAGATTGCAAAATGCTGTGGAGCTTTTAGAAAACATTTATAAAAATCAAAAGGCTTGAAAATGGCTTTAGCAAAAATCGCTTTTAGAAACAAAATTTACAATATTTCTTACGAATTTTTGGGCGAGGATTTTAAGCCTAAAATTCTCATCTTGCACGGCTGGGGAGCGAATAAAGAGCTGATGAAACAAGCCTTTGATAAGCATTTAAGAAATTTTTATCGCGTTTATGTGGATCTGCCCGGCTTTGGAAATTCAAGCGTTGAGGAGCTTTTAGATAGCAAGGATTATGCAGAAATTATTAAAGAGTTCTTAAAAAGTAAGAATTTAAATATAGCTTTTTTTATGGGACATTCTTTTGGTGGCAAAATTTCTACCCTACTTTGCGATAAAAACGCCCGTTTGATCTTACTTTCAAGTGCTGGAATCGTTCTTAAAAAAGCCCTTAAAATTCGCCTTAAAATCCGCCTTTTTAAAATACTTAAATTTCTAGGTTTTGGCAGCTTTTATCGTTATTTTGCAAGTAAAGACGGAGCAAATCTTTCGCCTTTAATGTATGAAATTTTTAAAAAAGTCGTCGATGAAGATTTTAGCGAGATTTTTAAAAATCAAAAGGCAAGAAGCCTCATTTTTTGGGGGCAAGAGGATAAAGCAACGCCTTTAAAAAGTGGAAAAACAATACACTCTTTCATAGAAAAAAGCGAATTTTACGAACTTAAAGGCGATCATTTTTTCTTTTTAAAGCCTCAAAACGCAGAATTTATCGCTCAAATTTTAGAAAAGGAAAATCAATGAATTTCGAGCTTATGAAAATTTCGCTTTATGTTTTAAACGCCTTAGTTTTCAACTTATGCGTCGCTTTTTATCTTATGAGTGCGCTGCAGTGGTATTCTTACAAACTTAAGCGCATTCTTTTTCACTTTCATAAGCCTTTATGGCATTTGTTTTTTCTAGCTTTTGCTTATCTTTTGTTCTTGCTTTTTCCTTTATATTCTTTGTTTTATTTTCTTTTCATACACGCTCCACTTTTATTTTTTTGGAACAAAAAAATCGATAAAAAGCTAGTTTTTACCACAAAAGTTAAGATTTTTTTCGTTTTTGTTTTTATTTTTAGCCTTGTATTTTCGCTTCTTGCTCTAAATTTAAGCTTTCTTTTCAATCTTTTAAGTATTATAGCCGCCCTATTTTCTTTAAAAATTTACGAACTTTTAGAGGCTAAATACTATAAAAACAAAGCCAAAACTAAGCTTCTTGCCAATGAAAATTTAAAAATCATACTCATAACTGCAAGTTTTGGTAAAACAAGCATAAAAAATTTCCTTTACGAGCTTTTAAAAGATGATTTTTACACCTACAAAACGCCGAGAAGCGTTAATACCTTAATGGGAATCATCAAAGACATTAACGAAAATTTAGACTCTAAAACGCAAATTTACATAGCCGAAGCCGGAGCGAGAGTAATAGGTGATATAGCGGAAATCACGCAATTTTTAGCACCTCAAATTTGCATAATAGGTGAGATAGGAAACGCTCATTTAGAATATTTTAAAAGCCTAGAAAATATCAAAAATACCAAGCTTGAAGCTTTGGGTTCGAAAAGATTAGAAAAGGCTTTTTTACACACAAGCACGGGAAAAAAGGCTGACGCGCTTATAGAACTTTACGATGAAAAGCTTACAAAACTAAGCTCAAGCCTTGATGGACTTAGTTTTACTATGCTTTTAAACGAAAATGAAGAATGCTTTAACGCTCCCATTTTAGGAGCTTTTAACGCTCAAAATCTTTGTGCTTGTGTGCTTTGTGCAAGTTTTTTAGGAATTAAAATTTCAAAAATCAAAACGCAAATTTCAAAAATAAAGCCCGTAGAACACCGCTTACAAATACTCTCAAAAGAGCCTAAATTTATAATCGATGATGGATTTAACGGGAATTTTAAGGGTATGAGTGCTAGTTATGAGCTTTGCAAAACTTACAAAGGACGCAAGGTTTTAGTAAGTCCGGGTATTGTTGAAGTAGGAGCTAAAGAAAACATTAAGCTTTGTAAAATCATCAATGAATGCTTTGATTTAGCTATCATCACAGCCTCTATTAATGCTGAAATTTTCAAAAAAGAGCTTAAAATTCCAACCATAATCCTTAAAGAAAAAGCCAAGCTTATAGAAAGCTTGGCAGAAAACACGAAAAACGGCGATTTAATCTTGTTTTCAAACGACGCACCAAGCTATCTTTAAGCTAAATTTAATCAAAAATTTCCATAAGAGCTATGGAAAAAGAATAGCCAAAAGGCAGATTTTGCTCCAAAGCATAATCATAAGCTAAAATTCCTATAAGCACGGCATTTAAAACCAAAAAAGCGAAAAAACACAAGAAAATATACCTAAAATAAAACTTAAAAACACTTTGTTCATACACCCTAAGCAAAACGGCGTTAAAGCTGAAATACTCATAAATCCTCTCTCGTATCACATACAAAGTTCCTAAAAATAGCAAAGAAAAACATACAAAAGCAAAAATCACGGAGTAATAATTAAGGTTAGTATAAACATACATTTTCGCTTCAACTTGCAAGAAAATATAATAACTCAACACGCCAAAAATCAAGCTTACAACGAAGATTAAAAGGCTTAAAAACGATAAAGCTTTTTCTTTAAAGCCCAAATTCGCTTCGTATTCTTTCTTAAGCTTTTTAAAAGCTTCGAAAAAGCCTAACCCTTGCATTTTAAACTCGTTCGCCTTTAAGGGAAGTTCGCTCATAAAAGACTTTTGCATTCTCTCTCCTTTAAAAATTTTAGCTTATTTTATAAAAAATGAGTGAAGCAAGTGTGAAATTCAAACTCAAAAAGGCCTGTCTTAAAACCGGTCTTTAAATTCTAAATTTGCAAGTTAAAATCTTTGTAAAAAACTCAAACGAAATCAATGTCAAAAAAAACTTAACTAAAAAGGCCATATCGCTTCTATAAATTTACTTCCCCAAGGTTTTCTTGTGCTTCTATCTACTTCGCCCTCTGTCTTGTAAAGTATCTTTGCATCGGCAATGTAGCGGCTGTCTATGGTATTATCTTGCCCTATATCATAAGGGCGAATCACCCCGCTAAGCTGGATAATCTGCTTCTCGCCGTTTATCAAAAGCTCTCTTGAACCCTCGATAAAATAATTCCCATTAGCCAAAATTTTAATCACCCTTGTTGAAATAGTCGTATTAAAACTCTCGTTCCTGCTTTGTGTGCCTGTGCCTGTGTAGTTGTTCGTGCTGTTGGTTTGAAAGCCCATATTAGAATACGCATTAACTTCATCAATAACTTTTGAAACCATGCCTTTGCTTCCAGTAATAGCACCACCGCCTAAATTCGAAGTATTTGTCCTGCTTGTGGCTTTGTTTGCTTGTGTGCTTTGCGTGGTGCTTTCTTGTATGACAACAGTTACAAGATCATTAACATTCATAGCTTTTTTATCGGAGAATAAAGGATTATCACCCTTGCCAAAGAGCGAACCGGGCGCACTTTCTATATTATTACTTTGTTTTGGAGCAAGCTCTTCAACATAAGCAGGTGGCTTCATAGAAATTTGCGGATCCACCACAGCACTGCACCCAAAAAATACAAAAGGTAACATATAAACTAATTTTTTTTTCATTTTGCCTCCATTATGTAAAAATTTTACATTTATTGGTTAAAATAATCTTAAACATTACGAGCAAAAAGTGTTCCAACTCAAATTTTAAGGATTTATTATGGCTAGTTTTTATCTGATTCGTTCCAAAAATGTTGAGCTTGACTCTAAAATTAGCACGAAGCTTTTAGAAGAATGTGTTAAAAATTTCAAGAATGTCGCAATTTATCGTGTGCTTACTTGTGAAAACGGAATTTCTAAACTTGAAGAAAGGCTTAAGAACTTTAATCTTAAGCAGAATTTAGAGCAAACTTACAGCTTCACGCTTGAAAAAGCCCTAAAGCAATACAACGAAGATTCTAATCTTTTTTTCAATAAAATCTTGCAAGATTTTGAGAATTTAAAAGCAAAATACGACTTTGTTTTCGTAGAAAGTTTTAATTCTTTTGGCGTTTTAGACGGTTTTGAACTCAATGTCAAACTTGCTAAAATTTTAAATTCTACCCTGCTTGCTATCTATGAAGACAAGCATAAAATTTTACTTGAAAACCACTTAAAACAAAGCTTAAAAGGATGCGATTTTGCTTTGCTTGATGATAATTTCGATTTTAAAGAACTTTTAAAGCTTAAAGAATACGACTTTAAAACGACTTACCGCTTTAAATTCGAGCTTAATGAAAAAGCTAAACAAGACAAAAAAGTCGTGGTATTGCCTGAAAGCGATGACGCGAGGATTTTAAGAGCGAGTGATATTTTGCTTAAAAAAGGCGTGGTCGAGCTTATACTGCTAGGAGATGAAAGCGAAGTGAGGCAGAGGGCTGAAAATTTGGGCTTAAATTTAAAAGACGCTAAGATCATAAATCCTAAAAATTCAAGCCTAAACGATGAATTTGCAAATTTGCTTTACGAAGCAAGGAAAGCTAGAGGAATGAGCCTTGAGCAAGCACAGGATTTGGTAAAAGATAGAACCTATTTTGGAACCTTGCTCGTATATAGCAAGAAAGCCGATGCTATGGTAAGCGGTGCTTCGACAACTACGGCTGAAACCATACGCCCAGCTTTACAGCTTATCAAAACAAAAGAAGGCGTAAGCTCGGTTTCGGGCGTGTTTTTTATGGGACTTGAGGATGAGGTTTTAGCCTTTGCAGATTGTGCAGTAAATCCTAATCCAAATGCCCAAGAACTCGCAGAAACCGCCTTTATAAGTGCTCAAACAGCGAAGGCTTTCGGACTTGAGTCACGGGTTGCTATGCTTTCTTATTCTAGCGGAGATAGTGGAAAGGGCGAGAACGTAGATTTAGTCAAAGAAGCCTTAAAAATAGCTAAGGAAAAATACCCAGAGCTTGAAATTGATGGACCTATGCAATTTGACTGTGCTTATGATGCACAAACGGGAGCGAAAAAAATGCCAAATTCTAAGATAGCAGGAAAGGCTACAACCTACATTTTTCCAGACTTAGATGCGGCAAATATCTGCTATAAAGCCGTGCAAAGAACGGCAAATGCTTTAGCAATAGGACCTATTTTACAAGGGCTTAAAAAGCCTGTGAATGACTTAAGTCGTGGTTGTTTGGTCGATGATATAGTCGATACAGTGATTTTAAGTGCTATCCAAGCACAATAAGGAGAAGTTATGAAAATTTTAGTTTTAAATTCTGGTTCCTCGTCAATCAAATTCAAGCTCTTTGAAGATAGGAAGGCCACTTGTAGCGGTTTAGTCGAAAAAATCGGCAATCACCAGTCAAAAATCGAGCTTAAAATTCTAAAAACCGGCACAAAAATGAGACGCGACACGCATATAGGCGATCACGAAAAGGGGCTTAGGCTTGTCAATGAGCTTTTCGAAGAATCAGGAATTTTGAAAGGTCTTAACGATATTGATGGTTGTGGCCACCGCGTTGTTCATGGAGGTAAAAATTTAACAGAAAATTGCATAATTGACAATTTTGTTTTAGAAGAGATTGACCGGGTTAGTGCTATCGCGCCACTGCATAATCCCGCTCACTTAGCCGGCATTAAAACTATGATGAAAACGGCACCAAAAGTGCCAAATGTAGCTGTTTTTGATACGGCTTTTCATAAGAGTATGCCGGATTATGCTTATATGTATGCTCTTCCTTATGATTATTACACCGAATACAATATACGAAAATACGGCTTTCACGGCACTTCTCATTCTTATGTGAGTCAAAGGGTTGCAGAGCTTATGGGTAAGAAAAACACTGAATTTAACGCCATTAGTGCACATCTTGGAAATGGTGCTAGCGTTTGTGCTATAGAAAATGGAAAAAGCATAGATACTTCAATGGGTTTTACGCCTTTAGAAGGGCTTATGATGGGCACAAGATGCGGAGATATAGACCCTGCGACTATACCTTTTATCGCCAATGCTAAGAATTTAAGCCCTAAAGAGCTTGATACTATGATGAATAAGCAAAGCGGCTTGTATGGAGTGTGCGGATACAATGATTTTAGGGATATTATCACAGAAATTGGGCACGAAAATAAACTTGCAAAACTCGCCCTTGATATGTATTGCTACCGCTTGGCTAAGTATATTGGCTCTTATTTTGCGATTTTGCCTCGCACGGACGCTGTGATTTTCACCGCTGGAATTGGCGAAAATGTCGCTGCTGTGCGAAAACTTACCTGCGAAAGACTTAAGCATCTTGGCATAGAAATCGACAACGAGCTAAACGAGCAAAACACAGGCGAGGAAAGGGAAATTAGCACAAAAAATTCCAAAACAAAAATTTTCGTCATTCC
>CAZWYE010000060.1:0-9757 GCA_964637895.1 uncultured Campylobacter sp. | reverse complement strand
ACATAAATATACTCAAAACCCGAATACAAAGTAAGAATTAAAGCAAGATAAAGCAAAATTTCACCCAAAAACCACTGCATAATTAAAAAAATAATCGCTACAATTTGAAAGCCGGTTTTTAATTTTCCTGCAAAAGACGCGCTTAAATTTAAATTTTCACTCGCCATAATCACCCTAAAACCAGTAATAAAAAACTCACGCACCAAGATAAGATAAACCACCCATTCATTCGCCCTGCCTAAAAGCAAAAGTCCCAAAAACGCCGCAAGAGTTAGCATTTTATCCGCTAAGGGATCTAAAATGGCTCCTAGTTTTGTAGTTTGCCCCCAAGTTCTTGCGATAAAGCCGTCAAAAAAATCGCTCAAAGCCGCCAAGCCGAATACCAAAGTTGCAAAATAATCCACCCAACTTCTATGAATTTCTTCAAAATTATGAGTGAGTAAAAAAAACAACAAAGGTGCTAAAATCATTCTTAAAACAGCTAAAGCATTGGGTAAATTCATTAAAAAACCTTGAAATTTTTAAAGCCAAATTTTAGCAAAAAAGCTTTAAAAAATGGCAAAGAGTCTTTAAAGTTTTTGTGATTTTTGCATTTTGTGAAATTCTTGTATTTTGAAAAAATTCTAAAAACACCTTTTTAAAAAATTACTTTTAAAAATTCCAAAAATACCTTGCTTTTCTATGAAATTTTTTAAAATTTCTAAGCTTTTTAAAACTCAAAAATTTCAGGTTTTAGCTTAAACATAAGATAAAATGCAGCAAGAACGGCTTGTTTTTGGATAAATTCTCTATCGCCTTTAAACACTAAATTTTCTTGCAAATAAGTACCATCTTTAAACATAGCACCGATAAAAACGCTTCCGGCTTTGATATTTGCAATATCCTCAACACCCGCAACGCCGCTAATTGCCAAAGCAAAATCAGGCTTAGCCGTTTTAAAAATGCCTTTAAGCATAAAATACACGCAACGCTCACTATAAACGCCATTTGCTTCTAAAATACTCTCGCTAATGCCTAGCCACTCGTGCTTTAAGCGATTTGAATAACTCACAATAGAACCTTCAAAAATTTCACTCACGCCCGAAATTTTGGTAAGTTCTGCTGCACAGTTTCCTCCCGAACAGCTTTCTGCAAAAGAAATTTTAAGCTTTTTTTCAAGGAGTTTTCTAACTATAAATTCAATGGGATTTTTACCCAAAAACACCTTAGAACCAAAAAGTTTACAAACGCTTTGCAAAAAACCCTCAAGCTTCACGCTTTGCAAACTCGACACTTTCATAAGAGTAAGACCCTCTAAAAGTTTTGTCGCTTTAATGCTTATTTCATAGGACTTTCTAAGAGTTTCAAGCAAGATTAAAGCACTTTCATCATCAACGCCAAAAAGGCAAAAATACCTAAAATCAGGCTTAATCTCGCCAAGCAAAGGCGGAAGTTTTTCCTCAGTGCTTACTTTTAAAAGATTTATTTTGCATTCTTTAAAATCGCTTAAAAAGCTGTTTTTTGCAAAAATTGCTTTATCAGGCACCAAAGTTTGTTCTTTAAAAACAAGGTTGTCTTCATCAAGCGTTGCTAAAATTTTCGCCAAAATGGCATAACACTCCTCATCAGCAAAAATAGTAATAAATTCGTATTTTTTCATAAGTTTTTCTAGTAAAAAAGGCAATTCTTTATCCGTTTTGCTTTGAATGCGAAGTTCGCTAAGTTCTTTAAATTTCGCCTCGTAAGCCCTGCAAATATAATTTTTATAGTTTTCATTCATCACAAGCTTATCGCCTACGATAAAAAGCAAATGTTTCATTTTTTTCCTTTTTTCTCGCAATTATATCTAAAAATAAGGTAGAAATTTAAGCAATTTTAGGTAAAATTTCACTTTAAAAAATTCAAGGCGGTTAGAATGGATTATAAAGACACTTTATTTTTACCCAACACAAGCTTTGCTATGCGTGCGAATTTGGGCGAGTTAGAGCCTAAAAGATTTCAAAAATGGTTCGATAAAAATTATGCTTACGAAAAAATGAAAAAAAAGCGCGAAAACGCTCAAAAATCTTTCACCCTCCACGATGGACCTCCTTATGCGAACGGACACATTCACATAGGACACGCTTTAAACAAAATTTTAAAAGAAAGTATAATAAAAACGCATTATTTTAACGGAGAAAAAATCCGCTACACTCCGGGCTGGGATTGTCACGGACTTCCTATAGAACAGCAAGTTGAGCTTAAACTTAAGGAGAAAAAAAAAGATTTAAGCAAGAAAGAAATTCGCGTGCTTTGCAGAAAACACGCAAGGGAATTCATAGACATTCAAAGGAATGAGTTTAAGAATTTAGGCGTGATTGCGGATTGGGATAAGCCTTATATTACTATGGATTTTGCTTTTGAAGCAAGTATTTACAGAACTTTGTGCGAGATTGCAAAAAAAGGACTTTTGCTTGAAAGAAGTAAGCCTGTGTTTTGGAGCTGGGCGGCAAAATCGGCTTTAGCTGAAGCAGAGATTGAGTATGAGGATAAGGAGGATTATTCAAGCTTTGTTGCTTTTGATTTGGGCGAGGAAGCTTTAAAAAAACTTGGGGTAGATAAAGCAAGTGCGGTCATTTGGACGACTACGCCTTGGACTTTGGTAGCAAATCAAGCCATAGCCTTAAATCCTAAGCAAAATTATGTTTTAACCGAAGATGGACTCATCTTTGCTAAGGCTTTGCTTAAAAATATGATAGAACTTGGCTTTACTAAGGGTGGAATTCAAAAAGAATTTGAGGCTAAAGAATTAGAGGGCTTAAACGCTATAAATCCGCTAAATTCAAGAAAATCGCTTTTCGTGCTTGGCGAACATGTTTTAATGGACGGAGGAACAGGACTTGTTCATACGGCTCCGGGACACGGCGAGGATGATTATTATATGGGTTTAAAATACAAGCTTGAAGTACTAATGCCCGTAGATGATGGCGGTTGTTATGATGAGAGTTTAAGAACAAAAGGGCTTTTGCCTCCTCATTTATTAGACGAATTTATAGGGCTTCATATCTTTAAAGCAAATGAAAGAATTTTAGAGCTTTTGGGTGAAAAGCTTATTTTCGTTTCTAAATTCACACACTCTTATCCTTTTTGCTGGAGGACGCACAAACCTGTGATTTATAGAGCTACAAAGCAATGGTTTATCTTAATGGACGAAGCCAAACTTGATGGAAAAAGCCTAAGAGAAAGGGTGAAAGAAGAGCTTTTAAAAACGAAATTCTATCCTCAAAGCGGGATTAAAAGAATAGGCTCTATGGTGGAAAATCGCCCCGATTGGTGCATTTCAAGGCAAAGAGACTGGGGAACGCCTATAGCCTTTTTTAGAGATAAAACAACAAAAGAGGTTGTGCTTGATGAAGAAGTGCTTGAATTTATCGCAAAAACCTTTGAAGAAAGGGGAGCTGATTCTTGGTGGGAGCTTGATATTAAAGACTTGCTTCCTAAAAATTCAAAATACAAAGCAGAAAATTTAGAAAAAATTTATGATATTTTAGATGTTTGGTTCGATAGCGGTAGCACCTGGAATGCTGTTTTAAATAGTGGCAAATTCGACGCCGGAGATAAACAAGCAAGTATGTATTTAGAGGGAAGCGATCAGCATAGAGGTTGGTTTCAAAGCTCACTTTTGCTAAGCACGGCTTGTAGGCAAAAAGCACCTTATAAAAGCATTTTAACACACGGATTTACCACAGACGAAAATGGTCAAAAAATGAGTAAATCCAAAGGCAATGTTATAGCACCTGATTATGTAGCAAAAACTTACGGGGCTGAAATTTTAAGACTTTGGATACTTTTGAGTGATTATTCAAGCGATTTGAAAATTTCTGAAAATATACTCAAGCAAATAAGCGAACAATACCGCAAAATTCGCAACACTATAAGATTTTTACTTGCAAACACAAGCGATTTAAAAGATATGCAAATTACTGAATTTTCCTTTATCGATAAGTGGATTTTAAGCCGTGCGACTGCAGTTTTTAAGATAAGCAAGGAAGCCTTTTTAAATTATGATTTTTCAAAGGGTTTTAACGCACTTTTAAATTTTTTAAGTGCAGATTTAAGCGGAATTTACCTTGATATTTGCAAGGATAGGCTTTATTGTGAGGATAAAGAAAGCCCCAAAAGAAAAAGTGCGCAAGTTGCTATGGTTTTAATCGCAAAAGAGCTTTTTAACCTCCTTGCCCCGCTTCTAACTTACACCATAGATGAGGCTTTAGAGCATAGTAACGCGCTTATAAAAGGCGAGGCTTTAGATGTGTTTGATTTAAGTTTAGAGGAAAAATTCGAACACGATTTTAAGGTAGATGATAAGCTTTTGCTTTTAGCAAGGGAGAAATTTTTCGAACTCATTGATACACTTAAAAAAGATAAAGTCATAAAATCAACGCTAGAACTCGAACTTCAAAGCAATTCTAAAGATATTTTGGTTTTAGATAAAGTAGAAATGGCGGATTGGTTTATGGTAAGCGTTTTTAAGAAAATGGACAGCGAGGAGGCTTTGCTGGAATTTGAGATAGAAGATCACAAATTTAAAATACTCAAAGCCAAAGATAATAAATGCCCAAGATGCTGGAAATTTGAAGCTAAAGACGTGCTTTGTCTAAGGTGCGAAGAAGTGATGAGAAAGTTAGCAAATGTTTAAAGAGCAAATTCCAAATTCTCTCATCTTGCTTACTATTTTTGTTGTGTTTTTTTTAAGCACTTTGGCTGTATTTTTCATAAGAAAAAAGGATAAATTATGATTAGTTTGAAAGAAGCTTTAACTTATTCTAAAAACGAACTTGAAAATTTAAAAAAAGAGCTTAACGAAAAAGCCAAAAAACAAAGGCAAATAGGTGCTTATGTAGAGCAGTTTTTAAACAAGGATTTAAGCGAAGCAGGAGAGGGAATTCCCATTGCGATTAAAGATAATATAAGCGTTAAAGGCTGGGAGCTTACTTGTGCTTCTAAAATTCTGCAAGGCTACATAGCACCTTTTAATGCAAGTGCTATTGTGAATTTAAAACAAAACGGCTTTATGCCTTTTGGCAGGTGTAATATGGACGAATTTGCAATGGGAAATGCGACTACAACTTCATTTTACGGAAAAACTCTTAATCCTTTAAACCCTAACAAAGTAGCCGGCGGAAGTAGCGGAGGAAGTGCTGCAGCAGTAGCAAGTGGCCTAGCCTTAGCAAGTTTAGGAACAGACACTGGAGGTTCGGTAAGACAACCTGCAGCATTTTGTGGCTGTGTGGGATTTAAACCAAGTTATGGCAGGGTGAGTCGCTATGGTTTAGTAAGTTATTCTTCAAGCTTGGATCAAATCGGCGTTTTAACACAAAATGTAGAAGATGCTGCCATTTTATACGATGCCATAGCAGGTTATGACAGGCTTGATAGCACTAGTGCAAGGGTGGAATTTATCAAAACCACTCCGCTTTTAAACGCAAACAAAAAATTTAAAATCGCTGTCATAAAAAACTACATAGAACAAACAAGCCCGGAAGTAAAAACCGCTCTTTTAAAGACTTTAGACGCCTTAAAAGCTAACGGATACGAGCTTTTTTATAGGGATTTGTTAGATTTTAAATTCGACATTGCAGCCTATTATATCATCGCAACGGCAGAAGCAAGTGCGAATTTAAGCCGCTATGATGGGGTTCGTTACGGCACAAGAAGCGATGATAAAAACCTTAAAGAGATGTTTATTAAAACAAGAAGCGAAGGCTTTGGCGAGGAGGTTAAAAGGAGAATTTTACTAGGAACTTTCGTGCTTAGTAGTGGGTATTACGATGCGTATTATATGAAAGCTTTAAAGGCAAGGGCTTTGATTAAAGCAAAATACGAGGAGATTTTAAAGGATTGCGATGTGATTTTTATGCCCACTGCGCCGACTACGGCTTTTGATTTTGATACGAAAAAAACACCTATGCAAGGGTATTTAGAGGATATTTTTACAATTTCAGTAAATTTAGCCGGACTTGGAGGCATTAGCATTCCTGTGGCTAAGGATAAAGAGGGCTTAAACATTTCAGCTCAGCTAATTTGCAAGGCTTATGAGGAGCAAAATTTGCTAGATTGTGCTTTGGGCTTAGAAAAAATCATAAAACAATGAAATTTCAAAAATCGTTTAAACAAAAAGGGTAAAATTATGAAAATTAAGGAGGGTGTATGAAAATCGTAAAACGAGCCTTGACCTTTGAAGATGTGCTTTTACTTCCCGGATATTCTGAAGTTTTGCCAAAAATTGTGCAAATTCACACCAAACTTACTAAAAATATAAGCCTCAATGTCCCTTTAATCTCTGCTGCTATGGACACGGTTACTGAGCACAGGGCTGCGATTATGATGGCAAGGCTTGGAGGAATAGGCATTATCCACAAAAATATGGATATAGAATCTCAAGTAAAAGAAGTTAAAAGAGTAAAAAAAAGCGAAAGCGGAGTTATAATAAATCCTATTTTCATAGGTCCTAAAGCAAGCGTCAAAGAAGCCTTAGAACTTATGGCAGAGTATAGAATTTCAGGTATTCCTGTGGTGGAAAAAGATAAAAAACTCATAGGAATTTTAACTAACAGGGATTTAAGATTCGAAACGAATTTAGGCACTTTAGTGGAAAAAGTAATGACAAAACCGCCTTTAATTACGGCTTTAAAGGGTTGCACCTTAGATGACGCGGAGAAAATTTTTAGCACGAACAAGGTTGAAAAACTTCTTATAGTTGATAAAAAAGGTCGTTTAGAAGGGCTTATCACTATAAAAGATTTGAAAAAACGCAAGGAATATCCGGACGCAAATAAAGATAGTTTTGGGAGATTAAGAGTTGGAGCAGCTATTGGGGTAGGACAAATGCAAAGAGTAGATGCTTTAATTCAAGCCGATGTCGATGTTTTAGTGCTTGATAGCGCGCACGGGCATTCAAAAGGCATAATAGACACCATAAAACAAATCAAAGCAAAATATCCAAAAATAGACTTAATCGCCGGAAATATAGCCACAGCAAAAGCCGCAGCAGCACTTTGCAAAGCTGGAGCGGACGCAGTGAAAGTTGGCATAGGACCTGGAAGTATTTGCACCACGCGCATAGTTTCAGGTGTTGGAGTTCCGCAAATTTCAGCCATAGATGAGTGTGCTTTGGAAGCAAAGAAATTTGGCGTTCCTGTTATAGCCGATGGAGGCATAAAGTATTCAGGCGACATTGCTAAGGCTTTAGCTGCAGGAGCACACTCTGTGATGATAGGTTCGCTTTTAGCTGGAACTGATGAGAGTCCTGGAGAGCTTTTTACTTATCAAGGAAGACAATACAAAAGTTATCGCGGTATGGGAAGTCTTGGAGCTATGCAAAAAGGAAGTTCGGATAGGTATTTTCAGCAAGGAACAGCTCAAGATAAACTCGTTCCTGAAGGAATTGAAGGGCGTGTTCCTTATGTAGGAAGTATTAAAAATGTAGTTCATCAGCTCTTAGGTGGACTTCGCTCGTCTATGGGCTATGTGGGTGCAAAGGATATTGAGGATTTTCAAAAAAAGGCTGAATTTGTGGAAATTACAAGTGCAGGACTTAAAGAAAGTCATGTCCATGATGTCATCATCACGCACGAAGCACCGAATTACAAGGTGAATTTGTAATGAGTTTTGAAGAAAATTTAAAAAAAGCAAACGAAGCTCTAGAAAAGCTTAACACAGACACACTAAGCTTAGATGAAAGCGTTAAAATTTACAAAGATGGGCTTTTAAGCCTTGAAAAAGCAAGAGCAGAGCTTGAAAAAGCAAAGCTTGAAGTGGAGAAAATAGATGAGTAAGATCGCTGCTTTGCAGTTTCCTACCTTGGGACTTAGTGAATCAAGGCTTGATTATTATTTGCAAGTTTCTAAAGAAAGCGGTGCGAATTTGGTTGTGCTTGGCGAATATGTGATTAATAGCTTTTTTACCGAGCTTTTAAATATGCCAAAAAGTATGATTAAAGAGCAAAGCGAGAGTAAAAAGCAAAGCCTTGTGCGTCTTGCAAAAAAACACGAACTTGAAATTATCGCTCCTTTTGTAAGCGTGGAGGCTAGAGGCTTTAAAAAGCTTTGTCTTAGAGTTGGTGCAAATTCCTTAAAAAGCTACGAACAACAAATTCTAATGCCTTATGCACACTGGAACGAGGAGAAATTTTTTAACAACAAAACAGGAGTACTTAAGCTTTATCATTTTACTTACGAGGGACTTAAATATGCCTTGCTTTTTGGCTTTGAAGCACATTTTGATGTGTTTTGGCAAGAAATTATGGCTAAGAAAATCGACCTTGTCATTATCCCCACAGCTTCGACATTTTCGAGTAAGCAAAGGTGGGAAGAGCTTTTAAAAACACGCTCTTTTCTAAACTCAGTAAGCATTTTGAGAGTAAACCGTATAGGAAAGCAAAGCGAGGAGTGGAATTTCTACGGCGATACTTTTTTTATCGATGCCTTTGGTGAGCTTAAAACTAGGCTTGGAAGCGAAGAAGAAATGCTTATTATAGAGCCTCAAAAAGCAAACGAAGCAAGGAAACTCTGGGCTTTTGATAAAATTTTAAACTCTTTAAATAAAAAATAAGTTTTATAATTTACTTCCTTAATTTTTCTTGCTAAGACTTATTAAGTAAGGTGCTATTGATTTTCTAAAAATATTTTTTTGCTTCTTATAACTAAATAAACTTAAAATTATCGAAAAAGTTAAGCTAAAACTTTAAAACTCGCAGTTTTACTTAAGTAAAATTTTGCTTATAAAAAACTTAATTAAACAAAGAATGGTATAATTTTGTCATAAAAATATTTAAAAACTCGTCTATGAGTTATTATATATTACTTTGATTTTATAGAAAAAAGCTTTGAAAATTATCAAACAAGATTGAGTTTAAAAAATATTAAATCAATTTATCGCAATGCAATGCATTATTTGAAATTTCGCTGCAAATTAAAAATGCGTTTATTTTTCATTTCAATTGGAGATTTTCACTTTAAATTCAAAGCTTGAAGCATTGCGGATTTGATTTTTTCTTCTTGGTTTTTAAGATTGAAAAAAAGCTCAAAAGCAAAAACTCCTTGCCATAAAAGCATTAAAGTCCCGTCCTTACAATGAATTTTATGTTCTTTACAAAGCCTTAAAAAAGGCGTTTCTTTGCCATAAATCACCTCAAAGGCGTATTTTGAATACTTTAAAATTTTATCAAGAAGCTTTTTATTGCAAGGCAGACTTTCATCGTTTAATCCCGCTGAGCTTGTATTTATCACAAGATCAAAGTCAAACTCACTCAAATCCTCATAAACAAAGCTTTGAAATTCCTTAAAATTTTCTAGCCGTCCTTTGGAGCGGTTTGCGATGCAAAGCTTAACTCCTCTTTGTTTTAAAGCAAAAGCAATAGCCCTTGCCGTGCCTCCTGCTCCTAAAATCAAAGCTTTTTCAACGCCTTTAAAATCCTCTATCGCTTTTAAAAATCCCGTAGCGTCGGTGTTGTAAGCGTGAATTTTATCCTCTTTTAAAACTAAGGTGTTCGCACTTCCTATGTTTTGAGCTAAAGGGTCTTTAAAATCGGCTATTTTCAAGGCTTGTTCTTTAAAGGGTATGGTGATATTCGCACCGCTAAGTTTAAGCTTAAAAAACAAAGGGCGAAGCTCGTTTGCGTCTTTTAAATGATAGCGTGAATAAATGCCATCAAGCCCTAAAAGCTTAATGGCGTTGTTGTGAATTCTAGGCGATTTGGAGTGTTTTATGGGATCGCCTATGACGCATAAAAATTTCA
>CAZWYE010000059.1:5947-9826 GCA_964637895.1 uncultured Campylobacter sp. | reverse complement strand
GATTTTCGTATAAAAACTTCCCCCTTTGCTGAAGCTGGGCTAACATTCCTCCAACTTTTGCCGCGCAAAATATCACAACTTCAGGCTTTTCTTTCGCAAAAAATTTGCTAACCGCGTCTTGATTTAACAAGTTAAGTTCTTTATGTGTTTTTAAAACTATATTGTTAAAGCCACTGCTTTGAAGCTTTTTTAAGATTGCAGAGCCTACAAGTCCGTTATGCCCTGCAAGATAAATTTTAATATCTTTTCTCATCTTAAGCCACCTTTGCTATTTTTGCAAACTGTGCTTTTTGGCTTTTTGCGGTTTTAAAATTTGCAAAATGCCAAAATCTAACGTTTTTAAAGTGGCTTTTAAAGCCGTTTTGATAGTTTGATTTGGTTTGAGAGTTTAGCTTAGAGCGAACCCCCCCCCCCATTTACATAGTTTTCATACATCATTTTTATTCCTTTTTCTAGTGAAATTTTTGCACTCCAGCCTAAATTCTTAGCCTTAGAACAATCTAGCACTCTATCCATAGAGCTATCCGGCCTGTTTGCATTAAATTTAAGCTCACCTTTAAAGCCAACTATTTCTTTAACAAGCTGCGCAACTTCTTTTATAGTATAAGAAATGCCTGTGCCTATGTTTATGTGTGTGTTTATAGGATTTTCTTTATAAAGGTCTTTGAAATTTATATTTTGCATAAAATAAAGAGAAGCATCCGCTAAATCATCGCTATGAATAAACTCGCGTCTAACCTTGCCCGTTCCCCAAATTTCAACGCTTTTATCACTTATGCCAAAGCTTTTAAGATATTCTCTAGCCTCTTTTAAACTTGTATAAGTATGCTTAGCATACTTGTTAAGATCCTCTAAAAGCTCTTCTATTCTATCCTCACTTAAAAGCTTAGCTAGATGAATCTTACGAAGTAGGGCGGGAAGAACCCTTGATTTTGCAAGATCAAAATTCGCATTCGTGCCATAAAGATTATTTAAAACAAGGGTTAAAAAAATCGTTTTATACTGGATATTATAAGCCTCGCACATTGCCGCACCTGCGATTTTTGCGATAGCAAAGGAATACGCGCCGTATTCTAAATCTCCTTGAAAAAGATATTCTTCTTTAAGAGGATTTGGAGATTTTTCCGGATACATATAGCCTGAGCCGTAAAATATGAGCTTTTTAACCTCGTTTTTATAAGAACTATGAATAATATTGTTTTGAATCATCAAATTTTCATAGATAAAATCCGCCCTTTGAGCGACATTTGCCGCCCCGCAAGGTAAAACTGCCGCTAAAAATACAAATTCAGGCTTTTCTTGCTTGAAAAACTCGCTAACCGCACTTTGATTTATTAAATCAAGCTCCTGCCTTGTTTTATAAACAAGATTATTAAAACCTTGCTTTTTTAAAAGGTTTAGTAAAGCAGAACCCGCCGTTCCTTTGTGTCCTGCTATGAATATTTTAGAATCTTTTTTCATTTAAGCGTCCTTTAAGTGTGCGCTGTCTCTTTGTGAAAGTAAGGGCTTGATTCCTCCCCAATCAATGCCAATTCTTTCATCATTCCACGCGTAGGTAAATTGCTCATCCGCATCGACATAAGCACCCTCGTAAGCCCATTTGTAATAAAATAGCACTTCTTCGCTTTTTGCATAATGAGCGTTACCAAAAAAGGGCGGGATAAAGATTAAGAGCTGATTGTCTGTGTTTATGGTGAATTTTTCCCATTTGAGATAGGTAGGGGAGTCCTTGCGGCAATCCACCACCACTTGATCAATCTCGCCCCAAACGCAGGTTACAAGCTTGTAGGACTTATGATCGCCGTGAATGCCTCTTAAAACATTGCGGTGAGATAGAGTGAATTTATCTTGTATGAATCTTAAAGGTTTAGGTAAAAGCTTGTCAAGCTCCTCGCTTAAAAAAGCTGTGTAAATCTCTCCTCTAAAATCCTTAAATTTGTTTGGTTTTATGATAAAAACGCCTTTTAAAAGCTTTGATTCTGTAATTTCAAATTCTGCTGCCATTTCAAGCCACCTCCGCAGAAAGGGGCTTGAGAGAATGAAAATCAAATCCTTTTTTCCGGGTCTGATTTACGCCCTCACTCAAAACTAGAGGGCTAAAATAAGTTAAATCCCCCCCCCCTATATAATTTTCATACATATTCTTTACTCCTTCTTCTAGTGTGATTCTTGCACTCCAGCCTAGGGCGTTAATCTTGCTGCAGTCGCTTAATTTTTGCAAGGCTCCGTTTGGACGGTTAGTATTGAAACAAAGCTCACCCTTAAAGCCTATGATTTTTTTAAGCAAAAGTGCTAGTTCTCTTATGCTAATGTTTTGATTCGTCCCCACATTTAAATGTGTGTTTTGAATCTCTTTTGCATTTTTATCGTAGAGTGCTTTAAAATCCACATTTTCTAAGAGAAAAATACAAGCCTCAGCCAAATCCTCACTGTGTAAAAACTCCCTAGTAGGACTTCCATCACCCCAAATCTCAACACTTCTTTCACTCACTCCAAAGCTTTTAAGATATTCTCTAGCCTCTTTTAAACTTGTATAAGTATGCTTAGCATACTTGTTAAGATCCTCTAAAAGCTCTTCTATTCTATCCTCACTTAAAAGCTTAGCTAGATGAATCTTACGAAGTAGGGCGGGAAGCACATGGGCATTTTCTAGGTCGAACTTATCGTTGTTTCCGTATAAGTTTGTAGGAGAGAGTGCAAGAAAATTTGTTTTATACTGGAGATTATAACTCTCACAAAGCATCAGTCCTGCAATCTTAGCTAAAGCGTAGGGCTTGTTGGTGTATTCTAAATCGCCCTGAAGCATTTGCTCCTCACGGGTTGGTAGGCTTGCATTTTTAGGATAAATGGTCGTTGAGGCTATGAATAAAAGCTTTTCAACCCCGCTTAAAAAAGAATGATGAATCACATTGCATTCTATTTGCAAGTTTTCGTAGATGAAATCCGCCCGGTAAGTGCTATTTGCAGAGATTCCCCCCGCCTTTGCCGCACTTAAAATCACCACTTGAGGTCTTTCTTTTGCAAAAAATTCACTCACGGCTTTTTGATTTAACAAATCTAATTCTTGATGCGTTTTGTAAATGATACGGCTAAAGCCCTCATTTTCAAGCTTTTTTAAGATTGCACTTCCTACAAGTCCCTTATGACCTGCGAGATAAATTTTAGTATCTTTGCTCAATTTCATCACTTTTCCTTTTTAAATGCGTATGATAGCGAATTTTACTTGAAAAAATCATAAGCCCTCTAGCTCTTTAACCTTATAAATTTTTCATAATCACTTGGAATGCCTATGTCTATGAAAAAATCCTCAAAAATTTCAGCCCTAGCGTGAAGTTTTGTGAAATTTTCTTGTAAAAACTCTTCAAAAGAAAATTTTTGCTTTAAAGTAAAACCTTCAAAAAGCTCGTTTGAAACTAAGTAAATCCCGCCATTAATCAAGCCTGACTCGGTGGGCTTTTTTTCTTTAAAAAGCTTGATAAAGCCGTTTTCTTCAAGCTCTACGCAACCGTATCTCTCAAAGGCTAGCATTTTTTTAAGAGCAAGGCAGATTTTAGAACCTTTAAGCTCTAGTTTTTTTAAAGGAATTTCAAAAATAGTATCTCCATTTAGCACGAAAAGCTCTTTTTGTTCGCTTAAATTTAAGGCTTGTTTTAAAGCCCCGCCCGTGCCAAGCGGCTCTTTTTCTATGCTGTAGCTGATTTTTATACCTAAATACTCGTTTTTAAAATACTCTTGCAAAAGTTCATACTTATAAGACACAGCTAGAATAACCTTTCTCACGCCTTGCTTTTTAAGATACTCAAAAATAAAGCACAAAAAAGGCTTGTTATTAACCTGCGCCATAGGCTTTGGAAGGTCTTTAACCACACTTTTAAGCCT
>CAZWYE010000059.1:0-5847 GCA_964637895.1 uncultured Campylobacter sp. | reverse complement strand
TCTTATAAGCGTGGTTTTCGTGAGAAGGTATAGCCATAATCAAACATTGCAAATTTTTTAAAGTATCCTTATTAGGATATTTTACAACAATATTAGAATCTTGCATATACTTTCCGACCTTATCCTCGTTAAGCTCGAAAGCACAAACTATCTTTGATAAATTTTCACCGCTTAGGTGGTTTATCAAGCTATGAGCCCCAACTCCTGCTCCATAAATTCCTATTTTATCATATTTTAATAAAAGCTTGTTTAGGGCTTTAATTTCTTCATCAAAATGCTTTTTAAGAGAAGAATTATACAAAATAAAAGGCTCTTTTGCTTGTTTGAAATTCTTACTCTTTTTGAAAAACAATCCAAGATGCTGATTGTCAAAATACCTCTGCTCCTCTATAAAAGCACAACCCAACTCATTCATAATATTTACAATGCTAGCTTTTTGATAATACCCACAGTGTTCGTGGTAAATATCGATAAATCTTTTATACCTTAATATATCGTGTGCGTTTGGTACTTCCAAATAAATCATAGCTTCATCATCTAAAAATTCTACTATGTCTTGTAAAAATTCTTTAGGACGATAAATATGCTCTAGCAAGTGTCTAAACACGACAAAATCGACTTTTTCTTTGATTTGCTCTTTTAAAAATTCCTTGCTGAAAAAACCTTGAATATGCTTCATATTACTTGTTTTTTCGAAATTTAAACTTGCAATGGATGGGTCTATGGTATAGATAAAACGAGCTTCTTTTGCTAAAGCTAAAGCTATATCGCCTTTTCCTGGGGCGATTTCTAAGAACACGGAATTATTTTGAGCGTGTTTCATAATTTTATCTTTAATCTCTAAAATATGCCTGTTAAGACGCGGCGTGAAATTTTTTGTTTGATAATAATTTTTCTTAGAATACTCTTCTAAAGTCTTTTGCTCATCAAAGGCGACATTTTTCACATAGTCGCATTTTTCACATTGCATAAGACGAATGCCCCCCCCCGCTTGCATAAGAATTCACAGGGCTTTCTTGCAAGCTTCCCGCACATATAAAGACATTCTTAGCCTCAAACAACAAAAGCTCGTTTTCATACTCGCTTTTGCACAAGTTACATTTTTTATTTTTCATAAGTTCTCCTTAGTTAAAAGTGTTTATTTTTAAGCTCTACAAGCTCGATTTTTTTAGCTGTTTTAATCACGGCTTTAAGTTTTGCGTTTTTATTTTCCTCAATAAAAGGCAAAATTTCATTTTCAAAAACTAAATGCTCCAGCAAAGACATAGCCATTAAAATACAATCAAACTGATTTAAATTTTCTCTTGTGGGTTCTATTATGGCAATTTGGCTGTTTTGTAAAAACCTTCCGCTTTTTTCAGGATTTATATCTAAAGCGTTTTGAATGCGTTTAAGATTCTCCTTTTCAATGAAATTTAAGATTGCATTAGAGTGGATCCCCCCCCCCCATAATAGCTATGCTTTCATAGTTTGCAAGGTAGGCATTGAGTTTTTTTATACTTTCATCGAATAAAAATTCGTCCTTAAAAAGCTCAAAAGGCAAAACCTGCGGGGCTAAATCTCTTTTCTTTTCAAAAAAGAGTCCCATATGCTGTTCTTCGTATAAAAAGATTTTATCTATAAGCTCACAACCTAAGGTTCTAAGGGCATTTACAAGCACATTTTCCTCGAAAAGTCCAAAATGATCGTGAAAGAACTCATAAAATTTCTTATGCTCAAAAATCTCTAGGGCATTGGGTACTTCTATGTAAATTTTCCCACCAAAATCCAAAAAATCCACAATATCCTTTAAAAATTCCCCCGGCGTTTCAATATGTTCTAGCAAATGTCTGAAAATGATAAAATCAACCTTGTGTTTTGTCTGCTCTTTGATTCGTTTTGCATTGAAAAAGTCCTTAATGTGAAAGGAGTTTTCAGGTTTTGAGTAGCCAAAAGCACTCGGTGAGGGATCGACGCTGTAAATAAATTTGCTTTCCCTTGCTAAAGCCCTTAGTAAATCACAATGTCCGGGCGCAATTTCTAAAAACACGCTATCTTCTTGGGCTAAAGACCTGATTTTATCTTTTATCTTAAGTATAGTTTTGCTTAAAAAGGGCGTGAAGTTTTTTTGCTGGTAGTATTCCTCGCTTGTATAAGCTTCTTTCATTTTTGCTAGGTTAAAAGCGTGATTGAAGATAAAGCCGCATTCTAAGCACTGCTGAAAATCCATAGTACAATCGCCTCTAGCGTAGTTTTCATCGCCTAATTTTCGCCTCGCTTGAAAGTTGAAAATATCGCTACTTGCAAAGACCCTGTCCTTATAAAAAACCCTTTTTGTGTGAGTAAGCTCCTCGCACAGGGGGCATTTTAAATTTTTCATAATTTCTCCTTAATTTTTAATCCTAAACAGTTCCACGCCTCTAGCTGTTTTTACGACATCGCCTTGAAATTTGCCTTCTCTTGCAAATGTCATAATTTCATTTTCAAAAGCAAAAGTTTCGTGAGTTGGCATAGCCATAAGTATGCATTCTATGCTTTTTAAATCGCTGTGGTAGGGATTTTTAATAGGAATTTTGGAATTTAAAAGATAATTTCCTATTCTATCCTCATTAAGATCAAAAGCACAAACAATTTTTTTAAGATTTTCTTTAGAAAGATGATTTATGAGATTGTGAGCGTGTGCTGCACTACCATAAAGGGCTAAGTTTTTATAAGAATCGCAGATTTTATTCAAAGACTCAAGCACTAAAGAAAAATGCTTTAAAAGCTGCAAATCATAGCACACAAAAGGCAAAACAAGCTCTTTTGACTTGCAAGTTTTTTTGAAAAACAAGCCTATGTGCTGAGCCTCGAAAAGCTCTATAAGTTCGATAAATTCGCAACCTAGCGCGTTCATTGTAGAAATAAGCGTTTCCTTAGTATAGTACCCGCAGTGATCGTGATAAATGTCTATGAATTTTTTATGATGAAAAATCTCAAAAGCGTTGGGAACTTCTATATAAATGACATCGTTTAGGTCTAAAAAGCTTATAATATCCTCTAAAAACTCCCTAGGAGTGCAAATATGCTCTAGCAAATGCCTAAAAATCACACAATCAACCTTATGCTTAAGCTCTTTTTTTAAAAATTCTTTTTCAAAAAAGCCACAAATGTGCTTCATATTGCTTGTTTTTTCGTAGTTTTTGCTCGTTGTTGAGGGGTCTATAGTGTAGATGAATCTTGCTTCTTTTGAGAGTGCGAAGGCTAGATCCCCGTGACCTGGCGCAATTTCTAAAAACACCTTGTCTGTGCCAACATAAGAGAGTATCTTATCCTTTATGCTTAAGGTGTGCTTGCTTAAACGCGGGGTAAAGCTCTTTTGTGGGTAGTAATCTAGTGCGTAAGCTTCTAGCATTGCTTGCTCGTTAAACTTGACATTATAAACATAGCCGCAAAGCTCACACCAAAGCAAATAAAGAGAACCCCCCCCCCCTTAGCTCGTCGAGTTCGCTAGCTTTGTTTTGTAAAAATCCTGTCGAGAAAAACACTCCGTCCTTTTTAAAAAGCTCTCTTTTTACAGAATCCTTATGACACAAGGGGCATTTTGTAACGCTTTCTCTTATATTCTCCACGATTTAGCTCCTTCTTTTGTAAATGAAAAATTTTGCACATAGCCTTTTTGTTCGTTTAAAAGTTCTATGAGCTTGTATTTTTTAACAGGATCCACAAGGAAAAACATAAACCCCCCAGCCCCTGCACCGCTGACCTTTCCGCCGTAAGCTCCGTGTTTTATGGCTAGATTATAAACCTTATCTAACTCATCGTTGCTTACTATTTCTGAAATGATTTTTTTAGATTTCCAAGACTTAGAAAGAATTTTAGCTAATTTATCAAAATCGGCTTTAAATAACGCTTCTTTCATATCTAGTGCGTCTTGCTTAATGCTATGCATAGCTTCAAGGCTCTTGCTATCTCCTAGCTTACCTTTTTTATGCTCCTCAATATCCTTTGCCTCGCGGCTAATGCTCGTAAAATAAAGCACCGTTCGGTTTTCAAGCTCACTAATGATCCAGTTTTTAATACGCAAGGGATTGACAATCACCCTTTTATCTTTATAAAATTCCATAAAATTAAATCCCCCAAAAGTCGCTGCGTATTGATCTTGTGCACCGCCTATTATGCCTAAGTCCTCGCGCTCTATCTCGTAAGCTAGTTTTGCGATTTCATACTCGCCAAGCGGTAAATTTAGCCACTCAACAAAGGCCTTTATAATGCCAACAACCAAAGTAGAGCTTCCGCCTAAACCGCTTCCGCTAGGCACATCGGAGTAAGTGTGTAAAGAAAAGCTTAAAGGCTTTTGAGTAAAATCTTTCACAATGCGGTTATAAATGGCTTTGAAAATATCCAAATTCCCGTCGTTTTTTAAGAATTTCAAGCTTTTATACTCGGCATAAGCTTTGGTATCTGGTGAGTCAAAGATGATTAAACCATCGTTTCTTGGTTTTAAAGTACAGTAAATATAAAGATTTATCGTAGCATTTAACACAAAGCCTGTGTATTTATCGCTGTATAAATTTATATCCGTTCCACCGCCAGCAAGTCCTAGTCTAAGAGGAGTTTGAGAGCGAATGGTTTTCATAAAGCCCCCCCCCCGTAATTATGTTCATAAATTCTCCTTTTAAAGCTGTGATTTTAACAAAATAAAACTTTTTAAAATATAAAATCTTGGGTTTTATTTGTAATCTAATTTTTATTTTAAAGTACCATTTTAATTTTTCATTCTTTTAAGATTTTCTAAGAGTCTTGCTTCGTCTGCTAAACCTTTACTTTCATAGAATTTCAAAGGTTTGCTTAAATATTTTTGCTCCACCCAACCGCCAAAATCGTGAGGATAAAGATAATCCTCGCTGGTGTGATTGTTAAGATAGCGTGGAATTTCCAAAGCTTCGTTGTTTTTAACAAAGTCTAAAGCCTTAGAAATAGCCTTGTAGCTTGAATTTGATTTTATGCTACTTGCAAGATAAACTACGCACTGTGCAAGTAAAATTCTTGCCTCCGGATAACCTATGTTTTTTACGCCTATGAGCGTGTTAATGGCTAAATTTAGGGCATTTGTATCAGCATTTCCTATGTCTTCACTTGCAAAAATCACAAGCCTTCTAGCGATAAAATCCGCACTCTCTGCGCCCTCAATCAATCTTGCAAGATAATAAAGTGCCGCGTCAATATCGCTTCCTCTAAGGCTCTTTATTAAAGCACTTGCCAAAAGATAATGCGTGTCCTTGCTACTAACGCCCTCGCTTTGCACACTAGGACGCAGTTTTTTTAAATTTTCAAGGTTTATTTGCTTTGAGTCTAAAACAAGGGAGAATTCAAGCACATTAAGCATAGCTCTTGCATCGCCGCTTTTTAGCAAGAAATTTTGTGCCTCTTTATCTATGTGAAATTTAAATTCCTCTTGCACTCTTTCTAATAAAGGCTTAAGATCTCTTGGTTTTAAAGGCTTAAATTCAAAAAGCATACTACGACTTCTTAAGCCCGAACTTAAAACAAAATACGGATTTTCCGTACTAGCTCCTATGATAATACAGCGGTAATTTTCCATAGGAATAAGAAGCATTTCTTGCTGGGTTTTGTTAAGGCGGTGGATTTCATCGATGAAAATTAAAGGCTTATACAGGCTTTCTTTGTATTTTTCTATGATTTTTCTAAGCTCTTCAAGCTTGAAATTCCCTCCATCAAATTCGTAAAAATCAAGCCCAAACTCGTCTGCAACAACCCTTGCAAAGCTTGTTTT
Organism: uncultured Campylobacter sp.; assembly: GCA_964637895.1. Classification (GTDB taxonomy): domain Bacteria; phylum Campylobacterota; class Campylobacteria; order Campylobacterales; family Campylobacteraceae; genus Campylobacter_D. The sequence continues at coordinate 92 of CAZWYE010000059.1, read as the reverse complement.
CCCGCAACCTGCAACGCCGAAAAATATACTATGAGGAAGCTTTTGTGCTTTTAAAAATTTCTTAAACACCTCTACAAGCTCTTTTTGTCCTA
>CAZWYE010000058.1:0-9905 GCA_964637895.1 uncultured Campylobacter sp. | reverse complement strand
TTGCAAATTTTTATCCTAAATTTAATCTAAAGTTTCATTATATCAAAAATCTTTTACAAAAAATTAAAAAATTTCAAAAATTAAACTCTACTTAAACACTCATTTGGTAAAATATCCACTTTTTAAGGTCAAGGAATATTATGCTTACTTGGATGCAACATCATAAAAAATATCTTGTTATTACTATATGGATTAGCGTTATAGCCTTTGTTGGAGCTGGTTTTGTGGGCTGGGGAAGTTATGATTTTAATCTTAACCGCAGTTCTTCGGTCGCGATAGTAGGCGATGAAAAAATCACTTTTAGCGAGTTTAATAGAAGATATGCTCAAATTTATGCTTATTATAATCAAATCAGCAATGGAAATTTAGACGATGAAAACTCAAAAAAAGAGCTTGAAAATATGACTTTAGCGTCCTTAATCGAGGATAAACTTTTGCTAAATTTCGCAAAGAATTTAGGGCTTAATTCGAGCGAAAACGAGGTTTTGCAAGAACTTGCTAACACTCCTGCCTTTCAAAACGAAAGCGGAGATTTTAACAAAAGCCTTTATTATGAGCTTTTAAGGCTTAATAATATTAGCACGAAAGATTATGAGCAAAGCCTTGCGGACGAAGTTGTGGTGAAAAAATTAGACCAGATTTTCAACCTGCCTCAAAAAGAAGAGGAGGTTAATATGTTAGCTTCGAGCTATTTTATGCGCGATTCTTTAAGTGTTGAAAATCTTAATTTAGATAAAAACGAGCTTAAAATCGATGAAGAAGAACTTAAGAAAGTTTGGGAAGAGCACAAAGAGGACTTTAAAACTCAAAAAAGTTATGAAATTTCAAGCCTTAGCCTGAAAGCAGATACGCAAAATTTGGACGATAAAGAGCTTTTAGCCTTTTATAACGAGGATGCTTCCAAATTTAAGGACTTTAACGGGAAAATTTTAAGCTTTGAGGACGCAAAGCCTGATGTGATAAAAGCTTATGCTTTAAACAAGCTTAAAAGCACGGCTAATGAAAAATTCCTAGCCCTTAAAGATGGAAAAATAGGCTTTGAAAAGGATTTAAATATTACGCAAAATGAGGTGTATTATCCGCTTGAGCTTTTAGCAAAGGCTAAAGAGGGCGATATTTTAAGACCTTTTGAATTTGCAGACGGATACAGCATTATCAAGCTAAAACGCGTAAATGCCGTGCGTGTAAAGAGTTTTGAGGAGGCAAGAGCGGATGTTGTGCCTTTGTATTTAAGCCAAAAAGCTAAAGAACTTCTTAAACAAAAGGCTCAAAATGCTTTAGAGAATTTCAAAGGCACGAATATAGGCTTTGTAAGCCGCGACTCGCAAAGGGATTCACAAAAAATCGACGAAAAAACACTCGATGATTCGCAGTTTGCGTATTTTTTAATGAATGTTTTTAATAATGACGAAAACAAATCTTTCGTGCTTTTAAACGACGAAAAAGCCGTTCTTTATAAGATAAACGCTCAAAAACTCGCTCCAAGCACAGAAAAGATAGAACAATATAAAATTATGCTCGAACAGAATTTAAGAAGCTTAAAAGCAAGTGAGATTAAACAAGAACTCATTGAAAAGCTCAAAAAAGACTATAAGATTAAAATTTATTATAAAGGGAAAACATCTTGAATATACTAGGAATTGACTTAGGTTCGACGCAAACTTGTGCCATTATCGCACAAAAAGATGAAGAAGGCTTGAAAATCATCGGCTTTGCGAAAGTAAAAACCAATGGTGTTAAAATGGGTATTATTACCAATATAGAACTCGCTTCAAAATCCATAGAAGAAGCTGTTGAAAATGCACAAATGATGTCCGGGGTGCATTACGATAAAGTTGTTGTTTCTATTTCTGGTGCTTATACTAAAAGCGTTGATAGCGTGGGTGTTGTTAATATCCCTAATCACGAAATCGGTATCAAAGAAATTCACCGTGCCGTAAGTACTGCCAAGCACACAGCAAATTTACCGAGTGGTTACGAAATCGTCCATGTTCTGCCTTATAATTTTAAGGTCAATGACTTAGAACATATTGATGATCCTTTAGGAATGAGCGGTAATCGCTTGGAGGTTTCAACACATATTGTTATTTCTCAAGAATCTCATATTAAAAATCTTAAAAAGGTTGTAGAACTTGCAGATTTAAGGGTGGATAATATAGTTTTATCCGGCTATGCTTCGGCTATAGCGTGTTTAGACGATAGTGAAAAAGAGCTTGGAGCCGTGCTTATAGATATGGGCGGAGCGATTTGCGATATGGTCGTGCATATGGGAAATTCTATTCGCCACAATGATGATGCACCACTTGGCTCTATGTATATTACTTCAGATCTTTCAAAGGCTTTACGAACCCCTCTTAAAGAAGCTGAAAAAATCAAACTTAATTACGCAAAACTTAGCGAACAACCTAATTCTTTGATTGAAATTCCTTCTATAGGAGATGAGAAAGAAATTACTGGAGTTCCTTTAGATATTATTTCTAAAGTTATCTACGCAAGAGCTGAAGAAATCTTAATGTGTGTATCTTTAATGCTAAGTGAAAGTCGTTATGCGAATAACATAGGTGCAGGGGTAATTTTAACAGGTGGCATGACGAAATTAGCAGGTATTGATGAGCTTGCCCCCTCGGTGTTTGATAATCAATCTATTCGTTTAGCAAGTGCTAGAAAGGACTTAATTAAGGGTTTTAATGAAATTCTAAGTAATCCTGAAAATGTTTGTGCTATAGGACTTTGTCTTTATGGCTCTGGATATTTCACGCCTTACGAGCTTGATTCTAATGAAAAATTAAGGTATAAAGGTGAAATGGAAAATTTCAACCATCAAATTAAACAAGATTTCATACCGCAGAAAGAAGAAATAAAAACTGATTTTTTTGACCAAAATTTACAAAAAAGTGATATAATTATGTCGCAACAAGAACAAAAATATTTTGAAGAACCAAAACAAAAAAAAACAAGCGTGTTTTCTAAGATTTGGCATAAGATTATAAATCAATTCTAATAGGGAGAATTTATGGGTGAGTTTGTAGTAGAAGAAGCTCAGTACGGTAATGGTGCAAAGATTAAGATCATAGGTTGTGGCGGTGGCGGTGGTAATATGATTAATCATATGATAAAAATGGGTCTTAACGACTTGGATTTAATTGTGGCAAATACTGATGCACAGGCTATTACAAACTCTTTAGCTAAAACTAAAATTCAACTTGGAGAAAAGAAAACAAAGGGCTTAGGTGCTGGAATGATTCCCGAAGTGGGAGCTGAAAGTGCAAGAGAAAGTTTCGAAGAAGTAAAGGCGGCTTTAAGTCAAAGTGATATCGTTTTCATCGCTTCTGGTTTTGGCGGAGGCACGGGAACCGGTGCTACTCCTATCATCGCTCAAGCCGCTAAAGAAATTGGAGCTTTAACCGTTTCTGTGGTGACTATGCCTTTTAATTTTGAGGGAAAACAAAGGAGAAAACTTGCCGAAAACGGACTTGCAGAACTTAAAAAAGAAAGCGATTCCATACTTGTCATACAAAATGAAAAACTGCTAAGCATTATCGATAAAAAAGCCGGCATAAAGGACGCTTTCAAACTTGTTGATGATATTTTAACAAGAGCTGTTCGAGGAATGGCGTCTATATTGATGGATAACGGTGATATAAATGTCGATTTTGCCGACATTAGAACCATTATGAGTCACAGAGGACTTGCTCTAATGGGAACAGGAAGTGCTTCGGGCGAAAATGCCTTAGAAGAAGCTTTGTCAAACTCCTTAGAATCGCCTTTACTCGATGGTATGGATATTAAGGGTGCTAAGGGCGTGATTTTGCATTTTAAAACAAGCTCGGAGTGCTCTTTCTTTGAAATTTCTACTGCTGCTAGCAGTGTTGAAGAACTTGTTGATGAAAACGCTAAGATTATTTGGGGAACTACCATAGATGATAGTATGGATGATAGGGTTGAAGTGACCATTATTGCAACGGGCTTTGAGGATAAAACTAACGAAAATATAAATAAAGAACCAGAACCAAATTTTAAAAAAAATCCTTATCTTAAACTTAGAAAAACTAGTGGTGGTTACGATGAAGAAATCATGTCGCAAATTGAAACACCTACTTTCTTGCGCCGCCAAATGGACTGATTTTTTTAGACAAAAAATAAAATTCAGCTATGGTTTCTATATAAGGCTTTGAGATTATCATAGGCAATTTGAATTTTTTCAAATTGTTCCCTGCAGTAAGCTCTTTCTATCGCACTTTTTCCTTGATAAAAGTCCGGATGATAAAGCTTTACCATTATAAGATATTTTTGTCTTATCTCGCTTAAGTCATTTTGAGCAGTACATTCTAAAACATTAAAATAATTACTAAAAAGTTTAGCTAAAGCGTTAAACTTCCAGTTTATATTTTCTTTTTTGTTAATATTTTGACGAAAATTTCTATATTCGTTCTTATCAATTTCAAAATTAACACAATACCTCAAGTGTTCACTCTCATCGGCAAAAGCTTCAAAAAGTTCTAAAGTACCGTCGTCTTTATATTCTAGAATAAACACCAAATCCATTTGAATATATTTCATCTTATGATTTTTGAAATAATTTTTCATATAGGTGATGAATTTTTTTTCATTAGAGCTAAGTTTCATCAAAATATTTCTTGCCGAAAAACTCACTTTAATAAAAAGCATAGATTTTAAAGTATTTTCTTGCTCGAAATTAAGTTTTATAGTTTTAAGATGAGCATATTCAATATTTTTAATCTCTTCACCTTTATTTTTTATATATTTTTTATTTAAAATCTTTAAAAAATATTTTCTTTGAGGAATTTCATTCTCTTCAAAAAATGAAAAAATCTTATTTTTTCTTCCTATAACCTTTGAAAAATTCTTATTAATCAAATCTTTAAAATAAAAAAAAACATAAATGTCATCAGTATTAATATTAATTGTTTCTAAAGTTTGAGTAATTTTCATTTTTTTCATACTCCCACAAAGACGCACACTCATTTAACGAGCTTGTGTCTTTTAATTTTTCGTTGGGTGTATAATCGGCTTTATAAGATAAAGATTGACACTTTTTAACAAAATATCCTAAATAAATGTATTTTAACTTTTCATTTTTTGCAAGTTCTATCTCGCTTAAAAGCGAAAATTTACCCAAAGAAAGGTGAGAAAAATCAGGGTCATAAAAGCAATAAATGCTTGAAATTCCATCTTGTAAAATATCGATAAAATCCACACAAACTAGCTTTTCTCCTACATAAAAATCAAGCTCATAACCAAAATCTAAAGCCCCATCGACATAAAGGTTAAAATACTGCTTGAAATTCACATCATATCTTTTCCACGCCCTTTTTTTCTCCATAAAACGATGGTATTTATCGTATAAAAAAAGATGCTCGTTGTTTAAAACAGGCTTTCTTAAGGAAATTCTAGTGTTTTGATTCTTGTTTAAAACCCGCTTTTGACTCTTTGAAAACTCAAAATCCTCTACCAAAATTCTAAGACTCAAACACTCATTACAAGATTCACAAACAGGTCTTGAAAAATACCGCCCAAACCTCCGCCAACCTCTACAAACAAGCTCCCAATTAAGCACGGCAGGGCAATCTTCTATGTATTTAAACTCAACCCTCGTCTTTGCGTCTTTCAAATAAGGACAAGCATCTTCTAAAGTGCAAAATCCTATTTCAAGCATTCAAATTTTCCTAATATCAGAGTCTTTTATAAATTCCTCAAATTCGTCTCTAAGCCTTTGTTCTTTTAAAAACAAAGTCTCAAATTCCTGTGTTAATTTTTGCTCTTCAAACTCTTTGCTTTTTTCATCATCTTTAAAAAGACAAGGTTCTTTAGTGTCTTGTGCTTTGTTTTGTTCTTTTTTTTCTGCATTTTTTTTAGGCTTTTGCTCTTTAATCATTTCTTTTTTAATCTCTTTAAGACTATCTAAAAAGTCCATTATTTCCTACTTTCTCTGATTTTCTTAAGCGTTGCTGCAATGGCTGCAATGACTTCTTCTTTATTTTCTTGGTGATGATCTTCTGTATTTTCCAAAAGCTCTTTCATATGCGTTTCTATGAAAGAAGTATCAAAATAACCGCGTCTAAATTCCCTAGTTTTCGCAATGGCGATTAAAAAAGGTATGGTTGTTCTTATGTCTGTTATGATAAATTCTTTCAAAGCCCTTTCAAGTTTATTCACGGCTAAATCATAGCTTGTCGCCTTGATAATAAGCTTTGCAAGCAAAGAGTCGTAAAAAGGCGGCACTCTATAATCCTTATAAATATGGCTATCAACTCTCACAGAAGGTCCTAATGCTGGGTAATACTCGCCGATTTTACCCGGACTTGGAATGAAATTTTTCCACACATTTTCCGCAGTGATCCTAGCCTCTATCGCAAAGCCTCTAGGCTTAATATCGCTTTGTTCAAGGTCTAAAATTTCTCCCCCTGCGATACGAATTTGACGCACTATTAAATCCACGCCCGTAATTTCCTCAGTAACCGGGTGTTCAACTTGAATTCTTGTATTCATCTCCATAAAATAAAAATGGTTGTAATCATCAAGCAAAAACTCCACCGTTCCTACATTAGTATATCCTACGGCTTTTGCAGCAGCAACAGCGGTTACACCTATGGTTTTTCTAAGATGCTCTGAAATTCCCGGACAAGGTGCTATTTCAATGATCTTTTGATGTCTTCTTTGAATCGAACAATCCCTTTCGCAAAGATGAATGATATTGCCGTAATTATCGCCTAGAATTTGAAATTCTATATGACGCGGATTGACTACATATTTTTCCATAAAAACCTCATCGTTTCCAAAAAAAGTCAAAGCCTCTCTTTTGCAAGAATCAAGGGCGTTTTCAAGCTCTTCTTCTTTATAAACTACACGAATTCCGCGCCCTCCTCCGCCTCCACTTGCCTTTAAAATCACCGGATAGCCGATTTTCTCTGCGAAATTCTTAATCTCCGCAAGGCTGTGAGAATTAAGCTTTTCAGTCCCAGGAACCACAGGGATACCATTACTTGCCATTAATTTTCTGGCTATATTTTTATTTCCCATTTTGCGAATGACATCTGATTTTGGTCCTATGAAGATAATGCCACTATCCTCGCAAGCCTTAGCAAATTCGTAATTTTCACTCAAAAATCCATAACCCGGATGCACAGCATCAGCCCCGCAAGCCTTAGCAATCTCAATGATTCTTGCAATATCTAAATAACCTCTTATCGCGTCCGTTCCTATTCTATAAGCTTCATCGGCGATTTTTACATGCAAACATTCTCCATCAGGTTCAGTAAAAACCGCTACGCTCTTAATGTGTAAATCCCTACAAGCTCTAATAACTCTAACAGCTATTTCACCACGATTTGCAATCAAAATTTTGTGAATTTGTATCATAAAACAACCTTAAAAAAATTTATTAATTTTAGCAAATTTAAGTTTAAAAAATATTAGCATAAAGGGCTAAATTTTAAAAAATTATTGCAAAAAAGTTACACTTTTTGCTTTATTTTCCTTGCCTTTGCACCTTGTATTTTTAAAAAAATATAAAATTTTTTACACATTTTTAGTAAAATTGTTTTGAAAAACAAGGTTTTATGAATTCTTTCAATATCCTTGCGTGGCTTAACTTCTTTGTCGCTGATGTAAAAGACGGACTTGGTCCTTATCTTGGCGTGTTTTTAAAAGAATACGGCTTTTTAGAAGGACAAATAGGACTTATCGGCACCATAAGCTCACTTTGCCGCATTTGTTTTTGGAATTTTAGTGGATAAAACACATTATAAACGCACTCTAATTGCTTTTTGCATTGTTCTTATTTCTTCTTGCACCCTTGCGAATTATTTTTATACTATTTTTGCTTTCACCCTAGTTTCAAGTTTTTGCACCGCTTTGTGTGCGGTTTTTCTTGCTCCAGCCTTTGCAGCACTTACTCTTGGCATAGTTGGCGAGAAAAATTACGCCAAACAAGTCAGCCACAACGAGGCTTACAAACACGCAGGAACAGCCTTTAGTGCGGCTTTAAGTTTTGTTTGTGCTTTGGTTTTTAGCTTAATTTCTATCTTTGTCATCACTGCACTTATGGGTGTTTTCTCCTTACTTTGCCTTGTATTTTTAAGAAAAACTTCGATAAACCACGACACAGTCAGAGGCTTGTAAGAATATTCTAAACAAATTACAAATCAAAAGCAAAAAATAAATCCTTTCAAAGTGATTTTTAACGCAAAGCTTCTTATTTTAAGCCTTGTGTTTTTTTGCTTTCATTTAAGCAATGCCGCGATGTTGCCACTTTTAAGCCAAAGAGCACACAGTTTAGGCGTTGATTCTAGCAGAACTTATACAGCAGCGACTATAATCATCGTGCAAAGCACTATGATTTTTATCGCTCTTTTGTGCGTAAAATTGCTTAATTTAAAGCCTTTTCAAATTCGCAAAATACCTTAAAAGTGCATAAATTTTCTTTTTTTTTCTAAATTTAAAATCAGCTTTATGCTTATAAGTTTAGCCCTTTTTGAACTTATAATTCTCGGTTTTTTAGCGGCTTTTTTTGATGATATAAAGGTTATGGTATTTATCTAAACTTTAGATGGAATCGGTGCTGGAATCACGGGCATGATTTTGCCCGTTTTAGTAACTCTTATCTTAAGAGGAAGCGGACATATCAATGCCGGACTTGCTTTTGTGATGACTTGCGGAGGAATTGGCGGGGCTTTAAGCAATGGCTTAGGAGGTCTTGTAGCTCAATATTTTGGATATTTTTATGCTTATGCTATACTTGCTTTGGTTGCAGCTTTTGGGCTTTTGGTGTGGATTTTTGCTTTGAAATTCTTTAAGAATTTTTAACGCAAAATTTCCTTTGCAAAAAATTTTAAAATACAAAATTTAAAAAATATTAGCATATTTTAAGTATAATCTTTTTTAAAAAATTCATCAAAAGTTACAAAATGGCAGAATTTAAACGCTTCGTTTTTATAAATTTCAGGCTTAAAAATGGTCGTTGATAAAAAATTATTTTATTTAAGCGCGGTTTTAATCACCATAGGCATAGTTTTTTCTTATTCTTTAAGTGCTTTTACCGTGCTTTATTTTGGATATAACGAATTTCATTTTTTTGCAAGGCAGCTCTTTTTTGGTGTGAGCGGAATTTTGATAATGTTTTTTATATCAAGGCTAAATCCGGACAAAGAAAGCTCGAAAAAACTACTCTTAGCCGTGTTAATCGTCTCTTTTGTTTGTATTATTATTTTGCCTTTTTTGCCCTCTTCTTTAGCGACTGCAAGCGGAGGTGCTAAGCGTTGGATTCGCTTTGGGGCTTTATCTATTTCTCCGGTGGAATTTTTTAAAATCGGGCTGATTTATTTTTTAGCTTGGAGCTACACAAGACGCATTGATGAGGAAAAAAAGGCTATTAAAAGCGAAATTCTTATACTTCTGCCCTACTGCATAGTCGCAACCATAGTCATAGGATATATTTATATCACACAAAATGATTTAGGTCAAAGCGTGATTTCCTTTTTTTTGATTTTTGCTTTAGCTTTTTTTGCAGGTGCTAGTAAAAGGCTTTTTGCTTTTGGAACTTTAGTGGTTATGATGATAGGAATTATGGTGATTTTTAGCAATCAAAGACGCATTCAAAGGATAGTAAGCTGGTGGGGGAATATCCAAGATGCCTTTTTACCTTTGTTGCCTCAAACTCTAGCTTCTGCTTTAAGAGTAAGTGCAAATAACGAACCTTATCAAATTTCGCACTCTTTAAACGCCATCGCACACGGATGGATTTTTGGCGAGGGTTTAGGGCTTGGAATTTTTAAACTTGGCTTTTTAAGTGAAGTTCATACCGACTTTGTTCTTTCAGGAATCACTGAAGAAATCGGGCTTTTTGGCTTAAGTCTTATTTGTGTTATTTATCTTTTAATGATTTT
>CAZWYE010000057.1:0-9943 GCA_964637895.1 uncultured Campylobacter sp. | reverse complement strand
TTTGAATTTTAAAGCTTTTAAATTTAAGTTTTAATTTAAACTTTAGCTTTGAAATTTATACTTGAAATTTAAAACTTTGAATTTTTCGTTTAAATTTGAAAATTTAAAATTCTAAAGCTTTGAAATTTAGACTTGAAATTTAAAAATTCCTGCTTGAATTTTTGCTTTAAATTTTCGTTTAAATTTATTTAAAAATTTAAAGTCTTAATCTTTGAAATTTTCGGCTTGGAATTTAAATTTCTAGTTTTAAAGCCTATTTAAAATTTCATTTTTAAATCCAACTTAAACTTGATTTAATCTTTTTTTAAATTCAAAAAAAGCATTATATCAAAAAAAAAAAAAAACAAAAACAAGAGGAGGAAATTGCTTGGGATTTGAAATTAAAATTCAAAACACAAGGCTTAAAGCAAAATGCAAAGCTTAAAAAATTTAAGGCAGAGTAAAAACAAAATTTTAATATAAAATAAAAAAACAAAAATTTAACACAAAGCAAAAAAACTTTGCAAAAAAAGACTTTTTAAATCTTAATTTACAAAAAACTCAAATTTCACTTGATTTTTTAATGAAAAAAAAATATAATTTTGTACGCATTAAAATTAAGGATTTAACTATAAAAAAGACTATTTTAGATTTAAAAAAACAAAAAGAAAATAAAGAAAAAATCACTATGGTAACCGCTTATGATTATCTAAGTGCGAAGCTTTTAGATAAAGCTGGTATTGACATGATTTTGGTTGGTGATTCTTTGGGTATGGTTGTTTTGGGCTATGAGGATACTTTGGCGGTGCGTATGAAGGATATGATTTATCATTCTCGTGCCGTTTCAAAAGGTGCAAAAAACGCCATTGTGGTGGCTGATTTGCCTTTTATGTCTTATCAAGCAAGCATTAAGGACGCGGTTAGAAATTCGGGCAGACTTTTAAAAGAAGGCAGAGCTAATGCTGTAAAACTCGAGGGCGGAGCGAATTTTAAAGAACACATAAAAGCCATTGCAAACGCCTTTATACCTGTTATGGTTCATCTTGGTTTAACGCCTCAAGCGGTGTATGCACTTGGAGGTTACAAGGTGCAAGGAAAGGACGAAATTTTGGCTAAACAGCTAATAAAAGAAGCTAAAATGGCAGAGGACTTAGGTGCTTTTGCTCTGCTTTTAGAGTGCGTTCCTTACGCTTTGGCTAAGCTTATAAGCAAGGAAGTGAAAATTCCAACCATAGGCATAGGAGCGGGAAAATACTGCGACGGGCAGGTCTTAGTCTGGCACGATTTACTCGGTTTAAATACGGATTTTAAGCCAAAATTTGCAAAAACTTACGCAAATCCTCTTGAAGCTATAAAAACTTATATAAACGAGGTCAAAGAGGGTGAATTTCCGGGTGAGGAACACAGCTTTGCTATGGATGAAGAAATTTTAAGAAAGCTTTACTAAAATGCAAATTTTAAGCGATATTAAAGCTATGGGTGGGCTTTGCAAACAGTGGAAAAAACAAGGTTTAAGTATAGGTTTTGTGCCTACTATGGGATACTTACACGATGGACACTTAAGCCTTGTTAAAGCCGCGAAAGAAAACGATAAAGTCGTTTTAAGCATCTTTGTTAATGCCTTGCAATTTGGTCCTAAAGAGGACTTTGCAAGTTATCCAAGAGATTTGCAAAAAGATAGTAAGCTTTGCGAACTTAGCGGCGTTGATGTGCTTTTTTGTCCGGATGTAAAGGCTATGTATCCTAAAGAATTTAGCACTTTTGTGGATATGAATGTTTTAAGCGAAAAGCTCTGCGGTGCAAGTAGAAAGGGGCATTTTAGAGGAGTTTGCACGGTTTTAACGAAATTTTTTAATATCATTAAGCCCGATAAAGCCTATTTTGGACAAAAAGACGCGCAGCAATGTGCTGTTGTAGCTCGTATGATAGAGGATTTAAATTTCGATATAAGCTTAAAAATTTGTCCCATAGTAAGAGAAGAGGATAAACTCGCAAAAAGCTCAAGAAATGTCTATCTTAACGAAGAGGAAAGAAAAGCGGCTTTAGTGCTTTCAAGGGCGGTTTTTTTGGGAGAAAATTTAGTAAAAAAAGGCGAAAAAAATTGCAAATTCATTAAAGAAGCTATACAAAAAGAGCTTTTAAAAGAAAAGCTTGCAAGTATTGATTATGTAAGTTTAGTAGATCCAAATACTATGGAGGAGCTTGAATTTATAGAGGGCGAAGTGTTAGGCGCTGTGGCTGTGTTTATAGGTAAAACGCGCCTTATTGATAATTTTTTATTACGAGGACTTTTATGAGAATAAGCTTACTTAAAGCAAAAATCCACCGCGCGGTGGTAAGCGAGGCAAAGCTTGATTATATAGGAAGTATTAGTATAGATGAGGAGCTTCTTCGTGCAAGTGGAATTTTAGAATACGAAAAGGTGCAGGTTGTAAATCTTAACAACGGAGAGAGGTTTGAAACCTACACCATAGCGACAAAAGAAGAAGGAACGATATGTTTAAACGGTGCCGCTGCAAGGCTCGTTCAAAGTGGCGATAAAATCATCATTATGGCTTATGCAGAATTGGACGCTAAAGAGGCTTTAAATTTCAAGCCAAAAGTCGTATTTGTCGATGAAAATAATAAAATTAGCAAAATTTCTCACTACGAAAAACACGGAGAACTTTTTTGAAATTCACAAAGAATTCACCTTGATTGCTTAAACTTCTTAAAAATTTTTTAGGATTTAAAATCGATGAAAAAATTAATGAAAAAAAAGATTATTTTTATAGCAATTTTTATTTTTATCGCCCTTGTGCTTTACTTTTATTTTTTATCTTTTGATGAGGACACGCAGTATCTAACGCAAAAAGTAGGACGCGCTGATATTACCCAAACCATAGAATCGGTAGGCAAGGTTTATGCAAAAGACCAAGTCGATGTAGGCGCGCAAGTAAGCGGACAAATTAAAAGGCTTTATGTCGATGTGGGCGATAGGGTCAAGCAAGGCGATTTAATAGCACAAATTGATAAAGACAAACAACAAAACGACCTTGATATCACAAAAGCCCAGCTTGAAAGTGCTAAGGCAAATTTAGAAAGCAAAAAAGTCGCACTAAGCATAGCCACGAAGCAGTATCAAAGGGAGCAAAAACTTTATGCAAGTAAAGCAACCTCGCTTGAAAGCTTAGAGGCACTTAAGAATAATTTTTTCGCCCTTAAGGCAAATGTTGCAGAGCTTAATGCAAGCGTGGTTGGGCTTGAGATTACGCTTAAAAACGCTCAAAAGGACTTAGATTATACGAGCATAGTTGCACCAATGGATGGCATTATTATCAATGTCGCTGTTGATGAAGGGCAAACTGTAAATGCTAATCAAAACACGCCAACCATAGTTCGCATAGCAAATTTAGACCAAATGGAAATAAGAATGGAAATTGCAGAAGCTGATGTAAATAAAGTCAAAATCGGCACGGAAGTAGGCTTTGCGGTGTTAAGCGATCCGGATAAAATTTATCACGCTAAAATTTCAAGCATAGACCCAGCAGACACAGAAATAAGCGATTCAAGCTCAAATTCAAACTCAAGCTCTTTAAGTTCAAGCTCTTCAAACGCTATTTATTATTACGCGAAATTTTTCGTTGCAAATGAGGATAATTTTTTACGCATAGGAATGAGCATACAAAATGAAATCATAGTTGCACAAGCTAAAAATGTCCTAGCCGTGCCAACTTACGCGATAAAAAACGATAAAAACGGCTATTTTGTCGAGGTTTTAGAAGACAAAAAGCCTTTGAAAAAATACATAAAACTAGGACTTAAAGATTCTTTAAATACTGAAATTTTAGAAGGACTTAGCGAGAATGAGGAGCTTATTTTAAGCTCTAGTGCTGATGATTTAGCACCTAAGATGAAATTGAGATTTTAATGATTTATCTTAAAAATATAAGCAAAAATATAGGCGAAAATGTCATCTTAAAAAATATCAATTTAAGCATATTAAAAGGCGAATTTGTTGCAATCATCGGGCAAAGCGGAAGCGGTAAAACCTCACTTTTAAACATAATAGGCACCTTAGATGAACCAAGTGGCGGGAGTTTTATTTTTGAAAATTTCGAGGTTACAAAGCTAAGTAAGGATGAAAAAGCAAGGCTTAGACGCGAAAAAATAGGCTTTATCTTTCAAAGATACAATCTTTTAAGCCTTTTAAGTGCTAAAGAAAATGTCGCTTTACCTGCGGTTTATGCAGGTGAAATTCACTCAAAAAGAAAAGAAAAAAGCGAAAAACTTTTGCAAAGCTTAGAACTTGGCTTAAAGCAAGAATTTAAGCCTAACGAGCTTAGCGGAGGACAGCAACAAAGGGTGAGTATTGCAAGGGCTTTGATGAACGGCGGAGAGCTTATTTTAGCGGACGAACCTACCGGTGCACTAGATAGCAAAAGCGGAGAAATGGTGCTTGAAATTTTACAAAAACTCAACGAGCAAGGACACACCATAGTTTTAGTAACTCACGATAGAAACATAGCTTTAAAAGCCGGACGCATTATAGAGATAAAAGATGGCGAAATTTTAAGCGATAGCAAACCAAGAGAAATACCAAATTTAAAACCCTATCCTATGCCAAAAGAGAAAAAAAGCCTCGCTTTGCTTAAAAATCAAGCCTTAGAATGCCTTAAAATCGCCTCATCTTCTATCATCGCGCACAAGCTAAGATCAGCTTTAACTATGCTAGGAATCATCATAGGAATAGCCTCTGTAGTTTGCGTTGTAGCGCTTGGGCTTGGTTCTCAAGCTAAGGTTTTAGCCTCTATCGCAAGTCTTGGCACAAATATCATTGAAGTGCGTCCGGGAAAAGGCTTTGGCGATTTGCGTTCAGGCAAAACTAGGCTAAATTTCAGCGATTTAAGTGCGCTAAGAACTCTCGAATACCTAGAAGCCGTCGAGGCTCACGCAAACACTTCAGGCATAGCAACTTACAAAAACATTTCTTTAAACGCAAAGGCAGAGGGCATAGGGCTTAATCATTTTAATATCATAGGCGTAAAGCTTGATTCTGGTAGGAATTTAAGCCAAGAGGAGATTAAAAGCAGTGCGAATGTCGTCGTGCTTGATTTTAACGCTAAAAAAAATCTCTTCCCCAACGAAAGCAACGAGCAGGTTTTAGGACGCGTGGTGATTTTTAATTTCCAACCTTTTAAAATAGTAGGAATTTTGAAAAAAAACACGAACAAGTTCATAGAAGACAACACCGTCCAACTTTATATGCCCTACACTACGCTTATGAATAAAATCACGGGAAATAGAGAGCTTCGCGAAATTACCATTAAGGTTAAAGACGATGTCAATTCTCTTTTAGCAGAAAATGCTATTATTAGAATTTTAGAGATTAAACGTGGGCAAAAGGACTTTTTCACCTTTAACTCAGATACTTTCAAACAAGCCATAACCGCAAATAGAAAAACCACAACCATACTTACCATTTCTGTGGCTTTAATAGCTCTTATAGTAGGTGGAATTGGCGTTATGAATATTATGCTAGTTTCAGTGAGTGAAAGGACGCGTGAGATTGGCATTAGAATGGCAATTGGTGCAAGAAAAGAGGATATTTTAATGCAGTTTTTAATAGAAGCTGTTATGATTTGCATTTTAGGAGCCGTTCTTGGCGTCTTGCTATCAATTGGAGTGATTTTTGGCTTTAACACGCTTAGCACGGATTTTCCTATGATTTTATCGGCAAGTTCTATATTCTTAGGGCTTTTTAGCTCTGTTTTAATTGGAGTGATTTTTGGCTTTTTCCCTGCGAAAAACGCTGCAAATTTAAATCCTATCAACGCACTTTCAAAGGAATAAAATGAAAAAAATTTGCATTATTTTTTTAAGCCTTTTTCTTTGCGGCTGCGGTGTAAAACTTGCAAAAATCGATGAAAAACCTCTAAATTCAAGCCAAATTAAAGACCTTAACTTAAGTAAGCAATGGTGGAGGGCTTGTAAAGATGAAAAAATCGATGAATTCCTTGACTTTGTTTTAAAGCACAATAGCGATATAAACATAGCACGAACGAATTTATTAAGTATGATGGCAAGGGCTGATTTGATAGCTTACGATCTTTATCCAAGCTTAAGTGGAAATTTAGGGCTTAGCGGTTCTAAGGATTTAAATTCCGGTACGCAAAATAAAAGCTTTTCAAATTCTTTAAATTTGAATTACGAGCTTGATATTTATGGGAAAATTTTTAATTCTGCAAAGGCGGCGGAATTTAGTGCTAAAGCAAGTGCTTACGATTTAGAAAGCTTGAAGTTAAGTATTGTAAATTCTAGCATTAACGGCATTTTTGAGCTTGCGTATTTTAACGATGTGCAAAATTTACTTTCTTCTTATGTGCAGAATTTAGAACAAATGAATGAGCTTTACAAGCTTAAATATACGCTTGGTAAAATCGAACAACTCGATCTTTTAAATATAGAACAAAGCTTACTTCGTGCAAAGCAAAACCTCATTACAAACGCACAAAATCGCGATTTGTTAATCAAAAATTTGCAAGATTTAATAGGCAATGAAGAAGGCTTTAAATACATAGAATATTTTAAAAATTTAAGCCTTGCTCATTTTAAAGAGCTTGAGCCTAATTTCAACCTGCCTTTAGAAATTCTTGCTTACCGCCCTGATGTGAGAGCTAAGCTTAATAACCTTAAAGCCGCGTTTAAAGATTATAGTAGCGTTTCAAAGTCCATTTTACCAAGTGTGAGTTTAGGAGGAACTTTAAGCGGGCACGGTAGGGATTTTGATGAGAGCTTTAAATTTGAAATTCTAAACGGAATTTTAAGCATTTCTCTGCCTTTTTTGGACTTTGGCAGGGTGCGTCAAAATATCAAAATTTCGCAATACGCTTACGAGGCTTTAGTCTTTGAATACGAACAAGCCTTGCAAAGTGCTTTGAATGAATTTATGTTAAATTATAAAGACTATCAAAGTGCTAAATCGCTTTTAGAAAATCTTAATTTCATAGCTTTCAAACAAGAGCAAATCACAGAGGCTTATTTGCAAAAATACGAGCTTGGAAAAAGTGAGCTTAAAGATTATTTAGATGCAAGAAACGCCCTAAATTCCTCGCAGCAAGAGCTTTTGCGTTCTAAATTCAATCTTTTAAGCACCATTAATGCTTATTATCAAATCACGACCATTGATTATGAAGAATTAAGGCTTGAGTAGGT
Source organism: uncultured Campylobacter sp. (assembly GCA_964637895.1). Taxonomy (GTDB): domain Bacteria; phylum Campylobacterota; class Campylobacteria; order Campylobacterales; family Campylobacteraceae; genus Campylobacter_D. The sequence goes on along the minus strand of CAZWYE010000057.1, from coordinate 2,770 downwards.
ATTTTTTCAAATCTTGCACCAATTTTTTCGCTATAAGCTCATAGCCGCTTATACTAAGATGCACATCTTTTAAGGAGAGCTTTTTTTTAATCCAAACGTTTTTACCGCCGCTATCTTCTATAAATTTATGCATATCAAAAAAGAGCATTTTCTCCTCCCTTGCAAGTTCGTTTAAAGTCTTTTGAATGCTTGTAAGATTAGAATTTAACTCGTATTTTTTGCCTTTTTTTTGCGTTATTGTAGGCGGAGAAATAAGCATAAAAACGCTATCTTTATTCTGTTCTCTTAAAATTCTAATCCATTTTTTTAAATTTTCTTTAAAATTTTGCTTATCAAAGGCGTTAAACAAGGCATCATTTGAACCATAAGCTATGATTATAAGATCGTTTTTTAAAAGCTTAAGCTCCTCTTTTACGACCTTTTGATTCCACTTAAGCCATAAATCGCTTTTCGCGCCATTTATCGCTATGGTGTCTAAGAAAAGATTGCCACCTTTTTTGTTGGTGATAAAATACCCGCCAAGCTGGGCGTCTTTTTGCAAGGCTTCTATCTTTAAAGGAAAAGTAAGCTCAAGCTCCTTATAAGACCACTTGTTTTTTTTTGAGGAACGCAAGGTGTGATTTTTACCCTTAGAATCTTGTATGCGGAAAGCTTTTTTGCTCGAACTTGCTTTAAAAACAAAGCCTATATTCATTTTTTGATTTTCTAAAGAGTTTTCTAAAAAAATGCTCGCGCCCTCTTTTAAAGCCTTTGCTATCACGCCTCCTAAAGGGAAATTCTCCTCAGTGTCTACGCTTTTGGAATTTAAAATTTCAAAGTCCTTAAAATCATATTTTAAATTCAAATTCTGCTGGTATTTTGGCTGCAAAGGATAAGCAAAACCTATGGCGTTTGGCTTAAAAAAAGTGTTTCTTAAGATACTAGGGAAAAAATCCGCAGCCATATGCGAATCCCCATAAATTCTTACGCCTAAATTTTTTTGCGTTTTAAACTTTTGTTTGAGCTTATTAAAAGTGCTTTTGGGGACATAGTTTTTTAACGCGCTTTGATTCTTCGTTTTTTCAAGTATAATATCAAATTCGCCAGAAGCTTCAAGCCTTAAACAAAAAACAAGCAAAAAAAGAAAGCTTAAAATTCTCATCGTTTAATCTTTTTGAATATGCTCAAGCAAAAGTTTAGAAATTTCTTTAGCCCCATTTGGAGTAAAGTGGATTCCATCATCGGTTCTTACCTTTACGCTTTTATTGTTTTCGTCTTTGATATAGCTCGAAAAGGCGTCATTTACGCTAAAAAAGAGCTTAGTATTTATGAAAACTTCGTCGTTTTTAAGTATGAGAGAGGAATAAATTTGATTTAAAACTTGAATTTTTTTGTTTAAATCGTCTTTTTTAACGGGCGGAATTTCAACCCAAAATACCTTGACCTTGTGCTTTTTTGCGATTTTTATAATCTCTTCAACCATTTCTGTGTAAATTTCTATCCAAGTTGGCGTGTTAAAACGATAGTAAACTCCGCCTTTTTTAATGTCCCAAGGATCATTCACACCTAGTAAAACCACAAGATATTTTATGCGTTTGTTAGCACTAAGTGCTGAATTTGTAGCGTTTGCCCAATTAAAATACGACTTGTAAGAAAGCCCCGTGTTTTGTTTGCTTAAATCCGTTGTTTTAATGCCTAAATCTTTTAAATCCCTACTTAGAGCGATGGCTACTCCTTGCATTAAAGAATCGCCTATGAGTAAAAACTCCTCATCTTGCTTGATTTTAATCTTAGTATCATCAATAAAGCTTTGAGTTTTGCTAAATACTTCGGGATATTTTTTTATATTTTTTTCATTCAAGCCAAAATCTTGCTCCTTTTGAATCGAGGATTCTAGTTTCAATTCTTCAATTTCACTTAAGTTTTCATCATTTGTTGGCAAGGTTTCATTATTTAAAATGGCTCTTATTTGCTCAAGCTTGATTTTAAGGGCGTTTGCTTCTTTTAAAATATCGTTTTGAGGATAGAAAATCAAATGGTATTTTTGCTCTATATAAGAGCTTATACTTTGATTCATCACCACAACAACCAAAACAAACACCATAAGCAAAATGAAAAAAAATCTAAGCACACTCATCTAAAAACCCGCATAAATAAAATCAGGTATGCCATTTGGCATAAAAGCAAATACCAAAAGCAGGATAAAAGCTATTATAAAAGGCTTAAGCAAAAGCGGAGTAAGGTCTAAAATTTTCACACAATAAGCTTTGAAATTTATAAACAAAGGATAAATCATAAAAAGCACCGCAAAAGACGCTAAAATATAAATATCTTTGTATTCTGGTATCAAAAAGAAATTTTCGTAGCAGGTTTTAAGGTAAATAAAAGCCTCTTCTAAGCTTTGATAATAAAAGAAAATCCACGCAAAACAAACGAATTGAAAGGTTATAAAGCGATTTAAAGCTGGGATTTTATTAAGACTTAGTTTTGCTCCTGCAAGAATATGAATGAAAATCACGCCAAAGCCGTGAAGCAAACCCCAAAGCAAGAAATTTATGGTATTTCCGTGCCAAATTCCTGAAAGCACAAAGGCTATGAGTATGTTTAAATAAGTCTTAAACCGCCCTTTTTTATTACCGCCTAAAGGAATGTAGATATAATCTCTTATGAAAGTTGAAAGGCTTATGTGCCATCTTTCCCAAAAATCTTTGAGATTTTTTGCAAGATAAGGCATATTGAAATTCAAAGGCAGGGTAAAGCCAAGCATTAAAGCAAAGGCACTTACTAAATC
>CAZWYE010000056.1:0-10164 GCA_964637895.1 uncultured Campylobacter sp. | reverse complement strand
GGTTTGGCTTATAGTGCTTATGCTATGCTTGATTTAAGCCTTTCTTATAAGCGAGTTTTTGGGTATTTGCAGACTAAGAACGAAAACGCAAAAGAAGCGAAAGGGCTTATTAAAGAGCTTTTTAAAGACTTTGTTTTAAAAGGAATCACTCAAAATGAGCTTAATCAAGCAAAGAATTTCTTACTAGGTAGCACACCTTTGCGTTATGAAAGCCTAAGTAAGCGCCTTGCACTTAGCTTTAGCGAGTATTATCAAGGCTTAGAGCTAGGGCATTATAAAAAAGAACTTGAATGCGTCAAAAAAGCCTCACTCAAAGAGCTTAACGCCTACATAAAAAACCACAAAGAGCTTTTAAATTTAAGCTTTGCAAGTGTGCAAAATGAAGGTTAAAAGCACAGATTTTGAGTATTTTAAAAGGCTTAAGATAAAAAGCGTTATCGATCTTGCTTTGCTTTTGCCTAAAAAGATTGAAAATTTAAATCCCACGCCAACGCCTTTAGCGAATGAAATTTGCACCCAAAAGGTGAAAATTAAGAGCATAAATTTTAAAAATAATCAAATTTTTGGGCTTTGCGAATGTGAGCTTTGGAAAGAAAGACTTTCTTTTGTGTTTTTTAATGTAAGCAAATGGCATTTAAGCGTTTGTAAGGTTGGAAGTGAGCTTATCTTTCACGGCAGACTTATTTTTTTTAATAATGCGTGGCAGTTTGTAAGCCCTAAAATTCTAAGCTCCTTTGGAGGCTTTAATCCAAAATATCAAATTTCAGGCTTTAAAGATAGCACGGTAAAAAGGCTCATTCAAAGCTATGTGAGCTTTGAAAATTTAAAAGAAAGCAAGATCGATGAAAAATACATAAACTTACTTTTAAACCTCCACGCTTACGATGAAAAAAGTGCTAAAATGCTTGAAAATTTAGAAAGCTTTTATGATGATTTAAAATACATTGAAATGTATAATTTTCTAAAAAGACTTAAAATAAAAAAAAACACAAAAGAAAGCTTTAAGCTTGAAATTTACGACATTGATAAATGGCTTAAAAGCTTGCCTTTTACGCCGACAAAAGACCAGCTTGAAGCCATAAAGGATATTAAAAAAGATTTAAGCTCAAAAGAGGCTCAAAGGCGCGTTATTATGGGTGATGTGGGTTGTGGAAAGACCTTAGTTTTACTTGCAGCAGCCTTGATGGTTTATCCTAAACAAGCACTTTTAATGGCACCTACTAGCATTTTAGCCGCTCAACTTTACGAAGAAGCGAAAAAACTTCTGCCTGAATTTATGAAAATTCTCTTTGTAAAAGGCGGAAAAAAGGATAAAGATTTACAAGCACAAATACAAGCTGCAAACCTCATCATAGGCACACACGCCCTTATTTACCAGCAAGGTTTTAAGGCAGTTTTAGTAATGATTGATGAACAACACCGCTTTGGTTCGGCTCAAAGGCAAAAAATTCATTCACTTTCAAGCGATGAAAAAAGCCCACATTTCATACAATTTTCCGCAACGCCCATTCCAAGAACCCTAAGTATGATACAATCAGAGCTTTTAAATTTCAGCTTCATAAGACAAATGCCCTTTAAAAAAGACATTAAGACGCTTTGTATTAAAAACGAGGATTTTTCAAAACTTAGCGAAAAAATCAAAGAAGAAATCGCCTTAAACCACCAAATCATAGTCATTTATCCTTTAGTGAGTAAAAGCGATAAAATCCCCTATCTTTCTTTAGAACAAGCAAGAGGCTATTGGGAGGGCAATTACGAAAAGGTCTTTGTAACGCACGGCAAAGACAAAGAAAAAGACGCCATTTTGCAAAAATTCAAAAACGAGGGCAATATCTTGCTAAGCACGACCGTGGTTGAGGTTGGAATTTCCCTGCCCCGCCTTAGTGCTATTATTATCGTTGGAGCCGAAAGATTAGGGCTTGCGACCTTGCACCAGCTAAGAGGACGCGTAGGACGCACAGGGCTTAAAAGCACTTGTTATCTTTATACTAAGCTTAAAATTATCCCTCAAAGGCTTGAGGAATTTGCAAAAACTATGGACGGCTTTAAAATCGCAGAACTAGACCTTAAAAATCGCTTAAGCGGGGACTTGCTCGATGGTTTTATGCAACACGGAAACGAGTTTAAATTCTTTGACTTTGCTAATGATGAAAATATTCTTGAAAAAGTCAAGCAAGATTTAGCCAATTCTTAGCGTGTGCCGAATTTATAAAGCATATTTTGAAAATGCGAGGCTATCATATTTGCCCTTTGTAAAATGACATTTTTCATTTCCTCGTTATAAAGAACGCTTAAGCTTTCCTCGAAAAGCCCGAGCCAAATGGTGAAAAATTCCTGCGCAAAAGGCGGTAAATCAAGGTGTTTTTTAAGCGGTTGCCCGTTATAATCACCCGTGCCAAGAAGCATTCCCTGCCAGAAATTTCCTATCTTTGCCTTATGTGCTTTCCACTCCTCATCGCTCGTGCCAACAGAAGCGTTGAAAATAGGCGAAAGGTCTTTGTCTTTTCTTATTTTTTCGTAAAAAATTTCCATAAGTTTTGCTATGGATTCTTCGTTAATAGTCTCGTATTTCATAAGAATTTCCTTTTTTAATGTGAGCCTTAAATATAGCAAATTAAGATAAAAAATTATTAATTTCACCGGATAAAATAGCATTAAAAATTATTGAAATTTAGCATAACTTAACTCAATTAAGAGTAAAATGGTTCTAAAATTAAAGCTTAATGTTTCGATTTTTAGGAAAGGCGATGGATTTAGAATTTATACTAAGCACGAGCCCGGCGTTTTTAAAGGCTTTGTGGCTTACCTTAAAACTTAGCTTTTTTGGTATAAGCTTCGCGTTTTTAATCGGCTTGTTTTGCGTTTTAATGAGCTATTTTAAATTCCATTTTTTAGAAAGACTTTGCAAAATTTACATAGAATTTTCAAGGAACACCCCTCTTTTAATCCAGCTTTTCTTTTTATACTACGCCTTGCCTAAATTTGATATTCATTTAGAAAAAATTTACGGGCTTAATTTGCTTTGCTTAAGCGTTGATGAAAGTTTGCGTCCCTCTTTTGCTTGCACGGTTGTAGGACTTAGCTTTTTGGGCGGTTCTTATATGGCTGAGAGTTTAAGAGCGGGTTTTGAGGCGGTTAGAAAACAGCAGTTTGAAGCGGGGCTTTCTTTGGGCTTTAATCTTTTTGGGAATTTAAGATACATCATATTACCTCAAGCACTAAGCGTTGCTATGCCAAGCATAAGTGCAAATATCATTTTTCTCATCAAAGAAACTTCTGTTGTAAGTATCATAGCATTGCCTGATTTAGTTACTTTAATGACTAGTTTAAATTCTCTTACTTACAAAACTAACGAGCTTTTACTTTTGCTATTTTTAGGGTATTTATGTATGATTTTGCCTTTAAGTTTTGCTTTGAATTTGCTTGAAAAAAGGCTTAACTATGCTTGAAATTCTAAGTCTAACAAGCATTTATAGGCTTTGTGAGGGACTTTTAATCACGCTTGAAATTTCCTTTTTAAGCATAATTATCACCTCTTTTGGTGGGCTTGTTTTGGGAATTTTAATGTGCCTTAAAAACCGCCTTATCTACGCACTTTGTCGCTTCGGGCTTGAGTTTGTGCGGGTTATGCCTCTTTTGGTATGGCTTTTTATCGTGTATTTTGGCTTTTCTCGCTGGTTTGGTGTGCATTTTAGCTCTGTAACTTCGGCTGTGATAGTTTTTAGCATTTGGGGTTGTTTTGAGATGATGGATTTAGTGCGTTCTTCTTTGCAAAGCATACCCAAACACCAATACGAATCAGCCACTTCTTTAGGGCTTAACAAAACGCAAAGCTTTTTTTATATTATCATTCCTCAAGCTTTAAGGCGCCTTACTCCCGCGAGTATGAATTTACTCACGCGTATGATTAAAAGCACGACCTTTGCTTACTTAATCGGAGCGGTTGAACTTGTCAAAGTAGGGCAGCAAATCATAGAATTTCATAACAAAAACAGTCTCGCTCCCTTTGTCATTTACGGGCTTATTTTTATGATTTATTTTTTGCTTTGCTATCCTATTTCTTTGTATTCTAAGAATTTAGAAAAAAAATGGAGCTAAAATGAGCATTTTAAAACTTGAAAATTTATACAAAAATTACGGGAAATTAGAAGTTTTAAAGGATATAAATTTAGAAGTAAAAGCCAGTGAGGTTGTAGTGATCTTAGGACCTAGCGGTTGCGGTAAATCCACGCTTTTGCGTTGTATTAACGGGCTTGAAGAGCTTAAAAGCGGAACCTTGTATTTTGATAACGAAAAAATCACCAAAGATTTTAAAGAGTGGACGCGCATTCGTCAAAAAATAGGAATGGTCTTTCAATCTTACGAGCTTTTCGATCATTTAAGCGTGAGAGAAAACATACTTTTAGGACCTTTAAAGGTGCAAAAAAGAGATAAAAACAAGGTTTTAAGAGAGGCTGAAGTTTGGCTTGAAAAAGTGGGTTTAGCTCATAAAATAGACGCGTATCCCAAAGAGCTTAGCGGAGGACAAAAGCAAAGAATAGCCATAGTTAGAAGCCTTTGTATGAATCCAAAACTTATGCTTTTTGATGAGGTTACTGCTGCGCTTGATCCTGAAATAGTGCGTGAGGTTTTAGAAGTCATCTTGAGTCTTGCTAAAGAGGGAATGACTATGCTCATCGTTACACACGAAATGGGCTTTGCAAAGGCTGTTGCGGATAAAATCGTCTTTATGGACGAGGGAAAAATTATCGAGCAAAGCACTCCGGATGAATTTTTTGCAAATCCCAAAAGTAGTAGGGCTAGAAAATTCTTAAATTTATTCGATTATCGTTAGTTTTAAAAACTACTTTTAAAGACTTTTATCTTGTTAAAAGCTCGTTCTTTTGACGGCATAAATCCTGCCAACTCGAAGTAGCATTAAGCTCAAGGCATTGTCTTAAACTTTCTTTTTGCAAAGCTAAATTCTGCATATCCTCATAAAGCGAACTTTGCACGAACAACGCCCTAGCCTTATCTTGCACGGAAAGTTTGAGCTTTAAAAGCTCGTTTAACACCTCTAAGGCTTTTAAACGCTCTTTTGCATTTTGCAAGGCTTTGATATACATAAATTCTAAATTCGGGCTGAAAAGATTAATCCCGCGTAAATTTTGATAATCAATAGCCTTTGGAGCGTAAGTTAAAATAGTCGTTTGCATATTATTATCATTTGCAAAGCTAAGCAGTGCATCATAAGCTTCAACCATAGCAAAATTCATATCAAAGCCCTCTAAAATTTTTAGAATTTTAATAGCCTCATTGTATTCGTTTAAACGCAAAAGTGAGAGAAACTGCAAGTAATTTGCTCTAAAAAGTTCTTCCTCGCTTTTTATAGCTCTTAGCTTGATAATATCTTTAGTTAGACTTATAGTTTGCTCATAGTTCTTATTATCAAAAAGTATAGAAGCTTTTGCTAAGCCGTAAAAAATTTTATCCTCGTTAAAATGTTCATTGGCAAAGACTAAAGCCTCGCTCATCTTGGAAGTTCTTTGCAAACAATTAAGCATTTGTTTTTTATCATTAATTCTTTGATCTAAATTATAAGCACTAAAATGAGTGAAAATTTCTACTGCTTTAATACAATTATCCAACTTAAGCTCATTGTTTAAAGCCAAAGAAGTTGAGGTTCTTAAAAAATCTTTGGCACTAGAAATATTAGAATCTCCAATTTGCTTTTCATAGTCTAAAACAGCTGAAAAATTCCCCTCCTTATAATAAAGTCTTACCTCCTCTTCTAAAGCACGATTTGCAAGATTTGGATCCGAAAATTCATATTTTTTCATTAATTCCTTATAGCGTTGGTGTGCTACACTTGCATTATTTTCGCTCACATTAAAAAAAACTTCGTCACTTGCTTTTTCTACCTGCTCTAAATATTTTCCATCAAAAAACTTGTCCATATACAAGTCTAAATATCTTTTGGCTTCGTTCGCTTTGGAGGTTTTAGCTAAAGCTAGGGCAAAATCTTTCAAAGCCTCTTCGTAATATCTATCTATTGTTTGTATTTTAGGAAAGGTATTTTCATAAATTTGCACACTAGTGTCGAAAAAATTATTTTGATAAAAAAGTTTTGCAAGTTTCAAAGACCTTAAAATATCCTTCCCAAAATACTCTTTATTTGCCTTAAGAGCAGTATTGGCATAATCATTTGCTCTCTTAGGGCTTTCAATCGAAAGTAAATCCTCAGCCAAAGACATAGCAGCCCTTGCAGCAAGGTCTAAGTTTTTATTATTAAAATAAATATCTTCATAGATAGCAAGTGCTATTTCTCTGCCGTCTAAATTATAAATATAATCTGCATAATCAAGACGCGAAAGATTAGTCCAATATTCATCTAAGTTTTGAGTATTAATCACGGACATCGCATAATCGGCATCAGTCCTTTGAGAAAGTGCGATATAAGTTCTAAGCATAATGTGCAAAATTTCAGGGTAGTTTTTATCGCTTGTAAAGGTTTGCGTATAATGCTTAATATCCTCTATCATATCCTCTAAAATTTTTTGATCTCTTACTTGAGGATCTAGGGTGTAAATTTGGCTTTGAGCTCTTAATTTATAGAGCATAAACTCGTTCATAAAAATGCTATTTTTATAGCGGTTTATAGCGTTTTGCGCGTCTGTTGCAACTTGGATAAAATTTCCATTTTCGTATTCTTGTTTAATGCGAAGATAGGTGTTAATGTCAGCACTCTGCGGGATAATAACAGGATTTGAATTTAAATCAAGCGCGCCAACATAAGGCAGGCTCTCGTGCGGAAAAGTTACATCGAAATCAAGCCCGTTAAATTCTTTAGAATACATATTCATTGGTGTGAAAATAAAGGTGAATTTCGTGGATTTATTAGAACTTGAGAAACGAACTTCCTTATCAAGGTAAATATCTTGCGAAGAATCAAACTTCTTTGCTTGCATTTTTGGAAAGATTAAAAGCCTAACTTTAAGCTCTTCTTTTATAAATTTAAGGTCAAAAAAAGCAAAACTTTGGTCTTTAAGTTCCTTATCTATAACTCCGGGAATTTCGCATTCAAAATGCTCTTTTGCTTCGCTTAAAACACTTTTGCAAGTAAATTCTTGCTCGTTACTGATGTGCAAGATCGCAAAGGCTTGGTTGTTCTCGCGTCCGGTATTAAGATTAAGCTCGAAAGCAAAAAGTTTAAAAAAACTCAAAACTAGCAAACACAAAATTCTTTTCATAGAATAATTATAACAAAACCTTTCAAACTCCTACTAAATTCAAATCCTAAAAAATACTTATAAATAGCACAGCAAAGATACTCACACTCGCACAAAGTGCTAAAATAAAACTTTGTCCAAAAGAAAAAGAAGTATGAAACTGAGTTTGTTCTTTAATAAAAAGAGTGTAAATAATAAGTCTTAAATAACTATAAAGCATAATGACCGAGCTTAAAGCTATGAAAAGTGCAAGATACCAATAATTTGCATTTATAAGCACACGAATAACCAAAAATTTGGCCCAAAAAGCACCAAAAGGAGGAAGTCCTGCAAGAGAAAGCACACAAATGCTTAAAGAAATCGCCACAATAGGCTTTTTTGCCAAAAGTCCTGCAAGGCTTTTACAATCGGTATTTTTATAAGCACTTAAAATAAGAAAAACGCCGTAATTGCCAAAAGCAAACAAGGTCCAATACACGAAAATAAAAAAACTATCATAAATTCTAGCCGTTAAATCAAGCAAGGGAATGATTCCTGCTAAAACAAAAGACGAATGCACCACAGAGCTGTAAGCAAATATTTTTTTCACATTATCTTGAGTTAAAGACGCTAAAGCTCCGGCTAGCATTGAAAAAACTGCAAGAGGTATTAAAATTTTCTCAAAGCCACTTCCTTTTAAGAACATAAATAATTTTAATACAACTACAAACATAGCTATTTTTGGCACGACAGAAATGAAAGCGACTAAATTCGAATGAGCCGCGTAATACACATCTCTTAACCAAAAATGAAAAGGCACTAAAGAAAGCTTTATAGCACAAAGAACGAAGATTAGCACTCCTGCAGTAAGTATAAGCATAAGATCGCTTGAATCTTTTATAAAAAGTTCGGAATTTAGGTCTAAATTTCCGGTTTTTATATAGATTAAAGCGCAAGCTAAAGCAAAAAAGCCAGAACCCACAGCCGCAACGCTGAAATATTTAAGTGCTGCAGAAATGGAATTTGTGTTTGCTCTCATTGCGATAAGAGTATAAAGGGCTAAAGACGAGCTTTCAAGTCCTATGAAGATTAAGATTAAATTCGAGCTTGAAACCATAAGCATTAAAGAAGCAATCATAAAAAGAAACAAAGCGTAAAATTCGCCCTTGTTTTCCTCCTTTTGCATTAAAAGATACAAAAAAGAAAAAAGTAAAATCAAGCAAGAGCCACAAAATGAAAAAGGATCGCTACTTAAAGTGCCTAAAAAAGCCTTGCTAAAGCCTTGAGTGTTGATATTATCAAGCATTAAAAAAAAGCTTATTATTAAAGATAAGGCGCTAATGCTTACGAAAAAATTCCTATGAAGCTTATAAAAAGCCGTGTAACACAACAAAACGACGGCTACGGCGATTAAAAACAAAAAAGGATAAGACAAAGAAACATTTAAAACTTCGAAATTTAAAATTTCATTTAACATTACTTGCTCCTATTTTGGATAAAAAATTTAAAGTGTTTTGTTCGACTGCTCTTAAATTCATAATTTCTATCAAAGTTTTTGCGTCTTTTTGCAGATGTTCTAAAAAGATTTTCGGAGCTATTCCTAAATAAAAGGTCAAAAATGCAATAGGAATTAAAGCAAGAAGCTCTCTTAAATAAAGCCTAAATCCCACAAATTCGCTTTCTTTTTGCATAAAAAACATTTTTCTAAACACATCTAACATATAAATCGAGCTTAAAATCACCACAAAACCCGCCAAAAAAGCATAAAGCAAACTAAGCTTTGCAACGCCTAAAAGCACTAAAAACTCGCCAACAAAAGACAAGGTCAAAGGCAAAGAAATGCTTGCTAAAACAAGGATAAAAAAGAAAATTGCAAAAGAAGGAGCCCTAAAAGCTAAAGAATGATAAAAGCTAAGTTCTGTTGTTTTGTATCTTTCAAGCAAACTTTGAGCCATTAAAAATAAAGCCCCTGTAACAAGGGCGTGAGCGAACATATAAAAGATCGAACCGCTAAGCCCTAGTTCGTTAAAAGAGAAAATTCCAAGCACCATTATACCCATATGAGAAATAGAGCTATAAGCGATAAGTTCTTTTAAGTCCTTTGCTTTAAAGGCGATTAAAGCACAATAAATCACGCTTACTATGCATAAAGCCGCGATTAAAGGCGTAAAATACACGCTCGCATCGGGAAAAAGCGGGAGGTTAAAACGCAAGAATCCAAAAGGTGCCATTTTAAAAGCTACAAGCATAATAGAAACTAAAACGGGCGAATTCGCATACACTTTTGGCGCCCAAGTGTGGAAAGGAAAAAGCGGGGCTTTAATCGCAAAGGCAAGGAAAAAAGCAAGGAAAAGAAAGATTTGTTCGCTAAAGCTTGCTGCGGAAACATTGTTTTTCCAAATTTCTAAGTCAAAGGTCCAAATGTTTAATAAATTAAAATTCAAATACGCAAGGTAAATCATAGCAACAAGCATTAAAATAGACCCAGAAAAGGCGTAAATGAAAAATTTAATCCCAGCTCTAAAATCCTTGCCATAAACTCCTATGATAAAAATAAGCGGCAGAAGTGAAAATTCCCAAAACACGTAAAAAAGCAAGGCGTCTAAGGCACTAAAAAGTCCCATCATAGCAAATTCCAAAACGAAAATAGCGCACACCATAGCCTTTTTTTCAATCCTTAAAAACAAAAAAGAAAGAAAAATCATCAAAGAACAAGCAAGCATTAAAATCAAAGCCGTGCTATCAACGCCTATGTGGTAGTTGAAAATCTTTAAATTCTCAAAGGAAAAATCCGTCGCAAAAGCGAATCTAAAGTCAAAATCCGCCCCATTAAGATAATCAGAAAAAATTTTCGCATTAAGCACTAAGATTAAAAAACTCACGCTCACACTGAAAATTTTAACCCCGCCACGGTTTAAAATAAGCACTCCAAAAGCAGCGATTAAAGGAAAAAAGATTAAAGAATTTAGCATATCAA
>CAZWYE010000055.1:0-10201 GCA_964637895.1 uncultured Campylobacter sp. | reverse complement strand
TTTTTTTTATTATAATCAAAGTAATTTACTTTTTAAGGTTTAAAATGCGGAATTTGGCTTTGTTTTTTGTGTTTTCGTTGTTTTTTGCAAATTTTAGCTTCGCACAAACGTACAAGGACGCACCTTTGGATAATATTATAAAAGACATTGAAATTTCAGGTGCTTTGCGTTATTGTTACGAAACTCAAAGAAGCAAGAAATTTGACAAAAAAACGGGAAAACATCAAAGCACAAGCACGACGCAATTTACTATAAATTAAAGGTTTTTTGATGTTTAAAATTTTATTTTTAAGCTTTTTATTTAGCGTTTTTCTTTTTGGAATTGATGTGAAATCTTTCTTTACTTATACTTTTGATAGGAGTGATAAGTATGATCTGCAAGAAGCTAGGAAACTCTATTTTTATAAAAAATGCCATACTTGTCACGGTGATAGTGGTGAAAAGAAATTAGTTGGTTCGAGGGTTTTAAAAGATATGTCGCCGGAGGATATTAAAGCTGCACTTGTGGGTTATGCTTCGGGATTTTTATCTGGTAATTCTCAAATGGTTTTTTATGCTAAATCCTTAAGCTATGAAGAAATGAATAAGATTATTGCTTATCTCAAGGGTGAAAATTTCGCTGCAAATTTGGAAGTTAAAGACTTTTTGGAGCAAGAACCACCTAAAAAGACCAAACACGGAACTTTTTTAAGATGAATTTAATTTTACATAAAGGATAAAAAAATGAAAAAAATTGCTTTTTTATTATTCGTTTTAGCAAATTTGATTTATGCTAAAGAGGTAAAGATTGGCGTTGTTTTGCCTTTAACTGGAAGCGTTGCAGCTTATGGGCAAAGTGCTTTAGAGGGCATTAAACTTGCAAATTCTATGCAAAGCTCTTTGCAAAATGGCGATACGATTTCTCTTGCCATTGTGGATACTAAAAGTGATAAAATAGAATCTTTAAGTGCAACCAACCGCTTAGTGGCTCAAGATAAGGTTTTAGGACTCATTGGCGAGATGATTACAGCAAATACTTTGCAAGTAATGAAGGTCGCTGAAGATAAACAAATTCCACTTATCGCACCTGCAGCAACAGGAGATAAACTCTTAGAAAACAAAAAATATTCAAGTCGCGTTTGCTTTATGGATAGCTTTCAAGGCTCGTCTTTAGCAAAATATGTTTTCGATAAGCTTTCTTATAAAAGCGCGGTTATAGTGCTTGATCAAAGCACGGATTATTCTTTAGGCTTGGCAAGGGCTTTTGAGTTGGAATTTAGCAAAAAAGGCGCAAAGGTCTTAAAAAGCATTAGGATAAATTCAGGCGATAAAGACTTTAGGGCTATTATCTCGCAGATTAAGGGCTTGAATGCGGATTTTATTTATCTTCCGGTTTATTACAGCGAGGCTTCTTTATTTGTAAGACAGGCTAGAACTTTAGGGCTTAAAACGCCTATAGGTTCGGCTGATGGCGTCGCGGACGCTACCTTTGTTGCTTTGGCTGCTGATTCAAGTGAGGGTCATATTTTCACCGATAGCTTTGATTATAATAATCCTGCAACCAAGCTTAGCGAGGATTTTATAAACGCTTACGAAAAAGAAAAAAAGAGCAGAGAGGTTTCAAATTTCACAGCTATGGGAGCAGATGCGTATTTTGTAATGTTAAATGCGATGAATGCTTGTATAAACACGCTTACAAGCGAATGCATTAACGATAAAATTCATCAAACTACAAATTTTGAAGGCGTAAGCGGAGTTATTAGCATAGATAAGAGCGGAAATGCGACTCGTTCTTTGGTTGTAAAAGAAATTAAAGAGCAAAAACAAGTGTATAAAGATACCATTTTACCTTAAAAATATGGATCTAACTTTATTTTTTCAACAGCTTGTTAATGGACTTAGCGTTGGAAGTATGTATGCACTTATTGCCGTAGGATACACTATGGTTTATGGTGTTTTAAGGCTTATTAATTTTGCTCACGGCGACATTATGATGGTTGGTGCTTACGCGGCTTTGTTTTGTATGAGTAATTTTAGCGTTCCTTTTTTAGGGGCTTTATCTTTGGCTATGATTTTTTCTATGTGCGTTGGTATAGCAACAGATAAGATCGCCTACAAACCCTTGCGAAAAGCCCCTAGAATTTCGCTTTTAATCACAGCCATAGGCATAAGCTTTTTCTTGCAAAATCTTTTCAATATGCTTTTTACTTCCACGCCTAAGGCTTTTGCTACACCGCCTTATTTTGAAAAAAGCATAAGTTTTTACGGAATCGATACAACTTTAGGTTCTTTGCTCGTTCCTATTGTAACTTTATTTGCTTTACTTTTTGTGCTTTTCGTGCTTTATAAAAGCAAATACGGCATAGCCATTCGTGCTTTAGCTTTTGATATACAAACGGTGAATTTAATGGGCATAGATGCAAACCGCATTATAGCCGTAGTTTTTGCTATTGGCTCAGCCTTAGCTGCCATAGGTGGTGTGTTTTGGGCGGCGACTTATTATTCTATAAGCCCTACTATGGGAACGCTCATAGGACTTAAAGCCTTTGCTGCCGCAGTTTTAGGAGGCATAGGCTCTGTGCTTGGAGCGGTTTTAGGAGGATTAATCATAGGACTTTGCGAGGTCATAGCTCTTGCTTTTTTCCCTGAAATTTCTGGCTTTAAAGACGCTTTTGCTTTTATCTTTTTGGTTTTTATTTTGCTTTTTAAACCAACGGGAATTTTAGGCATAAATTTCGAAAGAACTAGGTTTTAGTTATGAAAATTCAAGCCTTGTCTTTGTTTTATTTTTTTCTTGTCCTTGCTTTTATTTTTTTAACGCCTCATATGTTTAGCGATTATGGAGTAAGCATAGTTAATCAAATCGCCATTTTTATCATACTTGCAGTAAGTTATAATCTCATTAACGGAGTTACCGGGCAATTTTCCTTAGAACCAAATGGCTTTGTGGCTGTGGGAGCTTATGTTGCAGCTTTGCTTCTTTTAAGCGAAGAGTCAAAAAGCAATCAATTTTTCTACGAGGGCATAAATCCGCTCATTCTTGCTTTAAGTGCTCCAAATTTCGTCATAGCCTTGCTTGCGGCTGGAATTTGCGCCTGTTTGCTGTCTTTACTGCTTTCTTTTGCGGTTTTTCGTGTAAGAGGTGATTATTTAGCCATTGTAACCTTAGGTTTTGGCATTATTATCAAACTTTTAGCCCTTTCTTTTCCAACTTTCACAAATGGCTCAAGAGGGCTTAGTGATATTCCAAATTTTACAAATATCTACTGGAGCGGTGGTGTTGCGGTTTTGGCTGTGGTTTTGATCTTAAATTTAATTTCTTCGAAATTCGGACGTGCAATGAAAGCCGTTAGAGACGATGAGGACGCGGCTGAAGCTATGGGTGTGAATACCTTTTGGGTCAAAACACTAGCCTTTGGAACTTCTGCCTTTTTAGAGGGCGTTGGCGGGGCTTTGCTGGTTTGTCTTTTAACTTCTGTTTCGCCCGAGCAGTTTGACTTTTTGCTAACTTTTGAGCTTTTAATCATCATTGTTTTAGGCGGACTTGGTTCGGTTAGTGGTGCGATTTTAGGCTCTGTGCTTGTTATAGGCGGGGCTGAATGGCTTAGATTTTTAGATGAAAGTATGAGTATTTTTGGTTATCAAATTCCTGCTATGCCGGGCTTTAGAATGCTTGTTTTTTCACTCATTTTAATACTCATAATGCTTTTTGCAAGAAGGGGCATTATGCAAGATAAAGAGCTTAATTATTTTTTAAGAAAATTTATGGCTTTTTTAAGGAAAAAGAAGTGATTTTAGAGCTTAAAAAAATTTCAAAAAGCTTTGGCGGAGTTAAGGCTATTAGTGAGGCTTCTTTTGGAGTGAATGAGGGAGAAATTTTTACCCTTATCGGTCCAAACGGGGCTGGAAAAACCACGCTTTTTAACATTATAAGTGGAAATTGTAAGCCCTCAAGCGGAGAGCTTTTTTTTAAAAATCAAAAAATCAACAAGCTAAAGCCTTATAAAATCGTTCGTCTTGGCATAGCAAGAACCTTTCAAAACATAAGGCTTTTTTCGAGTATGAATGTGCTTGAAAATGTCTTCATAGGCTTTAATACAAGAATGAAATATTCGCTTTTGGAAGCCTTTTTGCATTTAGGACGCTTCTCTAAGGTGGAGAGTGAATTCGAGGATAAGGCTTACGAGCTTTTAAAAGAACTTGGCATAGAAAAATTTGCAAAAGAACAGGTTGGGAATTTAAGCTACGGACAGCAAAGAAAGGTCGAACTTGCAAGGGCTATGGCGACAAATCCTAAACTTTTAATGCTTGATGAGCCAGCTGCTGGAATGAACGCTAGTGAGAGCGAGGAACTTGCAAATCTTATTTTAAAGCTTAGAAAAGACTATAGTATCAGCATTTTACTCATAGAACATGATATGAAATTCGTGCATAAGCTTAGCGATAGAGTGTTGGTGCTTGATTATGGCAGGAGCATTTTTGAGGGTAAGCTAGAAAAAGCCGTTACGCATAAAGAAGTCATCGCTGCGTATTTAGGGGATTTTAATGTTAGTGGTTAAGAATTTGCGCGTGTATTATGGACCTATTGAGGCGGTTAAGGGCATTGATTTTAGCGTTAAAACAGGGCATATAGTCTCGCTCATAGGTTCAAACGGAGCGGGCAAAACCTCCACTTTAAGCGCTTTGCTAAATATAGTCAAAAGAAGCGGAGAGGTGAATTTCTTAGGTTTTGAAACAAAAAGGCATCTTACTCACACCTTAGTGCAAAAGGGAATAGCCCTAGTTCCAGAGGGTCGCAGGGTTTTTATAAATCTTAGCGTTGATGAGAATTTAAAAATCGGAGCCTTTAACAATCCCGAAAATTACGAGCATTTAAGAGAGCAAATGTATAAAATTTTCCCACGCCTTGCGAATAAAAAACACACTCTAGCCGGGAATTTAAGCGGAGGCGAGGCACAAATGCTTGCTATTTCAAGGGCGCTAATGAGTGAGCCAAAGCTCTTAATGCTTGATGAGCCCTCTTTAGGACTTGCTCCAAAGATAGTTGGTGAGCTTTTTGAGATCATAGTAAGACTTAAAGAAGAGGGCATTACTATACTTTTAATCGAGCAAAATGCTTATTCTGCATTAAGAATAAGTGATTATGCTTATGTTTTAGAAAACGGGCTTATCGTTATGCAAGATAAAGCTTTAAATCTCATAGGAAATGATGAGATTCGTAAAAAATATTTAGGACTTTAAAAGGAAAAAATTTAATGAAAGCTATAATTAAAAGCGTTGGAGATTTACGCATTTCCATCGTGTTGTTTTTGATTTTTGCACTTTGCTGTGCTTTGGCGACTTTTATTGAAAGCGCGTATAAAACGCCTACGGCTTGGGCTATGATTTACGGCACGACTTGGTTTGGTTATATTCAGCTTTTGCTAGGCATAAATTTGCTTTGCGGAATGTTTAGGTATAAAATGTTTATGCTTAAAAAACTGCCCTTAATGCTTTTCCATCTTTCGTTTTTGCTTATACTTGTTGGTGCGGGAATCACTAGATATACAGGCTTTGAAGGGCTTATTCATATTAGAGAAAAAGAAGCGAGTAATTTAATAGAAAGCTCAAAGTCTTTTATAAGACTTTCAGCAGTAAAAGATGGTGAGCTTTTAAGCATCGCAAGCGATAAAGACTTAGCGGTTTTGCCTTTTGCAAATTCTTTAAATTTAAGTTTAAATTTAGGCGGAGAAAAAGCAAATTTAAGCTATAAGAATTTAATACTTGATGCAAGTTATAGCCTTGAAGAAAATGAGAATGGCGAGGCTTTGCTTGTTTTAATGCTATCAAAAGCTAACGAACAAGGGCAGGAAGTGGAGTTTAAAAAAGGCGAGATTAAAGAAATCGGTGGGATAAATTTTGCTTTTTTAAACGATGAGGTGAGTGCTCCTTTTGTGAAAATTGATGAAAATTTAGAGCTAAGCTCGAGCGAGGATTTGAAATTTTTAGCTATGCAAGATGGCACGACTTCGCTTTTAAAAGCAAACGAAAAGGCAAGTAGCAAGAAAAAAAGGCTTTATGAATTTAAGGGCTTAAATTTCGTCGTTAAATTCGCATCTTTGAGTGCAAGGCAAAGCGTTGTGGGTAAAAATAGGGTGCAAGATGAGAGTTTTTGGCTTTGGCTTAAAAGCTCTTGGCTTGAGTTTTTAAGAACGCTTCTTGTTTCAAGTTTTGGTGAGCCTACAAGCTGGAAAAATGAAACACTTTTGAAATTCAAAGACTTTGCTATGAATACGAGTTATCAGCCTTTAGAGCTTAAGGGACAAAACGCTTTAAAACTCGAGCTAAGTTATAAAGGAGAAAGCGAGGAATTTTATATTTTCGAATACGCAAAACCTATTTCGCTCACGCTTGGAGGGCAGAAATTCCTTGTTTCTTGGAATGTTTCTTTTAAAGAGCTTCCTTTTGAAATTTATCTTAAAGACTTTGTAATAGAACGCTATCCGGGTTCTATGTCTCCAGCTTCTTATGCAAGTGAAGTGCTTGTTAGAAACAAGGATAAGGAATTTGATTATAGAATTTTTATGAATAATGTTTTAGACTATGAAGGATATAGATTTTATCAAAGCTCATATGATCAAGATGAGCAAGGAACCATACTTTCGGTAAATAAAGACCCGGGCAAAATTCCAACTTATTTAGGATATTTCTTGCTTTGTTTGGGAATGTTTTTGACCTTTTTCAATCCACATTCTAGGTTTAGAAAGCTTGCAAAGCTCATAAATGAAGACGCTCTTAAAACAAGTGCTTGTTTTATTTTAGCCTTTTTGCTTTTATTTGGAGTGGATAAAACTTTTGCAGAGGAGCTTCCTCAAATTCCGCCCGAGCATTCTAAGAATTTAAGTACCTTGATTTTGCAAAAAAACGACGGCAGAATGGTGCCTTTTGACACCGTAGCTAAAGAAGTTTTAGAAAAAATTTACAAAAAAGCAAGTTATAAAAATCAAGATGCCAACGCTTTAATGCTTTCTATGATGATAGGCATTGAAAATTGGCAGAAAGAGCCTATTATTTTTATGCCAAAAAATCAAGCCGTGCGTGATGAGATTGCACGAATTTTAGGCGTTGAAAGTAAGCCTTATATCGCTTATATAGACTTTTTTGACACGCAAAAACAGCAATACAAACTGCAAAAATACATAGAAAATGCCAACCGCAAAAACCCAAACGCAAGAGGCGTTTTTGATAAAGAGCTTATAAATTTGGACGAAAGAGCGAACATTGTAAATCTTATTTTTAGCGGCGAACTTTTCCGCTTTATCCCCGTTCGAAACGATAAAAACAACACTTGGCTTGCACCTTTTAGTGCTATTACGAATTTAGAGGGCGAGGAAAAGGCTTTCGTGTTTTCTTTGGTGCAAAATTATTTTAACGCCGCTGATGAAGCACTTAAAAGCAAGGATTGGAGTAAAGCAGATAGTGCTCTTAATCTAATCAAAGAATATCAAAGCAAAATAGGGCACGAAGTTATGCCAAGTCGAACAAAGATAAACACTGAAATTTTCATCAATCACGCCGAAATTTTCGTCAAACTCACGCCCGTTTATTCACTTGCTGGCTTCTTGCTTTTTATTTTAGTTCTAGCTAAAATGCTAAGCCCAAAATTTAAAATAAATTTAGTATTTAAATGCGTTTATATTTTTAACATAGTCGTGTTTTTAATCCACACTTTAGGGCTTTGCTTAAGGGCTTACCTTGCAGACCACGCTCCTTGGAGTAATGCTTATGAAAGTATGGTTTATATCGCTTGGGCTTTAGCGCTCTCAGGTATTTTCTTTTCAAAAAAGAGTCCGCTTTCTTTGGCTCTTACTTCGATTTTAGCTGGAATAGTGCTTTTTGTCGCGCATTTAGGCGAGATGAATCCGCAAATTACAAATTTACAGCCCGTGCTTAACTCGTATTGGCTTAGTATTCATGTTTCTGTGATTACGGCAAGTTATGGATTTTTAGGGCTTTGTGCCTTGCTTGGAATTTTCGTTTTGGCTTTAATGTGTTTTCTTAAAGAAAATGGTAAATTTAACGAAAATATTTTAAGAAACATCACAGAAGCCACAAGGATTAACGAAATGGCTATGATTTTAGGGCTTTGTTTGCTTACTATTGGGAATTTTTTAGGTGCGATTTGGGCGAATGAAAGCTGGGGCAGGTATTGGAGCTGGGATTCTAAAGAAACTTGGGCTTTAATAAGCATATTAATTTATGCTGCTATCTTGCATTTAAGGCTTGTTCCAAGATACAACAATCAATACAACTTTGCTTTAACCTCTATGTTTGGGTATTTTTCTATCATTATGACTTATTTTGGAGTGAATTATTTTTTAGTAGGAATGCACTCTTACGCCGCAGGTGAAGCCGTGCAAATTCCAAGTTCTGTTTATATAAGTATCGCTCTTATGGTGATTTTAGCACTTTTAGCAAGAAGAAAAGCTAAATTCATAGGGAAACTTTAATGTTGTGGCTTGTTTTAATAGCGGCTTTAATTTTGTCGTGTTTTTTGGCTGTAGTGGTGTTTTTGATTTTAAGTGTGAACAAAAAAAGCGTTAAAAAACCAAGCCTTAAAACGCAAACTAAAGGTAAGAAATTTAGCACCGATTTAGACGCGATGATACAAGCTGCAAAGGATACGAGTTTAAGTCATAGCGAATTGAACGAGCTTATAAAGCTTTTTGTCAAAACGCACAAACTAGGCTCAAACACTTCAAAAAAGCTTGATGAAAAGACCAAACACAAGCTTGAATTCGTTTCTGCTTTAGCGTCAAATCTTAGCGCGAGTGTTGAAAATATAAGCTTTTTAAATAAAGAGCTTAAAAAAATTTCTAATTCTTATAGAAAAGAGATCGATGCTTACGAGCAAATGGGACTTGCTAAGAGAAAAATGAAGGCTTAAAATTTCGCAAGTTCTCTTGCTTTATTTAGCATAAAATCCGCTCCGTTTATAAAATTTTCTGCCTTTAATTTCGTGCTTACGGCTTTTAAATCAAGACTTAAAAGTGCTTCTAAAAACTCTTCTTCGTTTAATTTTTTTTCGGTGAAAAGTTCGCACAAGGCTTTATCTTTTAAGAATTTCGCATTGAAAAATTGATGGTTTTTTGCCGCATAAGGATAGGGGATAAATATGCTAGGAAGGGCGTTTGCATAAAGCTCAAAAAGTGTGCTAGCACCCGCTCTTGAAACGGCTAAATCCGCTTCTTTCATCTTAAGTTCTAAATCCTTGCTAAAATCAAAAAGCTCTGCTTTTATATTTAAATTCTCATAAGCTTTTTTACAAAACTCAAGGTCGTTTTTACCGCATTGATGAATGATTTTTATGTTTTTTTGCTTAAGTTTTGGTGCGATTTTAAGAGCTAGTTTATTTATGAAATTTGCACCTTGCGAACCTCCTAAAAAAATGATTTTTTCTAAATTTTCACGCACTCTTGCGTTTTTAAAAAATTTCTCATCAACAGGATAAGGACAAAAAATTTCCTCAAAAGCACTAAAATACGCCTTTGAAAAGGGTTTTAAAAGTTTATTAAGACTTCCGCTTTTTGAATTTTGCTCGTGTATAAAAAGAGGAATTCGTGCTAAAATCGCGCCAAAAGAAGCAGGTGCAGCACTATAACCTCCAACGCTAAAAACAGCTTTTACCTTGTGTTCTTTGAAAATTTTTTTGCATTCTAAGGCAAGTTTTAAGATAAGGGCGAGATTTTTTATTTTGCCAAATTTACTTTGATTCATCACGCCTTTTGAATTTAAAAAATACTTTGCTTTAAAAAGACTTTCGTTTGCAAACCATTTTTTATCCTGTCCGTTTTGGCTACCTATGTAAATGCACTCTAAATTCTGCTTTAACGTGCTTTTAAGCAAACAACGCACTATATTAAGATGTCCGCCCGTTCCACCGCCGCTAAGAACTATCATAATTTTACCTTTTTAGAGACCATCAAAACATAGCCAAGACCTATGCAAATCGCCCACATCGAGCTTCCTCCGTAACTTAAAAGTGGCACGGCAACACCTTTAAGCGGGGTTAAAGAAATGATTCCAAAGGCGTTCATAAAAAAAGAGAAAAGCAAAAGCAAGGCTATTCCTGAACAAAAAATAAAATGCTCTTTTTTCTCGCAACGACCGGCTATTCTAAAAATTCTTAAAATCATTAAAAGATAAATAACACAAATAAGACTTAAGCCAAAAAGCCCGATTT
>CAZWYE010000054.1:0-10211 GCA_964637895.1 uncultured Campylobacter sp. | reverse complement strand
CCGCAACTGCACTTGTGCCACTGCCCATAAAAGGATCAAGCACTATGTCATCTTTGGCATATTGTGCTATGTATTTTAAGGCCAAATCGCAGGTAATATTTTTTAAATATAGAATTTAACCTTGTTCTATTTCATCTTGTGAGATATTGAAAAATTCATTGCTTAGTTTAAAACCAACAAAATTTATGCCCAAATCTATTGCACTTAAAGCATTTGTGCTTAAAAACGGATTAAACACCAAATCTCCTACTTTTGAATAAAGAGAAATAATCCTATCGCTTAACTTTTTGAGAATGTAGCTTCGTGTTCTAATGCATAAATACAGCCTTGACACCTGTTTTACTCTACTTTAAAAGGAAAAATTTAAGGAAATTTTTATATTTAAATCTTAAGCCTATTGTGTTTGAAATGTACTAAAGCTACTATTAAACTTGCTTAAATCTAAAAAATTTTTAAATTTTTCTTTATAGAAAACAAGTATGCTATTAATATCGCTAAAAAAATGATTTGTTGCAATGTTCTTTAAATTTAGAATACTCTAAAAATTCTAAAATTTCCCTAAGTTCATCATCGCTACCTAAAATCCTGCATTTGAGTGCAAATAGTAAACCAAAATACTCCCCTAGTGCTCGTAACTTTTCTTTTGGATTTTTAAATGTTTTCTCTAGTGTAAAAGTATTTTGATTAAAAAATTTCACCAAATTGTAGCAAAATATAATTAAATTTCTAATACAAGCTAAGGCATTTTACCTATTTATACGCTTAAGTATCTAAGGCAAAATAAAGTTAATTTTTCGCCAAAAGCACTTATATTAAGAAGCTTAAAGAAAAGCCGTTAAATTTAAAACTATCAGAGGCAAAAGTCTATAAAAACCAGCTTTTAAGCCTAAACTCTTAACGCTCTTTGCTTCGTAAAATATATTTTTAAACAAAGCCTTAATTTTGTACTCTAATCTCCTCCAAAAGTCCTAAAACCTGCTCTCTTATGCATTTTGCTTCCTCTTGACTTTTTGCTTCAAAACGCGTAATCAAGTAAGGGCTGGTGTTTGAAGCCCTTAAAAGTGCCCAACCTTGTTCGAATGTAATTCTTACTCCATCAATCTCGCAAAGCTCCTTAATTCCTCTTAAAGCACCTTTTTTAAGGGCTTTTTTAAATTCTTCTACGAGAATGAATTTCTCGTCCTCTTTTGCAGGAATTTTAAGTTCTGGAGTAGTGTAAAGCTTAGGCAAAGCTTTGATTAAGTCTAATAAATCATAGCCCTTAAAAACAAGCTCTAAAGCCCTTAAAAAGGCGTAAATTCCATCATCATAGCCAAAATACCTATGCTTAAAAAAGATATGTCCGCTTACTTCTGCACCAAGGTCGATATTTTTTTCTTTCATCATTTTTTTGATATTAGAATGTCCCGTTTTTCCCATAAAAATAGTCCCAAATTTCTGCACTTCATCGAATAAATTCTGCGAACACTTCACCTCCGCTAATACTCTAGGATTTTTAATATCCTTAGCAAATAAATAACAAAGTTCATCTCCGCAAAAAATATGCTCCTTGCTTAAAGCTACCATTCTATCAGCATCTCCGTCGAATGCAAAGGCTAGTTTGAGCTTTGAATTTTGCTTTAAAAGCTCTTTTGCTTGGCTTAAATTTTCTTCTTCAGTAGGATCCGGTGCGTGGTTTGGGAAATTTCCATCAGGCTTTGCAAATAAGATTGTAGCCTTTAAATTTAGAGCTTTCATCAAAGGTTCTATCACAACTCCGGCCGCACCGTTAGAACAATCAACTATGAACTCATAATCAAAACCCGCAAGCTTTTTAAACTGCTCTTTCATAAAATCAATATAAAAGCTTAAAATATCGTATTTTTCAGCTCTTAAATCCTCCTTAATCTCACCGTTTAAATGCTTATAAACTTCTTTAGAAAATTCCTTAAGCTCCGCACCAAAAAAGCTTTCTTTATGTATAGTGATTTTAAAGCCGTTGTAGTCTTTTGGATTGTGAGAGCCTGTTATCATAATGTTTGCGTCGAATTTTTTGCCCTCATAAAGGCTAAAATACCCAAGCGGAGTAGGAATTAAACCCAGATCATAAACCTTGATTTTAGCCTTGTTAAGTCCGCTTACAAGATAAGAAAAAAGCTCGTTCGCACTATATCTTGCATCATAACCTACGCTTACATTTTTACAACCTTTTTCAAGCATTTTAAGCCCTAAACAAAAGCCTATGGCTTTAACACTTTTTTCATTAAGCTCTTTTGGGTAAAGTCCTCTTATGTCGTATTCTCTAAAAATCACATCAAACATTTATTTTCCTTGAAAAAAATAATCAAAAATATGAAAAATCAAAAATTTTTATGCTACAATTTTACATCAAATTTACGAATATTAAGGAAATATTATGGCAACAAAAAACGAAGAATTAGAAAATGAGGAAGGAAAAAAGAAAAAAGGCGGTTTGCTCGTCATCATCATAGTCATAGTGCTTTTTGTATTGCTTCTTAGCATAATGGGCGTTATTGCTTGGCTTTTAGGTTCATCTTCTAGCGATGAAAGTGAGATTCGACAAGCTCCTCAAGAAGATACCCAAAAAGAAAAACCACAAAATAAAAAAAGAGGAAGCGACACTGCGGAAATAGGACCTATGTATCCGCTAGATCCTTTTACGCTCAATCTGCTTAGCGATACAGGCTCAAGGTATGTCAAATGCACTGTGCAACTAGAGCAAAATACCGACCTTTTAAAGACAGAGCTTGATAAAAAAACTGCGATTATTCGCGATATTATCATTCGCACACTTACGGCTAAGACCTTTGAGGAAATAAGCACCGCCAAAGGAAAAGAAAGGCTTAAAGACGAACTTGTAGGTAAAATCAACGAAATTTTAACTGATGGTTTCATCAAAAATGTTTATTTCACGGACTTTGTCGTTTCTTAATGAAAATAGGTTGCGACCTCGTTAGCATTGCGAGGATAGAAAGGATTTATCAAAAACACGACAAGAAATTTTTAGATAAATTCTTAAGCAAAAGCGAACAAAAACTTGTCAAATCAAGCTCCACCCTTGCAGGACTTTGGGCGGCTAAAGAAGCTGCTAGCAAGGCTTTGGGGCTTGGAATTTCTTTAGAATGTAGCTTTTTTGATATAAAAATTTCAAAGAATTCTAAAAACGCTCCAAAACTTGAGTTTTCAGAAAGAATTCTAAAAAATTTCAACATCAAAAACACTTCCTTAAGCATCTCTCACGACAACGGCTTTGCTGTGGCTGTGGTACTTGTAGGATAAATAAAAATCCAAAGTCTTTAAAATTATATTTCATAAACAAAAATTCTAACTATCTTCAGGCATCGATGAATACTTGTTAGTGTAAGCTAATTCCTAAAACTTTCATTTTTATACCTTTAATATTCTTGTCAAGTTTTATTCTTGATTTTCTATAATAAAACTTTGATTATTTGTATGGTTTAATTCACTAATACAATAAGTAAAATTACTCCTGTATAAATAATACCCTAGTCTTAAAAATACATTATCCTTAAGTAGCCTTACTAAAAAATATTTAAAAATATATAAAAAGCTTATAAAAATACTAAAAGTTTTTAGTATAATCTTAAATTATAATTTTAAAGGACTTTTATGAAGATTGCGAATTTTGATACAAATAAAGAAGTTTTCATCATCGCAGAACTTTCAGCCAACCACGCAGGAAGCCTAGATACAGCCATAAAAACCATAAAAGCAGCGAAAAAAGCCGGAGCAAATGCTATTAAATTTCAAACCTACACGCCAGAAAGTATGACGCTTGATTGCGATAAAGATGACTTTATAATAAAAGGCGGACTTTGGGATAAGAGAAAATTCTACGAGCTTTATAAAAGCGCGCGAACGCCTTATGAGTGGCATTCTTTGTTTTTTGAAGCCGCGCAAGATGAGGGAATTTTATGTTTTTCAAGCCCTTTTAGTAAAAAAGATGTGGAATTTCTTCAAAGATTTGATCCTGTAGCTTATAAAATCGCATCTTTTGAGGCAAACGACTTTGAATTCGTTCGTTTTGTTGCAAAGCAAAAAAAGCCTACTTTAGTTTCAACGGGCATAGCTTACGAGTTCGAGCTTGAAGAGATTTGCAAGATTTTCAAAGAAGAGCAAAACGAAAATTTGCTTTTTTTAAAATGCACCTCTTCTTACCCATCAAAAATCGAGGATTTAAACCTTAATGCCATAAAAAGCTTGAAAGAAAAATTCAAAGTCGAAGTGGGACTAAGCGATCACAGCCCCGGAAATTTTGCCGCTATTTTAGCCGTAGCTTTGGGTGCAAGGGTCATTGAAAAGCATTTTATCTTAGATAAAAGCATAAAAAGCGAGGATAGTGCTTTTAGCCTTGATTTTGAGGAATTTAAAGCCTTAGTACAAGCGGTTCGAAAAGCCGAAAAAGCCTTAGGAGATGGCAGTTTAAGCCTTGATAAAAAAGCCCTTGATAATAGAGTTTTTGCAAGAAGTTTGTATGCAAGTAAGGATATTAAAAAAGGCGATAAATTTAGCGAAGAAAACATTAAAAGCGTTCGTCCCTCTTTTGGGCTTCATCCTAAATTCTATAAAGAACTTTTAGGCAAGGTGGCTAAAAAAGACCTTCAAATGGGCGATGCTTTAAAAGAAGAGCATTTTAAATGACAAGCAAAATAAGGAAACAAACTTGAATTTTTCAAACGAGCTTTTTTTAGCAAATACTCAAGCACTTTTTGAAGTCGATGAAGTTTTAGCTTTTAAGCTAAGAAGCCTTAAAAAGCCTTATAAATTCACACAGCTTGAAGAAGGGCTTAATTTTCAAAACGAACAAGGCGAAAGAATTTATGAAAACGCAAAGCAAGAACTAGCCCTAAATTTGGCTTTTTTTAAGGAAAATTTTTCAAAATATCCTATCTTGTTTTTTTACGGCTTTGGAAGCGGAGCGTTTTACAAGCTTTTGAGCGAAAATGAAACGCACAAGCACATTATAGTTTTTGAGGACGCACTTGAAATTCTAGCTTTGGCTTTTCATTGTTTTGACTTTACAAAGGAGCTTAAAAGCGAAAAACTCATACTTTTTCACGCTAAGGATTTAACAGGCGTTCAGCTTGATATACTCTTGCACGGCTTTGTTAAAAGCTATGTTAAAACTTATAATCTTCACATTCACAGCGATTTTTATGCTAAATTTTACGCAAAAAATATCCAAGAACTTAACGAAAAAATCACTTCTTATATAAAAAATTTCGTGCTTAAAAGAGGAAATGACCCGCTTGATTCTATGCAAGGCATTGAAAATATACTTCAAAATGTCCCAAAAATGCTTACTCACGGAGTTTATCAGGAGTTTTTAAAGCAAAGAAAGGCTAAGGTTAAAACCGCTATCATCGTTTCAACCGGTCCTAGCCTTACTAAACAGCTTGCTTTGCTTAAAGAATACGCAAATAAAGCAGCGATTTTTTGTGCGGACAGCTCTTATCCTATCTTAGCTAAAAACAACATTAAGCCTGATTATGTGCTTTCTTTAGAAAGAGGTGCTTTGACATCTGAATTTTTCAACAACGATTTTAAGGAATTTGATAAAAACATACTTTTCATACTTGCTTGCGTGGTGCATCAAAACACCTTAAAATACCTTGAAAAAAAACAAGGCTCTTATATGATAGTTTCAAGGATTTTACCCTTTGCTTTGTCTTTAAAGCTTAAGGAATTTGGCAATCTTGGCGTAGGATTTAGCGTTGCAAATATGATTTATGAGCTTACTTTGGCTTTGGAATTTGAAAATGTGATTTTAATAGGACAGGACTTAGCTTACGCAGAGGACGGCTGTTCACACACTAAAGATTATAGAAATTTAGCTATGCACGATGGAGATTATGAAAAAGACTTTGATAAATTCACAACCACAGCTTATGGCGGAGTGGGCGTAGCACAAAGCTCTTTGGTTTGGACTATGTTTAGACGCAGGTTTGAAGAGGATATTTTTTACGCAAAAGAAAAGCTAGGAATTCACACCTTTAATTGCACAGAAGGCGGTGCAAGGATAGAAAATAGCATAGAAATGCCTTTTAAAGAGGCGTGTGAAAGTTTGCTTACTAAAGAACTTCAAAAGCCTTTTGAAATGCCAAAAACTCTAAATTCTAAAGAAGCTAGAAAAAAACTAGAGCAAAGCAAAGAAAGGCTTTTAAACTACACAAACGGTGCTCAAAAATTCATAGACAAAACAACAAAAGCACTTAGAAAACTCAAAAATGAATTAGAAAGCGAGGAAGTAAATTTAGAGCTTTTAAGAGAACTTAGACGAACTTTGATAAGTTCTTTTAAAAAAATGCAAAAATTAAAACTATTCAACGAGCTTTTAATACCCTTGTATTTTCACGAAGAATGGGAGGTTTTAAGGTATGAGGTTTTAAAAGATGAAGAGCAAGAAAAAGAGCTTAAGGCTTTTTTACAGAATTTAGGAGCGTGGTTTGTGCAGGGCTTGTCTTATTTGGACGCGCAAAATAAAACCATAAAAAAATTTATAGAAAAATGGAATTTTGACGATTTAGCTTATTAAAGGAGAACTTATGCAAAGTGGTGAAAATTTTAAAAAAAACATTGAAGCAATAGGCGGAGAAAACTACAAAGAGCTTAGAGAAAAGCTTGAAAATCTTAAGGAACTTAGGGAATTTGACTTTAGTTTCGGAGAGGATAATTTAGATATAAATCTCATTCAAAAACGAACGCTTAAAAAAATGTATAAAGACCCTGTGGGGGAGCTTAAAGCAAGCTTTGAGGAGCTTAAACCTTTTGCACGCTATCCGGCTTTATTTTTTTACGGCATTGGGAATGGAATCTTGTTTAAAGCCTTGCTTAAAAACGAAAATCACAGAAGAATCGTAGTCTTTGAAAACGAGCTTGAGCTTATCTTTTTGGCTTTAAATTTCATAGATTTTAGTTTTGAGTTAGCTACGGGACGCTTTATTATCATTCATACTAAAGACTTTGATACAAGAATGATTTCAAAGGTTTTTGCTATTATGAATCCTTTGTTTTTAAAGACTTATAATCTTCGTTTAACCTGCGATTTTTACGAAGCTTATAGAGAAGATGTTTTAAAGATTAGCAAACTAAACGCCCTTTTTGTAAGGAATTTAAACCTGCAAAGAGGAAACGACCCTATGGATTCGCTTGTGGGTATTGATTTTTCTATACGCAATATGCCACACACAATAACCCACCCTTCTTTAAAAGAATTTATAAAAAAAAGATCCAAAATAGGTCAAACCGCCATAGTCGTTTCAACCGGTCCTAGCCTTACTAAACAGCTTGCTTTGCTTAAAGAATACGCAAATAAAGCAGCGATTTTTTGTGCGGACAGCTCTTATCCTATCTTAGCTAAAAACAACATTAAGCCTGATTATGTGCTTTCTTTAGAAAGAGTTGCTTTGACTTCTGAATTTTTTAATAATGATTTTGGAGACTTCGATAAAAACATACTTTTCATACCTTGTTCTCTAACCCACCCAAACACTATTAAATACCTTGAAAAAAACAAAAAAAACTATATGCTTGTCGAACGAAACCAACCTTTTTTAGTCTCTTTAGGGCTTGATGATTTTGGCTTCATAGGCGGAGGAATGAGCGTAGCGCATATGGCTTTTGAATTTGCTGCAAAATTAGGATATAAAAATGTGATTTTAATAGGACAGGACTTAGCCTACAGCAAGGACGGATACTCTCACACTAAAGATTATCAATTTATACATACCCACAAAGGAGAGTATGAAAAAGATTTAGGTAAATTCACCACCACAGCTTATGGAGGCGAAGGTGAGGTGGAAAGCTCTAATGTTTGGACCTTGTTTAGGCAGATTTTTGAGGATTATACGAAAATTCCTAGCGTGAAAATTTACAATTGTACAGAAGGCGGTGCAAGGATAGAAGGCACTATAGAAATGCCTTTTAAAGAGGCGTGTGAAACCTTACTTGAGAACGAGCTTAAAAAGCCTTTTGTGAAGCTTAAAAAACTTCCAAGAGCAAGGCAGAATGAGATTGCACTTAATGCTTACAAATCCATTAAAAAGAACATAAATTACGGAAAAACCCTCATAAAAGAAGCCAAAAGAGTGCAAAAGCAAATCGCAAATATCTTTGATAGCAAGAAAAAACACACTCTAGATGAGATTAACGCAAATATAGATAAATTTAAAGAAAAGCTCGAAGCTCCTAGATATTCCGGAATAAGACAAATTCTAGGACCTACCCTACATCACGAGCAAAACCTCTTAGCCCCGCTTTATTTTGGAAATATCACAAACGAGGGCGAGAGGCAAAATAAGCTCATTGCGTGGATTTATGCTCATAATTCTTTGTTTGAAACCACTATAGAGCTTCTTGCTTCGCAAAATGAAGTTCTAAAAAGTTCCGTCGTGCCTTTAAGAGAATTTTTAGAAAAAAGAAAAATTTTATAAGCATCTTCAAGGGGTTTAAAGCCCCTAATACCAAAATGAGATTTTAAAAATAAACTCAAAATTAAAATAAGTTAAAAAATACTCACAATTTCTAAAAATGGACTTTATAGATATAATAGTTAATTTTAATATCATTGCTTGTATTTTAAGAAACTTCTCCCGTTTCAAAATTAACTTGTTCTTTAAAATAAGCATCTTTATTGATTTTAGAATCAACCATTAGCTCGTTTTTCTCTTTAGTAATCCAATTTTGAAATCTTGTAGAAAGCACAGCTTCTTTTGGAATGGTTCTTTTAATCATTTCCTCATAAGCTTCAGCAATAACACTAGCATAAGGATTTTTTGCTTCAAGTCTGTGAGGATTCTAAGCAATAACCTCGTTTTCTCCCATTTCATTCTTTTTATAATGCTAAGTTAGAGCTTCTGCTTTATCCCTAGCTTTAACAAACTTTTCACCTAATTCACTTTTTAAAGCTCAGTAGTGCTTATACCTGTTGCCATTTTTTCTCCTTTATAATAAATTTACAAAGGGAAGTTTAAGACAATAAAAAATTCCTTGCTTGAAACTTGGCTTAAAGTGTGCAAATTGCAAAATTTAGATTTTATAAAGCGTCGCTTTATTGCTTCTTGCAAAAATATTTGCTTGTGGTTTTGCACTCAATTCTTTTCTTAACTTAAAGACTGTATATTTTACTGCGAAGAAAGCACTTTTTTGAGTGCTAAAGAGGCTAAGCTTAGTCCAAAACACGCAGTAACACCCATAAAAGAGCCTAAGTCCTTGCAATTTGGCATTTCATCGGAAAATACCACATCAAAATCGCCTTTAAATCCTGATTTCCTAAGTTCGTAGCGGAATTTCTTCGCCAAAGCGTCTCCGTGAGTTTTAAAAATGCTTGTGATTTTAATGCGTGTAGGATCAAGCTTTCTAGCTCCACCGGTTGAAGAAATGAAAATTTGCCTTTTAAAATCTACGCTGTTTGCTAAAGCCACTTTAGCGGGTATATCATCGATCGCATCGATGATTAAGTCAAATTTGCTTAAGTCAAAGCCTTGCAAAAACTCCTCATCAATAGTAGAAACTATGCCCTTAGCCTGGTAAACGCGCTCAAAAACCTTAGCTTTTTCCTCGCCCAAATTTTCGCTGTGAATTTGGCGGTTTTGATTGCTTTGCTCGAAAGTATCAGCATCGATAAGGGTAAAGTTTCTAAAACCCGTGCGAAAAAGTGCATCAACACACATTCCGCCCACTCCGCCAAGTCCGCAAACTAGAAGCTTTGTTTTTGTGATTTTTGCGAAATTCTCCTCACCCAAAAGCCATTTTACGCGCACAAATCTATCGTTCATTTTTAATCCTTTAACCATTTTTTGACATTTTTCATTCTTTTATACGCACTTAAATCAAGCATTATAGGCGTAATCGTCGTAAAACCTTGCTTTAAAAGTGCTATATCGCAGTCCTTTTCGTCCTCAAAATCCAAATTCGAACACGCAAGCCAGTAATACTCAAGCCCTCTAGGATTGACATTTGAATGTGCTTCGTAGTTATAAACCCTCTTTCCAGCTCTGCAAATTTTTATGCCTTTAAACTTGCTTTTAACGCAAGGAAAATTCACATTTAAAAATTCTTTTTTTTCTAAGGGAAAACCTTTAGAAAAGATTCTTTCAACGAGTTCTTTTGTGATTTTTAAGGCTGGTTTAAAGTCTATTTCTTTCTCGCTATTTTTGTAAAACTGCGAAAGTGCAAGGGCTGGAATTCCT
>CAZWYE010000053.1:0-10226 GCA_964637895.1 uncultured Campylobacter sp. | reverse complement strand
GCAAATGCAGGAAAGAATCTTTATGAATGCCCTGCAAGCGGGGAGAGTCCTTATAGGCTTAATACTAACTTAGATCCTAAGTTTGCTTTAGATAAAAGCTTAAATTCCAAAAATCAAGCCTTAAATTCTATGCAAAATTCCCTGCCTCCTCTGCCGAATAATTTCAACCTAAGCAATGAATGGATAAATAGGCTTTATAGCATAGCAAGAAGTTCAAACGGCATAGAAGAATCTTCTGGAATTTGTGGAGTTTGCCTTTTACATTCTTATCAAGCCATAGCCGAACTTTTAGAGAATCCTTATGAGCCGCGCAGGATTGGAGGATATTTTTTTGAGACCTTAAGAGGAGCAAATCCTTTTGATTCTTTTAGGAGGAACAACCGCATTTTATACGATACTTTTACAGATATTTTTGCGTATTATAATTATTTCACGCCCGATGCACAAAGCTTTTTCCGCCGTCAATACGAAAGAACCATAACAAGCAATATCTCTATGCTTCCACAATACGAATGGAACATACTTGGTGAGGGAGGAACGGTAAGAGAGCTAACCGATCTTATGCAAAGTTTGCTTGAGCGTCCTGTTGGTAGTGTGCTTTTGCTAAATATTTGGCGTTTTGATAGAGCTTTAAATAGGATTAGAGGACACGCAATGCCAGCAATTCGCACGAATGAGGGTTTAATCATCATTCCTACGAACGCACCTTATGAAAGTTTAGAAAATTTCCGCAATTTGCTTTTACCTGTGCAAAATACAGCCGGAATTTTAAGAAATATCACAAATAACGGCTTTGTTTCTTTAGACCTTGTTTATTTGCGAGTCTTTGAGATAACAAGGTCTTATCATAACGCCTTTGAGGATATGATTTCTTTTAATGATTGTAGCGGAGATGGAGAGGATAGACGCGGAAACGCACTTTTACCACTGCCCGAGCTTTTAAATCAATGCATAAGCGGCAGGTGTGAGTGGTAGGGAAAATTTTACTATTCGGATATTAAAGAGGCTTTTGCTATGCTTTTAAAAATATTTATTTGGGAGAAAAAATGTTTCAAGAAACTCTAAAAAATAATGAACAATCCTTTAATGCATCACAAATGGTTAATTTTTCTAAAAATTCCTATATGCATAAAACAACCAACCAAAATACTAAAAAAATTAAATTAGCAACACTATTTAGTGGTATTGGTGCGATAGAACAAACTTTTATAAGGCTTAAAATTCCACATGAGATTGTTTTTGCTGGTGATATTGATAAATTTGTAAAATTAAGTTATTTTGCGAATTATGATATTGACGATAGTCGTTGGCACACTGATGTTACATGTTTTAATGCAGAAAAGTATCGCAAACAAGTAGATATTCTAGTTGGTGGCTCACCTCTTGCCAAGCTTTTTCTATGGTAGGTAAAAGAAAAGGACTAGAGGATACGAGAGGAACATTATTTTATGATTTTGCAAGGATAATTAAAGAATGCGAACCAAAAGTTTTTATTTATGAAAATGTTAAGGGTCTTATTAATCATGATAGTGGTAAAACATGGAAAATAGTGCAAGAATGTTTTAATGATTTAGGTTACAGAATATATCATAAAGTACTCAATGCTAAGGATTATGGGATACCTCAAAATAGAGAGAGAATTTTCGTTGTAGGATTCAAAAATAAAAATATTGACTTTGAATTTCCTACGCCTTTTCCTTTACAAAGCACAATGCAAGATTTTTTAGAGAATTATACAGAATCCAAATATTACCTAAAAGAAAAAGGTATAAAATTTGTAACCAAATCAAAAAACAGAATCAAACAATACACGCAAATAATTTAATTGGCATGGTGATTTTGTGTTTGAAAATGCCGATTTTTTAGAATCTGACGAGTTTATCTTCAATGTGAATTAGGTAGAGGAAAAATATTATTTAAGTGAAAAAGTTACAAAATATGTTTTAGCTGGTGGCACAAAAAATTTTAAGACAAGCACAAAAACAGATTTACAAATCGCAAGAGTACTTTTGCAAACAATGCATAAAATGCATAGAGCTGGTGTAGATAATTATGTAACACACAAAGGTAGGATACGCAAACTCACTCCTAGAGAATGCTTAAGACTTATGGGATTTAGTGATGACTTTAAAATTGTTGTAAGTGATATTCAAATGTATCGTCAGGCTAGAAATAGTATTGTTGTTAATGTGTTAAGCGAAATCATAAAGTCCATTGATTTTGATTTTGTTCTAAAGAAATAATAATGTTGGAAAATTTTCATGTTTTAGATACGATAGAGAAAATTACTATTGCAGATAGCTTTATTAAAGGTAAAAATAAGATAGGAGATGGACATGGTGAGTCTAAGCTTTATATAGGACAAATTACAGATAATCATACTTTAAAAATTTTTTAATATAGATAAACAAAGAGGCAAAGAATTTCAATGCTTTGTTTTAAAAAGAGACTTATTGAAATATTTAGACGATATTAAGATAGAATATCTAAGCCCAACACAAGACTATAAAAATAAAGCCAATTTACCGACCATCTGGAAAGAAAGATTTTTACAGATTAGCACACTTGATGAAGTTCTTTATTTTACACTTAAAGACCAAGACCAGCTTAAATCACCTAGAATATATTTTAATGCTCTAAACAAAGATAAAAATTATGACATTGTTAGAGAAGTTGCTTTGGCAAATATTAACTATCTTTCATGTCTTAAGCTGAAAAACAAAGATTCTAATAAGATTCTGTATTACTTTAGGATTTTTGCTGATTTAAGCTATTTAAATTTAGCTAAAGAAGAAGAAAAAATTTTGGATTCAATAAATAAGAGTGCAAAAATAGACACACAAATTAAAGAGTGAATCTCTGGAGCTAGATTAGAGCAAGGTAAATATAGAGAAGGAATTTTGAGCGAATGCCCTTTTTGTCCTATTACTATGGTTGGCGACGATAGGTTACTTATAGCAAGTCATATTAAACCTTGGTGTATGAGTAGTGATTTTGAAAAAACAGACCCCAAAAATGGACTTATTTGCAGCAAATATTGATTTTTTGTTTGACAGAGGGTTTATTAGTTTTTCAGATTCTAAGCAAATGTTGCTCAGCCCTTGAATATCAAAACTCACTTATAAAAATTTAGGTTTAGTAGATTCTAAAATTTATCCTATGTTGCCGATAAGTGGCAGAGAAAAATATTTAGAATTTCATAGAGAAAATATTTTCAAAAATTAGTTTTAAAGACTGAAATTCTAGGTTTTTGACTATAAATTAAATTCCACACTAAAGGACTCGAAATCTAAAGTATGTTAAAAAATCTTTATAGTTTCTTGGCTTTTAAAGCTTATTTTTCAAGGTTTAAGGCGTTTAGAAAATTTCATATCAAAAATCTCAAGCTTATTTTTAAACCTGTTTGCGTTGATTTGATAAAACTTACTTAATATTTTACAAATTTTATAGCTTAAGAGTAAATGGTGTCAAGGGGGAGACTTGAACTCCCGACCTCCGGCTTATGAGACCAGCGCTCTAACCAGCTGAGCTACCCTGACTTGATAAAAGGTGTTATTATATCATTTATTTATTAAAATTTTGCTAATATATTAAAATTTTTTAGCTATAATGACATTTTTATAGAGAGGTGTCCGAGCGGTTTAAGGAGCACGCCTGGAACGCGTGTAAAGTGCAAACTTTCGAGGGTTCAAATCCCTTCCTCTCTGCCATTATTTTAAACCACTTACTGATTACAAATTATTTAATAAATCTTATAAATCAACAATACTTTAAGAATTTTAAAAAGTTTGGATTGAAGTATTGTATTTTTAATTAAATTAAGATAAAATTACATCAAATTTTCACTAAATAAGGATAAAAAATGAAAAAAATTCTATTTTTAATCATCGCTCTTACAGGCTTTTTGTTCGCCACTGTGAATATCAACACCGCAAGCAAAGAGGAGCTTAAAACCTTAAAAGGCATAGGCGATTCAAAGGCTGAAGCCATTTTAGAATACCGGAAAGACCAAAATTTCACTAGTATTGAGGATATTAAAAAAGTTTCAGGTATAGGCGAAAAGACCTTTGAGGGCATTAAAGACTCTATTTCAGTCGAGTGAGCTTTTCGAATTTGATGAAAATCTTGTCGGCATAGACGAAGCCGGACGCGGGGCTTTAGCAGGTCCTTTGATGATGGCAGCTTGTAAGCTTAAGTGTGAGTTGCCAAATTTAGCAGATTCTAAAGTGCTTAGCGAAAAAAAACGCGAGGCTCTTTATGAGCTTATCACTAAAAATTCGAACTTTTTAATCCTTGCTTTTTCTAACACGCAAATCGATACTTTAGGGTTTAGTTTCTGCCTTAAAAAAGGGCTTGAACTTATAAAATTTCATTTTAAAGACGCGAATTTACTCTACGATGGAAATACAAATTTTGGCGTAAGCAAGATAAAAACGCTAGTAAAAGCAGACTCTAAAATAGCCCAAGTAAGTGCTGCAAGCATACTTGCTAAAGTAAGCAGAGATAAGGCTTTAAGAGCTTTAAGCTACATTTATCCTTGTTATGAGTTTGAAAAACACAAAGCTTATGGAACCAAAAGACATAAAGAACTTATCGCTAAATTCGGTGCTTGTGAAATTCATAGAAAAAGCTTTAAGTTGCTTTAAATTCTTAACAAAATTTAAAATTTTTAAGTTTTTATAAAAATTTTCGCTTTATAATTAAAAAATTTCAAAAAAGGACAAGGCTATGCAAGAAGCTTACGAAAAATTTGCTAAAGAATGCAAGGAATTTTTAATCGATGAGGAGGAATGCCGAATTTATGAGGATTATTTAAGACGCTTTGCTTATGGGATTGATGCTTCGTGTTACCGCTATATCCCAAAACTTGTTTTAAAACCAAACAACGAGGAGGAAGTTGCAAAAATCATCTTACTTAGCCAAAAATTCGAAATTCCCCTCACCTTTAGAGCTTCAGGAACAAGCCTTAGCGGACAAGCTTGCACTCAAAGTGTGCTTGTAGTGTGCCTTGATAAATGGCAAAATATTAAAGCAAACGCACATAGCATAAGCTGTGATTGCGGAGTTATAGCCTCTGAGGCGAACGAAGCCTTAAAGGAATTTGGTAAAAAAATAGGACCGGATCCAGCGACCATAAACAACGCTAGCATAGGCGGAATTTTCTCAAACAATTCAAGCGGAATGTGTTGCGGAGTGAGGCAAAATAGCTATCAAACCGTAAAATCCTTGCGTGTGATCTTGGAGGACGGCTATATTTTGGATACTGCCGATACTAAAAACCTTGAAAATTTCATTCAAACCCACCCTGATTTAGTCCAAGAGCTTTTAAAGCTTAGGGACGAAATTTCAAGCGATAAAAGATTAAGTAAGGAGATAAAACGCAAATTTAGCATAAAAAATACCACCGGTTATAGCCTTAATGCCTTTGTGGATTTTAAAAGCGTTAAAGAGCTTATCGAGCATATTTTCATAGGAGCGGAGGGAACTTTGGGCTTTGTTTCAAGGGTGGAGTATTTTGCGGTTGATGATTTTAAATTTAAAGCCTGTGCCTTGCTTTTTTATGAAAATTTAAGCCTTGCTTCGAGTGCGATTAAAATTCTTTCTAAAAACGACTCTTTGGTGAGTGCAGCCGAGCTTATGGACTATGCGTGTTTAAAAGCTATGCAAGATATTGAGGGCGTTCCTAGCGTTTTAAAAGAGCTTAAAGAGGGAAATTGTTGTATTTTAGTCCAGCTTGAGGCTAACGAAAAAGAGCTTTTACAAAACAACATAAACTTTATCACAAAAGAGCTTTCAAGCATTGCTACGCTTTTTGGTATAAATTTTAGTTTTGATGCAAAAGAACAAGCCACTTGGTGGAAAATTCGCAAAGGCTTGCTTCCTATTTCTGCGGCAAACAAAAGACCTAAAAGCACGGTTATAACAGAAGATCTTTGCTTTGAAATAGAAAATTTTGCAAAAGGCATTGAGGGGATTTCTAAGCTTTTTAAACGATACAATTTCGAGGGCATAATTTTCGGTCACGCTCTAAGTGGCAATGTGCATTTTATAATCACTCCGCTTTTAGATGATGAGAAAGAAAGGGAGAATTTTGCAAAATTTATGGACTCTATGGTGGATTTAGTGTGCGATTTAAAAGGTAGCACTAAAGCAGAACACGGAACGGGGCGTATGATGGCGCCTTTTGTGGAGCAAGAATGGGGGCAAAAGGCTTACTCATTTAACAAACGCATTAAGCAGATTTTTGATTCTAAAAATCTTTTCAACCCCGATGTCATACTTTGCGAGGATAAGCAAATTCACATAAAAAATTTAAAGCCCTCTTACCAAATCGAGGATTATTTAGAAAGCTGTATGGAGTGCGGATTTTGTGAAAAAGTATGTCCTAGCAAGAATTTCACACTCACTCCAAGACAAAGAATAGCCGTGCATAGAGAGCTAAAAAGGCTTGAGTCTTTAAAGCAAAGAAGCAAAGAGCAAGAAGAAGAGCTTAAAGCCTTAAAAGAGGGCTATAAATACTTTGTTGCAGATACTTGTGCGACTTGTTCTATGTGCTCTACTCTTTGTCCTATTGAGATTGATACAGCTAAACTTGCAAATTCTTATTATAATGAAAATGCTTCAAATTTCGAGCTTTTCCTCGCAAAAAATCTTGCAAGCAATATGGATAAAACGATAAAACTTGCTAAATTTGGCTTAAGCGCGATGGAGCTTGGTTTTAAAATTTTTGGCAAGAAAAATCTAAAGAATTTAAGTCTTAAGCTTAATGAGAAATTTCACACTCCTGCGATTTTAGAAACTATGCCACATAAAAACAGATTTTCTTTTAAAAACAAGCAAAGTTCTACTTTAAATCCTTTAAAAAGCGTGGTGTATTTTTCAAGTTGTATTAACCGTGCGTTTTACACGAATCGCCCCTTACAAGAGGTCTTTGAAAGCCTGTGTTTAAAGGCTAATATACAAATTCTTTATCCTAAAAACATAGAAAAACTTTGTTGTGGCAAGGCTTTTAAGCATTATACCTTAAAAAAGCCCGAATTTAATCCTCTAAATTCCGCTTTAAACGAGCTTTTACTTTGCTCACAAAACGGGCAAATTCCAATAGTGTGCGACCATAGTGCTTGTTCGGGTGAGCTTTTGGATAAGCTTAAAAGAAAAAAAGGCTTTGAAAGGCTTAGAATTTATGATATAAGCGTGTTTGCAAAAGAATATCTCGTGCCAGAGCTTAAACTTTCTCCGCTTGATGAGGATATAGGAATTTATAGCGTTTGTGCGAGTAAAAAAGGCGGTTGGAGTGAGAGCATTAGAGCTCTTGCCAGGCTTTGCACTAAGGCTAAGGTTTTGGAGTATTCAAATACTTTTTGTTGTGCTTTTGCTGGAAACAAGGGCTTTATAGACCCTAAGCTTAATCAAAACGCTCTTAAAGGCTTAAAAGAGCATTTTGAAAAACTTGGTGTTAAAAGAATGT
The DNA here is from genome assembly GCA_964637895.1 of uncultured Campylobacter sp. GTDB lineage: Bacteria > Campylobacterota > Campylobacteria > Campylobacterales > Campylobacteraceae > Campylobacter_D. Next base: position 2,758 of record CAZWYE010000053.1, on the reverse strand, counting down.
TTGCAAGTTCAAGCACTTGTGAGCTTGGTTTAAGCGTGGCTACGAAGAAAAATTGGGGGCATATTATCGAGCTTCTTGATGAAATTTCAAGTGCAAAAGAGGTTTGATTTTAACTTTCTAAAAAGTCGAATTTGAAGCTTTAAAATGCGGACTTTTCCTTTGAAAAACTCGATTTTGAAAGGCTTTTAAGATAAATTCGAAGCATTGGGCTTGAAAGCAAGACTAAACCCTAAGCGAGGACTTTTAAAGTCCTACTGCACTTAAGGTTTGGTATTTATTCATATAAATTTGAGCTTCAATTTTTCTCATAGTATCAAGTGCAACTTGCACGACTATAAGCACCGAAGTTCCACCAAAATAAAAAGGAACACCCATAAATTTCACTAAAATCCAAGGCAGAGTAGCAACCAAACCAAGATAAATAGAACCGGACAAGGTAAGCCTTGAAGCTACTTCGTTAAGATAATGTGCCGTTCCCTCACCGGGGCGAATTCCTGGTATAAAGCCACCTTGTTTTTTGAGATTCTCAGCTATATCTTTAGCATTAAAAACTATACTCGCATAAAAATACGCAAAGAAAATCACAAACAAAAAGGTCAAAATATGAAACACATAGCCGCTTGGATTTAAAAAGTCGTTTATGATTTGAAGGTAAGGATTCGTGCTAGTTTGCAAAATGGTTGTTGGAAACATTAAAATCGCACTTGCAAAAATAGGTGGAATCACCCCACTTAAATTAACCTTAATAGGAATATAATTCATAATGCGCTTGTTTTGATTTTGCATTACAACTTTTCTTGAGTAAGAAATAGGAATCCTCCTCTCGCCAAGTTCTACATAGATAATAACACCTATGGTGATTAAAATAAGCACAAAAATCGCAAAAGCCGTTAAGAAATTCATCTCGCCCGAATTTATCTGCCCGACCGTATTTGAAATGGCTGCTGGTATGCTTGAAACTATACCTGCAAATATGATAAGAGAAATTCCATTTCCAACGCCTCTTTGGGTGATTTGCTCACCAAGCCACATTAAAAGCATAGTTCCTGCAAGCATAGAAATAGCACAAAGGGCGATAAAGATATTTAAATCCTCTATCATAATCGCACTGCTTCCGCCGCGTCCGTGCAAACCTTGCAAACCTATGGCAACGCCCACGCTTTGAATCAAGGTTATAACTATGGTTGCGTAGCGGATAATTTGCATATATTTTTGTATACTATCCCTTTCTTTTTTCATCTTGCCTATGTTTGGAAAAGTCGCTGCAAGAAGCTCCATAATAATAGAAGCCGTGATATAAGGCATAATACCTAAGGAGATAATAGAAAACCTCTCCGCAGCACCGCCACTAAAAACATTGAAAAGCCCTAAGGCGTTGTTTTGGTTGTTGTTGAAAAATTCCGCAATCACATCGGCATTCACACCCGGCACAGGCACATAAGCTAAAACCCTGTAAGCAAATAAAAATCCCAGAGTGATTAAAATTTTATTCACCAATGTTTTGTTCATTATTTACTTCCAGTAATGCTTATGTTTTCATCTTTTATTTTTGAAGCTAAGTCTTTCGCACTTTTGCCGATGAGCTTGATTTTTCTAACAGATTTTGGAAATTTATGAACGCTTTTAATGCTCTCAAAGCTTAGTTCTTTAAGCTCTTTTACGGCTACAATTTTTTCGACATTGATAGCATAAGGTTTTTCCACCTTAGAAGTAAAGCCCACTTTTGGTAATCTTCTTTGAAGCGGTTGCTGACCTCCTTCAAAGCCTCTTTTTTCGTTATAGCCTTTTCTTGCGGTTTGTCCTTTTCCGCCTTTTGTAGCGGTTTTACCCATACCGCTTCCTTGTCCGCGACCTATTCTTTTGGTTTTGTGCGTTGAACCTGCTGCTTTTTGTAAATTCATTTTTTATCCTTTTAGCATACTTAGGGCTTTGATTGTAGCATTTACGACATTTGCCGAGTTGTTCGAGCCTAAAGATTTGGTTAAAATATCCTTAATGCCTGCAAGTTCCATAATAGGACGCGTAGAACCTCCTGCTATAACTCCAGTTCCCTCACTTGCTGGCTTAAGTAAAATACGACTCGCATTGAATTTAACCTCGACATCGTGTGCTATGGTAGAACCTTTGGTTTTTACTTCTATGATATTTTTAAAGCCGTCATCTACAGCCTTGCGAATGGCATCCGGAACCTCCTTAGCCTTGCCGTATCCCACGCCTACTAAGCCTTTGCGGTTTCCTATAACAACTAAAGCAGTAAATCTAAATCTCCTACCGCCCTTAACGACCTTTGTAACTCTGCCTATATCAACTATAACTTCTTCGAATTCTTCTCTATTATACTTTTGCATCAATTCTCCTTATAGCTTAATGCCATTTTCTCTTAAAGATTCAGCCAAAGCTGCGATTACGCCGTGATAAACATAACCATTTCTGTCAAACACAGCCTCGTTAATTTTCTTTTCTTTTAAAATTTTTGCAAATTCCGCAGCGATTTTTTTCGCTCCTTCTTTGTTGGCTTTAACTCCAACTTTTTGTCCGCTTATGGCTACAAGTGTGTTTGCTTTAATATCATCAATAGCTTGAATATATAGAGTTCTATTGGACTTAAATACCGAAATTCTAGGAAGCTTTTCGCAACCTGAAATTTTCGCTCTAATGCGTTTTTTTCTTTTAATTCTTAAGCTTAGTTTTCTTTTTAATACATTTGCTCTCATCTTTTATCCTTATTTTTTAGAGGTTTTGCCCGCTTTGCGTATAA
>CAZWYE010000052.1:0-10420 GCA_964637895.1 uncultured Campylobacter sp. | reverse complement strand
AAAGAGGCTTTTTCTCTTTGATTGTCTATTAAGATCTTACTTAGGGCTGAGGCTGTGGTTTTTTCAGCTGATATGCTATATTTAAACCCTGATACATCAATACTAGGATCTGTTGTTATAACGGTATTATCTTTGATTAGACCATTTATATTTCCTGAATCTGATGAGATTATATCATCGGCTCCATTTACCTGATCTAAAATATCCGGTGTAAGCTCTATTGAGTTGTCTTTTAGTGTGATGCCTTTTTCGTTATCTCCTCCGATTTGAAATTTATTGACTTTGCCATTTGAATCTTTGGATATTTTCCATTTTTCAACTTCTATGCTTCCGCTTCCTGAGTTTTCTACTTTAGTAGAACCCGTGGTTTGTCCTTCATTTTGAAGCCTTAGCTTACCATTTCCTTTGTTTTTAAGGGTTCCACTTAGAGTTCCCTCATTTCTAAAGACACCTTCTATATTGCCTTTATTGGTAAAGTTTTCTATAGTTGAGCTACTATCATTATATACGGCAACATCGTTTTGGCTTTCAATATTCACATTATTATCTATAGTAACTGATTTTAAGTATCCTCCATTTGAGTTTTGCACAACGGCTTTTTCACTTTCGAAAGTTCCGCTCTTTAGCTCTACATTTTCTATGGTTCCGCTGTTTGATATGACAAAATCTGGTTTAATTTCTTCGTACTTTCTGCTACTAGTGTCACTTGAATCTTTATTGTTTAATGTTATGTCTTTAAGTGAGGCTTTTTTTATAGTTCCATAGTTTTTAACTACAGCAGCATTTTCTGCTTTGGTATATCCTGATGAAGTTTTTTCTACTGCTAAATTTACTTTTTCAAGCTCCAAATCATCAATGCTACCACTACTATCTACATACACAGGATCATCATAAGATGACCAAGTGCCACCACCAAAAAGCGTATCTTTTATGCTAAGTTTTTTGGCATTGCCTCGAATTAAAATATATTTACTAGCACCTCTACTAACACCTGTCCAACCACTAGTACCACCGCCGTTACGGTATAATTTAGATCCTTGTATATCTATAGTACCAACACCTTTACCAAAGTATATGGCTACTGTAGAAGTTGATATGAAAGTAGAATTTTTAATGCTAAAGTTTTCTGGTTTAGTGTCTGCAAAAAATATGCCATTATCAAGCATTCTAGCATAAGCATTTTCAAAACTTATATTTTTAACATAACCATTCAAAGAACCTATAGTTGGATTTATAAAATAATTACCATCTCCTTTAAATCTATTAGGCAAAATGCTTCCTTTAAGAATCATATTGTCTATGGTTGAATTTATTAAATCAAAATAACCAGTTTCTAAGTAACCATTGTTAGTAAAGTTTTGAATACTAGAATTATTAAGCATTATGTGGCCACCACCTTTAACTAGATAAAGTTCTATATGGCCATCATTTTGAAAATTATTTATAGTAGAATCATCTATAGTAAAAATATTTTGAATAGAATTATATGCTAAATTGAAATTTTTAACAATTATAGTTCCTGTTATACTATAACTATCTAGAGTTTTACTATTTATCGTAACAGGAATATTACTATCTAATGAACCAGACGAAGAAATGCTTATTGTATTACTAAAAGTTTCTGTCACATTTGCACTTGCTAAGGATAAAGCTGTCATCAAAGAAAGAGCACATACACTTAAGCGAGATTTTGAAAGTAAAGTATTTTGCTCTACTAAACTTGCATTGACTAAGGTTTTTGGCAAACAAGATTTAAGCTCATTTAGAGTTTGTTTTGAGCTCATTGGCTTTTGTTTTATAAAGCTTTGTTTGATTTTAAAAGGATTGGCACTGTAATCCGAGCTTGAAATCACTTTTTGATTCAATGCAACTTTATTTAGTTTGGCAATAGCGTTCATTTTAGATTTTCCTTAAATTGAGATAAATTTCAGTCGAAATTATATAATAAAATCAAAAAAAAAAAAAAAGATTTTTTAAAAAAAAATATAATTTTTTTTATTTTATTTAAATTCGTATGGTATTTTTGGAATAAATTTGGTTTTTTTTAGGATTTAAATATAGATTTTAAAAAAATCCTCTTTTTGCGTAAAATTCCTTTCTAAATTCCAAAAAGCGGTTTTGAAGTATGGCTTCTTGCATTTGTTTTACAAGATTAAGGTAAAAATGCAGATTATGCAGACTTGCTAAGCGGAAAAAACTAAGTTCTTTTGCTCTAAAAAGGTGGTTTAAATAGCCTCTTGAAAAATGCCTACAAGTGTAGCAAGAACAAGTTTTATCTATGCTTTCATTATCGTTTATGAATTCTGCTTTTTTGATATTAAATTTCCCAAAACTCGTAAAAAAAGTCCCATTTCTTGCGTTTCTTGTCGGCATAACGCAATCAAACATATCAACACCTCGCCAAACCGCTTCAACCAAGTCCTCAGGAGTGCCAACGCCCATTAAATAACGCGGACGGTTTTCATCCATAAAAGGCGTTAAATTCTCTATAACTTCATACATTAAAACATTTTCCTCGCCCACGCTAAGCCCACCTATGGCAAGTGCGTCAAATTCCATTTCGTTTAAGGCTAAAGCACATTGTTTTCTTAGCTCAAAGTCTGTTCCGCCTTGCACGATGCCAAAGATATTTTGACTAAGAGCTAAGCCCTCGCTTTGTTTTTTTAAATGATATTTTATGGACTCTTTTGCCCATTTTATAGTGCGTTCTACCGAAAGTTCGGTACGTTTTTTAGTAGCTGGAAGTGCTATTAAATCATCAAGTACCATCATAATATCGCTGTTAAAATCATACTGAGCATCAAGCACACTTTGAGGCGTAAAAAAGTGCAAACTCCCATCTATATGGCTTTTAAAGCAAATTCCATCTTCGTTTTGTTTGGAATTTTTACTCAAAGAAAAGGCTTGAAATCCGCCGCTATCGGTTAAAAAACTGCGTTTAAAGCCGCTAAATTCGTGCAAACCGCCGAAATTTTTAATAACCTTGCTCGTAGGTCTTAGGTATAAATGATAAGTGTTTGCAAGTATGATTTGGGCGTTAAGTTTGTTCATTAAATCATTTGCATCAAGGCTTTTTACCGCACCTAAGGTTCCAACGGGCATAAAAATCGGCGTTAAAAAGCTACTATGAGCCGTTTTTATCTCGCAAACTCTTGCGTTTTGGTCTTTATGTTTTATTTTAAATTCCATTTTGCTATAATTCCTTAAATTTTTTGGAGTAAATGATGAATAATATTTTAATCATAATTAGCGGCATTTTATCAAAGCATTTCTTAGAAAGGCTTTGCTTGGAAAAGGATTTGCAGTATTTTTTCACTATAATCTATCAAGATGATAAAGATATAAAGCTTAATGTTAAAAACGAGTATTTAGAATTTCATAAATTCGATCCAACTAGCGTTGCAAGGCTTGAGCTTATTATGCAAAAGCCTTTTAGGCAAGCTTTTATTTATTTAGAAGATGAATTTGAGACACGTAAAACTTACGAGGCTTTGAGGAGTTTAGATTCTAAGCTTGAAATAAATATTATGGACTTTTGGGGGCTTAGCATAAACGACCCTCTTTGCGATTTAATCGACGCTAAAGCGACTTTAAGCCATAGATTTTTAAGTTTTTTACCAAATATCGCCCTAACCGCACAATACATAGGACTTGAAGTAGGCGAGGTTATGGAGGTTAAGATTCCCATAGGCTCAATCTTTGCTTACAGACACATAGGCTCAATCCATCAAAAAAGATGGCGCATAGTTTTGATTTATAGGAATTCAAAAATCAATTTTGCAAAGCCCTCATTCATCTTACAACCTAATGATAGTATTTTAATCGTAGGCGATCCTGTGGTGCTAAAAAGCGTTTTTAACAACATCAAAGCAAGCACCGGGCAGTTTCCCGTGCCTTTTGGTAATAATATTTTCGCACTCATTGATATGAAAAATATGAGCGAAAAAACACAAAATAAACTCATAAAAACGGGCTTAGTTTTACTTAAAAAAAGCAATGCTAAGAAATTTTTTATAAGAATTATAAATCCTACTTTAAATGAAACTTATAAAAATCTTAAAGAGCTTTCTTGTGAAAATGAGAATATATTTTTTGATTTTTTCAATACTAAATTTGAAAATTTCAAGTCTTTTTTAGAAGATAACGATATAGGCTTGTTTTTAAGCGATTTTAAGTATTTTCAAAGAAAGAAAAAAGAGCTTTTTGAGCTTAAAATTCCCGTGCTTAAAATAGGTGAGCTTGATTTTGAAGATTTGAAAGAATCGGTGATTTTAAGCGATGATGAAGGTGAGCTTGAAAATGGGGCAAATGTGATTGCGGATTTAAGCAAACAGCTTGAATTTAGCGTAACTTTGTATCATTATAATCCAAGTGCTAAAAATACTAGCGATATGAAAGAATTTTTTGAAAGCCTTTCTAAGCTTTACGATAAAAATTTGCAAATCATCGATAAAAACGACCATAATCCTTTGCTAAATTTACAATACAGAGAGGATTTACTGCAATTTATCAGCTTTAAAAAAGAGCTCTTAAGCAATGTTTTTAGCAGGAGTTTGAGTATGAATTTAAACACGCATTACCATAAAATGCAAAAAAATTACCAACTTTTTATACCCGTTAGTTAAAATAAAGGTAAAATAAGTTAAAAATTTTACAAAAGAGAACTTATGCAAATAGAAGTGAAGTTAAAAGAAAATCCTTATAAAGTCTTTGTCGATGAGCCTTATACTTTGGAATTTGATACAAAAGTTGCTATTCTTAGCAATGCAAAAATTCTAGGCTTACACCTTGATGCTTTGCTTAAAAGGCTTAAATGCAAGGAGCTTTTCATTATAAGCGTTAAGGACGGAGAGGAGTATAAAAACCTCGCAACCATAGAGGAAATTCTTAATCAAATGTTTAATTCAAAGCTTGATAGGAAAAGTTTGCTTATAAGCTTTGGAGGCGGAGTAATTTCTGATATGGGCGGCTTTGCGGCAAGTATTTACCAAAGAGGCATTGAATTTATTAACATTCCTACCACGCTTTTAGCTTGTGTGGATGCGGCTGTGGGTGGAAAAACTGGCGTAAATAACGCCTTTGGAAAAAACTTAATAGGAAGCTTTTACCAACCTAAAGTCGTATTTTGCGAGAGTAAATTCTTAAGAACTTTAAACGCTAGAGAGCTTAAAGCCGGTTTAGCGGAATTTATCAAAATGGCGCTAATGTTTGATGAAACTTTACTTGATTTTATAGAAAATATAGATGCAAAAGCCTTTTTAAGCGGGGTTTGCGAAGAAGAAATTCTTACTAAAATCATCGCAAAAAGCGTAGAACTTAAAGCAAGAGTAGTTGAAAAAGACGAAAAAGAAAGCGGACTTAGAATGCTTTTAAACTACGGACACACCTTTGCTCATATCATAGAAAATCAAACGCATTATAAAAGCTACTTGCACGGAGAAGCTGTTGCCATAGGAATGAATATGGCAAACACTTTGGCTTTAAATTTAAATCTTATAAGCGAGAAAGAATTTGGCAGGATAAAAAGCCTTTTAGAAAAATTCGAGCTTCCAACGACTTACAAGATAAAAGATTTAAACGAGTTTTATCAAGCCTTTTTTTTAGATAAAAAAACGCACCATCAAAAAATAAATTTCATTTTACCTCAAAATCTTGGAAAAGGCATCATAAAAAGCGACATTAGCAAAGAAATAATCTTAAAAACCTTAGGAAAATTCCAATGAAAAAGCTAAGTTTTTTGCTTTTATTTTGTATAAATCTTTTTGCACTAAGCAATTTAGCACAGATAAAGCAAAAGATTGAAAATTTAGACACCATTATAAGTGCTAGCGCGTGGAATGTTCGTTATGATAATTTTGTAAAATACGAAGAGCTAAACGATGAGCTTATTTTGTTAAATTTAGAGCTTAAAAAAAACCTCACTCCGGCACAAAAAGATGAGCTTAGTAAAAAAATCGCTAGCTTACAAGAGCAAATAAACCTTTTAAAAGACTATAAAGAGTTAAATTTCATTCAAAGTTTAAGCGCACCTGAAAACATAGAAATTCTGCCAAAACTTACCAACCCTTTAGCGATTATCGAGGGCTTTTCTCATATTAAAAAGCTTACCAACGAAAAAGAAGAATATGTCTTTAAATACAACGATTTTAAGAATTTCGTCGAAAAAATTAGAGAGAAAAATTCCAAGCTTAAAGAACTTGTCACACTTGAGCCTGATAAAGCAAATACCGAAGCCTTAAAGCTTTCAAACAAAAAACTTGACGAATTTGAACAAGCCTTGCAATTTGCTTCCGTTTCTTTTTCCGTGTATGAAAAAAAGGTCGATGAAGAAATCACGCGCATAAATGTTGAGATAAAAGTGCAAAGCATTCGTGCTGCAAATATCTTTGCAACTATAATTTTTGTCATAGTCGTTTCTTTTTTACTTAAATTCGTTGCAAGAAGATATATTAAAGATAGCGAACGCTACTACACGGCTGCAAAGATTATAAATTTTATAAATATTAATCTTATTTTTCTTATCTTGCTTTTTGCTTATATTGAAAATGTCACTTATTTGGTAACGATTTTAGGTTTTGCTTCTGCTGGTTTAGCCATTGCTATGAAAGATATGTTTATGTCTATGCTTGGTTGGTGCGTGATTGTTTTTGGCGGAAGTTTGCGCGTGGGCGATAGAATCAAAGTAATGCAAAATAATTTCACTTATGTAGGCGATATTATCGATATTTCTTTTTTAAGAATTACCATTTATGAGGACATCACTTGGGAGAGTTATACGAAAAATCGCCGTAGCGGACGCATTATTTTCATACCAAATAACTATGTTTTTACGGATTTAATCGCAAATTATACGCATCACGGAATGAAAACCGTTCTTGATGGCATTGATATTACTATAAGTTTTGATTCAAATTTAGACAAGGCACAAAAGATAGTAGAACGGATAGTAACCCAGCGCGCAAAAGGTTTTACCGAGCTAACTAGAAAAACTATGCTTAAGCTTCAAGATGAATACAGTATTAAAAATCCCAAAGTCGAGCCACGCTTTTTTATGTTTTTTGAAAATTGGGGTATGAGAATTTCGGCTTGGTATATGACAAATTCTTACGCTGCTTTGTCTTTAAGAAGCACTATAAGTAAGGAGATTATACAAGAGTTTAACAAGCACGAGGATATAAAAATCGCTTATCCTAGTCAAAATCTTTATTTGGGCAAACACAGTTTTGTAAATTTTAAAGAGGACGAAATTTGAAAGAAAGGATTTTTTTTAAGACCTTTGGGTGTCGCACGAATATCTACGATACCGAGCTTTTAAAGTCTTTTATTAAAGATTATGAAATAGTAAATGATGAAAACTTAGCACATATTGTTGTTGTGAATTCTTGCACGGTAACAAACGGAGCGGACAGTGACGTTAAAAGCTATATTAACACTTTACAAAAAAAAGGCGTTAAAATCATCTTTACAGGTTGTGGCTCTTTAAGTCTTGGTAAAAATCTTTTAGAGCAAAAAAAAATTTTTGGCGTCTTAGGTGCTTCGCATAAAAATAAAATCAATGATTTTTTAAACGCAAAAAAAAGCTTTTTTGAGCTTGGAAATTTAAATTTCACAGAAGAAAACACGCTTAGGAATTTTCAAAATCACACTAAGGCTTTTGTAAAGATTCAAGAAGGTTGCGATTTTAGGTGTAGTTACTGTATTATCCCTAGTGTTCGGGGCAAGTCGCGCAGCTTTAAAGAGGAGAAAATCTTAAACGAGGTTGAATCTTTGGTGCAAAATGGCTTTAGTGAAATAGTGCTAACGGGCACAAATATAGGCAGTTACGGCTTAAAAGATGGCACAACGCTTGGTAAGCTTTTACAAAAAATGGGAAAAATAGTAGGACTTAAACGCATTAGGCTTGGTAGTTTAGAGCCTTCTCAGTTGGATGAAAGTTTTTTTGAAATTTTAGATGAAATTTGGCTTGAAAAACACTTGCATATAGCCTTACAACACACGAGTGAAAAGATGCTTCGTGCAATGAGACGTAAAAACCGCACGAGTAAAGACTTAAAGCTTTTTGAAAAGCTGCAAAATAAGGGCTTTGCTTTGGGAACGGATTTTATCGTTGGGCATCCGGGCGAGAGTGAGGAAATTTGGAGTGAAGCTTTAGAAAATTTTAAAAATTTTAAGCTTACTCATCTACACGGCTTTGTTTTTAGCCCTAGAGACAACACGCATTCAGCTACGCTTAAGGATAAGGTAAATCCTATTTTAGCAAAGCAAAGGCTTAGAATTTTAAAAGAGCTTGTGAAAAAAAATAATTTTGAATTCAGAAAAAATCAAAAAGCAAGGCTTGAAATTCTAGTCGAGGGCTTTAAAAACGGCTTTTACGAGGGATACGATCAGTTTTTTAATAAAATTAAAATAAAAAGTGCGAAAAATTTATCAAAACAATGGCTAAATATCGATAAATACGAGCCTAAAGAGGATTTTAATCAAGCTCAAATTTAAAGGAAAAGCGGTGAAAAATAAAAAAATTATACTCATTTCTTTTGTGATTTTATGTGTGCTTTTTGGAATTTTGTTTTTCAAAAACCAGCCTAAATTCATAGATAAAGACCTTTATGAAAGCTTACTTAGTCAAAATCTTATCCAAAAAGCCGTCATAGAAGAGGATAAAATTTTGCTTAAAGCTACGGGTGAAAGTTATGCTATTATCAAAGAGGGCGTGGATTTAAAAGAGCTTTTAAGTAAAGTTCCTATCGAGCTTAAGCAGGATAATGACCTTTGGGTTTTCTTTGTTTTAATGGTGTTTTTACTTGCTTTATTTTTGTCTTTGAGCTATTTTAAACGCAAAAAAGAGCTTGAAAAATTCCCCATTTCTAAAAATATAAATCCTCAAAATGTGAATTTAGAATACTCAAACATTAAGCCTGTTATTTCAAATATCAATTTTGACGATGTTGCCGGCGTTGATGAGGTTAAGCTTGAACTTAGCGAACTTGTGGATTTTTTGAAAAATCCTAAAAAATATAAAGAATTTGGCATTAAAATGCCTAAAGGCGTTTTGATGATAGGACCGCCCGGAGTTGGTAAAACCTTGATTGCAAAGGCTGTTGCGGGCGAGGCTTCAGTGCCGTTTTTTTATCAAAGTGGTTCGAGTTTTGTTGAAATTTATGTAGGAATGGGAGCAAAACGCGTTAGAGAACTTTTTTCAAGGGCGAAAATGATGGCACCAAGCATAATTTTCATAGACGAAATAGACGCGGTGGGAAAGGCAAGAGGTGAGCTTTCTAATGTCGAAAGGGATAGCACTTTAAACCAGCTTTTAACGCAAATGGACGGCTTTGAGGATAATAGCGGAGTCATAGTCATCGCAGCGACTAATAAAATCGAGCTTATAGACTCAGCACTTTTGCGCTCCGGAAGGTTTGATAGGCGCATTTTCTTGTCCTTGCCCGATTTTAAAGGTAGGCTTAAGATCTTAGAAATTTATATGAAAAACAAAAAAAACAATGTAAATTTAAACAAAATCGCTAAAATCAGCGTAGGCTTTAGCGGAGCTGGGCTTGAAACTTTGGTAAATGAAGCAGCAATTAATGCTTTGCGTAGAGGTTCTAATTTGCTTGAAGAAAACGATTTTCACGCCGTGCTCAACAAGGTTCTTTTGGGTAAAAAGAAAATTTTAAGCTTAAGCGAAAATGAGAAAAAAATTCAAGCCATTTACCAAGCGGCAAAGGCTTTGAGCGCGTTTTATTTTGACATAGCTTTCGATAAAATCACACTCATTGAGGACCGTTTCAAAGAATACGAGCATAATATCACTTCAAAATCCGAGCTTATGAATAAGATTAAGGTTTATTTAGCCGGTTCGAGTGCTACCGGGCTTATTTTTAACGAGACTTATACGAATTCGCAGGGCGATTTTTTAAAGATTAAAGAATTGCTTGAATTTATGCTTAGTTTTGGAATGATAGAAGAGCCTAATTTAGAGCAGCAAAAAAGAGAACTTAACGAGTTTTTAAGCCCTATGAAAGATAAAATCTTAAAACTTGCCGAACTTTTACTAGAAAAAGAGCATTTAGAATATGAAGATGTTAAAGAAAATTTTGAGTTTTAACTCTGTTTTCGAAAATTTTCGCTTTATTTTTTAAGCTAGAATTTTAAAATATTTATCTTTTAAATATTTTCGTAAATTATAAAAAGCTAAATTTAAATTTTAGCTTCGTTTAAAATTTCATTAATTTCCTCGCTTCCTCTTAAATTCTCTTTTAATCTTGCTTATATCATAAAAGAAGAACTTCATCATTCCTCCAAGATGAATATTCTTATAAGCTTTCATTAAAGCAAGTCCTAGCTTGTAAGAAAGATAGTTTTGCACTTTTAAGGCTTCATTATAATCACTATAGTTTTCTAAGGGTGGAAGCCTTGTTTGCTT
>CAZWYE010000051.1:0-10445 GCA_964637895.1 uncultured Campylobacter sp. | reverse complement strand
TTGATGAGATACGATAAATCCTCGATTCTATCAAGCATTTTTTCAATATCCATTTGAAATTCATCAAATTTCTGACTCTCCGCTATGATCCTTAGCTCATTAAGGCATTCTGAAAAAAAGCTAGAATCAACCTCGCTTAAATTTAGTGCATTTAAAACAGCGTTTTCAAATTCAAAAATTCCCTCCGCCTTGCTCCAAGCTTGTTCTAGTTTGTCCTTTTTAGAAAGCGTTTTTTTAAGGTTTAAAAGCTCTTCGTATTCGCCTATTTTTGGATTTATACTTGAAATTTTTTCAATTTGCGCGCTTGCTAATTCTTTAAGCTCCTCAACCTTTCTTTCCTCGTCTAAAATTTTTTGAAGCTCTAAAAAAACCTCGTTAAATTCCTTGTAAGTTTTTTCAAAATCTGCTTTAAAGTCCTTAAATTTAGGATTCTTATCGCTTTCTAAAGTGTCAAGAAGCATTAAGAATTTTTCATTGCTAAATTCGTTGTTTTCTTTCGCACCTAGATATTTGATGAAATTTTTGCTTAAAATTTGCAAGCTTTTTTTGCTAATGCTTTGATTGTTGATAAAATATTTTGTGTTTTTATCTTTTAAAAGTTTAAAGACATTTTCCTCTTCGCCCTCTATGCCAAAGCTTTCTAAATCAAGCTTATCATCAAGTGCTATCTCAACAAATTTTGCCTCGCTTTCACTTAGTGCAAAAGCCGCTAAAATAGCCTTGAAAAGTATGGATTTTCCAGCCCCGCTAAGCCCTGTGAAAACGACAAGCCCGGGCGAGATAAAAAGTTCGCTTTGTTTAAAGCTTAAATTTTCTTTGATCAAAATCTTGCGAATCATCATTTTCCCCAGTTTAATTTTTCTTTTAGAATTTGAAAATAATCTCTATTTTTAGGGTGTATCAAGGCTACGCTTTTTTCGCTTAAGCTTACTTTTATGCTTTTATAATCTTTTGTGCTAAAAATTTCTTGCCCGTCTATGCAAAATACGCACTCCTCTGCGCGAATTTCAAGCTCAAAACCTCGTGGCAAAACTATAGACCTTTGCGTCAAAGAATGCGAACAAACCGGAGTAAGTATGAAAACTTCGGCTAAGGTATAAACTATGGGACCATTTGCACTAAGATTATAAGCCGTTGAACCAGCAGGTGATGAGACTATAAGTCCATCTCCAAAATATTCATTAAAAATTTTATCCTTGCGATAAACCTCTATATGAGTCATAGAGCGATTTTCTTTATGAAAAACCACATCGTTAAAGGCGTTTTTGTGCGTGATCCTGCCTTTTGTATCCTCCAAAACAAGCTCAAGCATAAAAGGCTTTTCAACCCTAAATTTCCCACAAAAAAAATCATCAAAAAAGCTCAAAGCTTCTTCTATATTAAAATCAGTCAAAAAGCCAAGCCGCCCGGCGTTAATGCCTAAAAGTGCTTTATTATACTCGCAAGCCTTTCTGCAAAGTGAAATTAAAGTTCCATCTCCTCCTAAAGAAATCACAAAATCACTTTGCTTAAAAAGAGCATCCAAGCTTAAAGCCTTAAATTTCAGCGTTTTTGAGCTTTGTTTTAAGAGCAAAAGTTCAATGCCTCTTTGCTCTAAATTCTGCTTAAGCCTTAAAATTTCAGCATCAAAATTCGCACCCGGCTTCGTTACAAGTCCGATTTTTTTAATGTTTTTATAATCTATTTGATTTTGCATAAAAAATTATAGCAAATCTTAGCTAAGTAAAAGAATAAAAAAGCTACAATTTTAAGCAAATTTATTTTTCTAAAAAGGAAAAACCTTGAGGAGTCATTATAATACGGACTTGGACCTTAATAATGCCGGAGAAAATGTAAAACTTTGCGGTTGGGTGAATAATTACCGCGACCACGGAGGCGTGATTTTCATAGACTTAAGGGATAGAAGCGGACTTATCCAGCTTGTTTGCGACCCGCAAGATAATAAAAAAGCCCACGAAATAGCTTCTAAAGTAAGGAATGAATTCGTTGTGATTGCCGAGGGAAAAGTGCGTCCGCGTGGCGAAACTCTTGTAAATTCTAAGCTTAAAACGGGTGCGATTGAAGTTGTTGTTTCTAATTTAATTATAGAAAATGAAAGTGCCGTGCCACCTTTTATCGTAGGCGATGAGGATGTTAATGAAGAGCTTCGTTTGAAATACCGCTTTTTGGATTTAAGAAATCCAAGACTCTATGAGAATTTCGCCTTGCGCTCAAAAGCTTGTATCGCAACAAGGGCTTCTCTTGCAAATATGGGATTTTTGGAGGTTGAAACGCCTATTCTTACAAAGGCAACGCCTGAGGGTGCAAGGGATTATCTCGTGCCATCACGCATTCACACGGGCGAATTTTACGCTCTTCCTCAAAGTCCTCAGCTTTTTAAACAGCTTTTGATGTGTGCGGGATTTGATCGTTATTTTCAAATCGCAAAATGCTTTAGAGATGAGGATTTAAGGGCGGACAGACAGCCTGAATTTACACAAATCGATGTAGAAATGAGCTTTTGTAAGCAAGAAGATGTCATTTTGGTAGCTGAGAAATTATTAAAAGATATTTTCAAGGCTTGTGGCAAGGAAATTCACACGCCTTTTAAGCAAATGCCTTATAAAGAGGCTATGGAGGATTACGGCTCGGATAAGCCTGATTTAAGATTTGATTTAAAACTTATTGATGTCGCAGATATTTTTGCAAGAAGCACGAACGAAATTTTTGCAAATTTAGCAAAAGATATTAAAAAAAATCGCGTAAAAGCCCTTAAAGTACCAAAAGGCGATACCATTTTTTCAAAAAGACAAATGCAAAGATTTGAGGAATTTGTGCGTAAATTCGGCGCGCAAGGTTTGGCTTTCATTCAAGTTAAAGAAGAAGGACTTAAGGGTCCGCTTTGTAAATTTTTCGCTCAAGAGGACTTAAACGAGCTTGTTTTAAAATGTGGCTTAGAGCTTGGTGATGTGGTGTTTTTTGGAGCTGGGGCTAAGAAAACCGTGCTTGATTATATGGGGCGATTTAGAATTTTTTTAGCGCAAGAGCTAGGACTTATCGATGATAATGCTTTGGAATTTGTTTGGATTGTAGATTTTCCAATGTTTGAAGAGAATGAGGACGGAAGTTTTTCAGCTATGCACCACCCTTTTACTATGCCAAAAAATATCGATGAAAAGGACATAGAGGAGATAAATTCCATAGCTTACGATATAGTTTTAAACGGCGTAGAACTTGGAGGCGGAAGCATAAGAATTCACAAAAATAAAATTCAGCAAAAGGTCTTTAAACTCCTAAACATAGATGAGGCGGAGCAGAAAGAGAAATTTGGCTTTTTGCTTGACGCCCTAAGTTTTGGAGCACCTCCGCACGGAGGAATCGCTATAGGACTTGATAGACTCATAATGCTTTTAAGTAAAGCAAGTAGCATAAGAGAGGTCATAGCCTTTCCAAAAACTCAAAAAGCACAGTGCCTAATGACAGCAGCACCTTCAGCAGCGAGCAAAGAGAGCTTAAGAGAGCTTGGAATTAAATTTAGAGAGGAAAAAATATGAAAACCTTGTTTTTAATAATAGGAGCACCGGGCAGTGGCAAAACCACAGACGCTAGCTTGATTGCAAAGAGCGATGAAAATGTCTCTCACTATTCGACGGGCGATTTGCTTAGAGAAGAGGTTGCAAGCGGTAGCGAGCTTGGAAAAAAGATAGACAGCTTTATCTCTAAGGGTCGTTTAGTTCCCATAGATATAGTCATTCACACCATAGTTTCGGCATTAAAATCTGCTAAAACAAACACCATTATAATAGATGGCTATCCAAGAAGCGTAGAACAAATGGTAGAATTTGACAAAATTCTTAAACACCAAAGCGAGGTCGTGCTTAAGGGCGTTTTTGAAATTCGCGTGAGCGAAAAGGTCGCTAAGGAAAGAATTCTAGGCAGATCAAGAGGGGCTGATGATAATGAAGAAGTATTTTATAATAGAATGAAAGTTTATCTTGAGCCTTTGAATGAAATTTTAAGCTTTTATCAAAAAAAAGAACTTCATCATATCATAGACGGCGAAAGAGCGATCGAGCCCATAGTTGAGGATATGAAAGAGCTTATGAAGAAAATTGAAAACGAATGATTTTGTGAAAAATGCGAATTTTTAGCGGAATTTAAAAAAAATCAAATTTATTATGCAAAACAAGGAGAAACAATGAATTTATCAAAAATAAAAGTTGGAGAAATTCCGGATAAAATCAATGCCGTGATTGAAATTCCTTACGGCTCGAATGTCAAATACGAGCTTGATAAAGAAAGCGGAGCGGTTTTTGTAAATCGCATAGTCGCAAGTGCTATGTTTTACCCTGCAAACTACGGCTTTATCCCAAATACCTTAGGACAAGACGGCGATCCTGTGGATATTTTGGTTTTAACCGAATACCCTGTCGTGCCAAAGTCCGTTTTCCCGTGCCGTTTAATCGGGGTTTTAGTTATGGAAGATGAAAGCGGAGTCGATGAAAAGCTTTTAGCCGTGCCTCACTCGAAAATCGATGCAAGGTATGATAAGATCAAAACTTACACCGATTTACCGCAAGCGACTTTAAATAAAATCAAAAATTTCTTTGAAACTTACAAAATGCTAGAGCCTGATAAATGGGTGAAAGTGCAAGATTTTAAAGATAAAAATGCCGCTATAGAAATTCTAAAACAAGGCATAGAAAACTACAAATAAAGGCTTTTTAATTTTGCAAATTTAAAGCGTAAATTTTAAAGGATAAAAATGGCTAGAATTTACATTTTAAACGGGGCTAAGGCTTTTGGCACTTCGGGCGGAAAACTAAATTCCGCTTTGTGCGAGGTAGCAAGAGAGAGCTTAGGTGAAATGGGACACGAGTTAAGAGGCGTTGAGATTGATAAAGGTTATGATATTAAGCAAGAGGTGCAAAATCTCGTTTGGGCGGATACTTTTATCTATCACTTTCCTGCTTGGTGGATGTGTGAGCCTTGGATAGTGAAAAAATACATAGACGAAGTGTATCTCGCCTCGTATGAAGTGCTTTTTAGCGGAGACGGCAGAAGCAGAGAAGATGCGAGCAAGAAATACGGAAGCGGCGGCTTAGCTGGGAATAAATCTTATATGCTTTGTAGCACTTGGAACGCTCCGCTTGAGGCTTTCACTGATGAGACGCAGTTTTTTGAGGGCAAGGGCGTGGATTATGTTTTTACGCATTTGCATAAGGCTCACGCTTTTTTAGCTATGAAAAAACTAGATAGTTTTATGTGTAACGATGTGATGAAAAATCCACAAATCAAAACAGATATAGAAAACTACAAAGCACATTTGAAAAAGGTTTTTGGCTAATTTGATGTCCAATTCAAGCTGGTTTTGAAATTTAAACACTAGTTTTTATCGGTAAAATAATTTTAAAAAGCAAATTTTGTAAAACTCGTTTTTGAGATTCTTTTGTTTTTAAAGCTGAGAAAACAAGCTAAATTTTTTATAGGATTTATTTTTTAAGCTTGTATTGTAGAGTCTTTTGTGCTATTTTAAATTTTTTATCCATATAACGACAATAAACCGTTGAAGTTTTATTTAGCTTTTATGTTGATTTAAGGGTTGAAATCTTTAAAATAAGCTTATATTATGTGAATTCTTAAAAAATACATTTAATTTTCTTGTGTAAAATTTCAAAAAGATTTTTAAGAGATTGAGATAAAAAATGCAAAAACAACTGTTTTTTTTGGGCTTTACTTTGTGGAAAAGAAGCTTTATAAAGCCTTTTTTTAAGGGCGATAAACTCATTTTTTTAACTTCTCTTAAAAATCTTAAAAAATTCCAGCTCAATGAGAACAATGAATTTTATATTTGGGGCAAAAAAATTGATAAAAACGAGCTTGAAAAGCTTATAAAAGAACAAAGCAAAAACGCCTTTGAGCCTCAAATTTTCTTTGTTGAAGATGGCTTTGTGCGCTCTGTGTCTTTAGGCTCTGACTTAACCAGACCTTATTCTTTAATCGTCGATAAAAAGGGCTTATATATAGACCCTAGCAAAGAAAGTGAGCTTGAAAATATCTTGCAAAATTATGAATTCAATGAAGTTTTATTAAATAGAGCAAGAAAGCTTATAGAATTTTTAAAGCTTAATAAATTTTCAAAATACAACGGCTTAAAGCATGAAAAGCTTGAATTTAAAGCCGCTAAAAATCAAAAAATCATTTTAATTCCGGCTCAAGTTGAAGATGACGCTTCTATGATACTTGGAGGCTGTGGTTTAAGCACTAAAGATTTCATTAAAGAAGTCAGGCAGAAAAATCCCAAAGCCTACATAGTTTTCAAGCCTCATCCGGATGTGTTAAGTGGCAATAGAGTGGGGCTAAAAGATGAAAAATTGATTTTGGAATTTTGCGATGAGGTGCTTAAAGATGTAAGCATAGCAAGCGCGATTGAAGCAAGTGATGAAATTCATACCATAACCTCCACAGCAGGTTTTGACGCGCTTTTAAGGCAAAAGGCGGTTTTTACTTATGGAAAGCCTTTTTATGCGGGTTGGCAACTGACACAAGATAAGCACGAATTTAAAAGACGAAAACGCAAATTAAGCTTAGAGGAACTTGTGGCCGGGAGTTTGATACTTTATCCAAGATATATCAATCCAAAAACTAAAAATTTATGTGAAATTGAACTTACTTTAGATATAATGCTTAAGATTCAAGAGGAGTATTTTTCTAAGACTTTTTTAAGGTTAAGAACGGATTTAAGAACCTTTTTACTTAGAAAAATTCGCAGAATTTACGAAAAATTAATGCAAATTTTTTGGCAAAAAACTTAACACGGGGGGGGGGGCTTTGCTCTCTTAAGAAAAAAGTGAATTTAAACAAGAAAATTAAAGAGGAATTTAGCGGTAAAAATGTCATTCTTTTGCAAGGTCCGGTGGGGAATTTTTTCTCTAAACTTGCTAAAAAGCTTAAAGCTAATGATACAAAGGTAACAAAGCTTAATTTCAACGGCGGGGATTTCTTTTTCTATCCTTTTGGGGTGCGTTGCAAGGCTACGAGGGACAAGCTTGAAAGCTTTTATGAAAGTTTTTTTCAAAAGCACAAAACACAAGCCATTCTTATGTATAATGATTGCCGTTTTATCCACGAAGTAGCCATTAGGGTCGCTAGAAAGCTTAGTATTGAAATTTGGATTTTCGAAGAGGGTTATTTAAGACCTTATTGTATTAGCTTTGAAAAGGACGGAGTGAATGCAAGCTCTAAAATTCCACGCGATAAAAATTTTTATCTTTCTTTAAGCACTTGTGCTAAAATTTCTAATATCAAAGTCATTCCCGGAGGCTTTAAATTTATGGCTTTTTACTCCTTTTTGTATTGGTTTTTTGCCTTTATTTTAAGTCCTTTTTTTAATAACAAACTCCATCATAGAAAATTTAGCCCCCTAGAAGCATTCATTTGGCTTAGGGCTTTGTTTAGACGCTATTTGTATAAATTTAGCGAAAGAAAGCTAAATGATAAAATTTACAGCCTTAAAAAGAAGTATTTTTTAGTGGTTTTGCAGGTTTATAACGACACGCAGCTTTCTCATCATTATAAAAAAAGCATAGAGGATTTCATAGAAGAAACTATGCTTTCTTTTGCAAATCACGCTCGTGCTAAGTCTTATCTAGTCTTTAAACACCACCCTATGGATAGAGGGTATAAAAATTACGCAAATTTAATAGAAAAGCTTAGTGCGAAGTATTATGTAGAAGGTCGCATTTTGTATGTGCATGATACTTATTTACCAACCTTGCTTAAAAACGCGCTAGGCTGCATCACTATAAATTCAACCGTCGGTCTTAGTGCCGTGCTTGAGGGCTGTGCGACTAAGGTTTGTGGGCGGGCGTTTTATGATTTTGAGGGTCTTACTTATCAAAGAAAATTGCAGTTTTTTTGGAAAGAAGCACATTCGTGTAAGCCGAATTTAACTTTGATTAAAAATTACAAGGATTTCCTTTTAAAAAACAATCAAATCAATGGCAATTTCTACAAAAACTCCTTTTTAGACGAATAAAGATTAAAATAGTCTTTTGACAAAATAACCAAAAATTAATACAATGCCTAACAAATGAGTTTTTAAGAAGAAAAATGTTAAAAAGAGAAGTGTTTTACATAGCCGGATACGACCCTAGAAGTTATAGGTATTATTATAATGTATTTAAAAAAGAACTTGCAAGTTATAATCCTAAGCTTGAGCTAGGAAAAAGTCAAACAAACAAGGAATTTCCTTTTTGGGAAGTTTGCTCTGCTAAGCTTAGTTTGCGTTATACTTTTTTAGCTTGGAACGATATAGTTAAAAACAGCTGGACGCAAAATACTATAAATTCTTTTAAAGATGCTTTTAATCTTTTTAGAATTTATATCATCACAGGACTTTTTATTAAATTTGGAAAAGCCTCGATTTATCAGCTTATAACTGGCTTTTATCCTTTTTTTTATGTGCTTTTTTCTTTACTTTTTTCTTGTCTTTTGGCTTTTTTTGTGTTTATTTTTGCTAAAACTTATATGTTTTGGTTTTTTGCCCTTGTTTTGGGGCTTTGTTTTGGAGTGTTTTTGCATAAAATTTTATTCAAGCTTGGTAAAAAACTTGCCGTGTTTTGGATCACTAGAATTTGCGTTTTTTGTGCTTCTTGGCATAAACTTAAAGACGACACGCTAGAATCTAGGCTAGAACACTTTGCGCAAGCGATTTTTAACGCCTTAAAAACTAACCAAAATACAAAAGAATATGAAATTCTCCTGCTTTCTCACAGCGTAGGAACCGTGCTTTGTATAGAAGTTTTAGCTAAAATTTTGCTTTTATGCGAACAAAACAAGCTAGATTTTTCTAAGCTTAAAATCATTACTTTAGGCGAGTGCATTCCTTTAGTGAGTTATCAAAAAAAATCTTTAGATTTTAGAGAAAAGCTTAAATTTCTTTCAAAATTTAACTTAAAATGGTATGATTACACTTCGATTATTGACGGGGCGTGTTTTCCTCAGGTTGATTTTTTCACAACAAGCGGGATCGAAGAGGGATTTAGACCTAAATTTTACTCGGCTAAATTCCACACGCTTTACGAAAAAGGACACTACAAAAAAATCAAAAAAAACAAATACAAGGCTCATTTTTTGTATTTGATGAATAGCGAAATTAAAGGCGAATATGATTTTTTTAGTTTCGTTGTCGGAGAAAAATTTTTAGAAGAAAAAATAAATTAAGGAGATTTTATGAATGGCTGTCCTTTTCACCCAAAACCTTATAAAAACAAGGCTTCAACTTTATTAACTTTTTTACTCAAACGCCGCTCTTGGCTCGATGGCTTGTATGAAAAAAGCTATGAAATGCAAACAGGTTATGTGAAAATGCCAAATTTCGACCTTTATGTGATAAACGACCCTGAAGAAGTTAAAAGGATAATGGTAGATGAGGTTAAAACTTTCCCAAAAAGTGCGTTTTTGCACGAGCTTTTAAGCCCTTTGCTAGGAGAGAGCATTTTTACAACAAATGGGCAAACTTGGAGTAAGCAAAGAGAGCTTTTAAGACCTTCTTTTGAAATGACTAGAATTTCTAGGGTGTTTAACCTTATGAGCGAAGCAGTTAGGGATATGATGAACCGTTTTGCAAAGTATGAAAACAACGCTATTGTTGAGGTTGATGAGGCTATGACTTTCGTAACGGCTGATGTGATTTTTCGTACCATTATGTCCTCAAAGCTTGACGAAGAAAAAGGCAAGAAAATTCTTAACGCTTTTGTGAATTTTCAAGAACAAAGCGTTCGAACGGCAATGCGGAAGATGTTTCGTTTTCCAAAATGGCTTTCTTATATCTTAGGCGATAAAAAAAGACTAGAATCAGGTGAGCTTATAAGAGAGGTTTTAAGTGCTATCATAAAGCCTCGTTATGACGCAGTTAGCGAGGGTAAGAATTTAGGCAAGGATGATATTTTAGAGTCCTTGCTTTTGGTGATTGACGCAAAGACAAATCAAAGATTTAGCTTTGAGGAAATTTTAGATCAAGTTGCTATGCTTTTTTTAGCGGGGCACGAAACTACGGCGAGTTCATTAACTTGGACTCTTTATCTTTTAAGCTTGTATCCAAACGAGCAAGAAAAGGCTTTTGAGGAAATTTCGCAGGTTTTAAACGGAGGAGAGATTGAAATTTCGCATTTAAAGCAGTTTAAATTTCTTACAAATATCTTTAAAGAATCTTTAAGGCTTTATCCGCCTGTGGGATTTTTCGCTAGAGAACCGGTAAAAGATGTTAAAATTCGCGACAAATCCATAAAAAAAGGCTCGGGCGTAGTTGTCGCTCCTTGGCTCATTCATCGTCATAAGCGTTTTTGGCAGAATGCAAATTCTTTTGATCCTTCGCGTTTTGATAGGTCTTACCGCAAGGACGCGTATTTGCCTTTTGGAATGGGCGAGAGAGTTTGCATAGGACAAGGCTTTGCTATGCAAGA
>CAZWYE010000050.1:0-10662 GCA_964637895.1 uncultured Campylobacter sp. | reverse complement strand
AATCAAAAATGCGAATTCCTATGAGAAATTTAAGCTTAAGCATTTTTTTATAAATGCTTTGCAAAAGCTCTAAAGCAAGCTTGTCGTGGAATTTAAGCGCGTTAAAATTGATTTGAGCGACGATTTTTGTCAAGCTTTTATTGGCTATAAGTTTTACGGCGTTTGCTACTTCATTTGCGTTTTTGTTTGGGTCGTGGAAAATTTCAATCTTGTATTCTTGTTTGATTTGCAAATGTTCTTTTAAAAAATTCTCGTCCTCATCGAATAAACTTAGCTCTTTTTCGCTAAGTTTGCTCCACTCATCCTTACTTTCAAACCTATATTCGGTCGAAAAAGAAAGCAAAGTAAAATCAAGTTCATTAACATTAATCTTTGTCCTTTGAGCGACGCTAAAAAGCACTGCGTAGGGATTTTGAGTGTGCGATATGATTTTTTCTTCTAACAAAATTTTCTCCAAATTTAAATGAATTTCTTAAAACATTATAATCAAATTTAAATTTAATTTAGTTAAAATATTGCCATAAATTTTGATTAATGAATGATTTATGAAGAGCTTGGTGTTTAAAAATTTTATTATCAACGCCTTAGGGATTTTATTTTCGCGAATTTTAGGCTTAGTAAGAGATGTCTTAATCGCCTTTTTTTTAGGAGCCGGACTTTATAGCGATGTGTTTTTCGTCGCTTTAAAAATGCCAGCTTTCTTTAGAAGAATCTTTGCTGAAGGAGCTTTTGGGCAGTCCTTTTTGCCAAATTTCGTTAAAGCTAGAAAAAAAGGTGCTTTTTGCGTAAGCGTCTTGGTGCAATTTGGCGTCGTGGTGTTTTTATTTTGTGCTTTAGTAAGCTTTTTTGCTTCTTTTTTTACTAAAATTTTCGCACTAGGCTTTGATAAAGACACCATAGCTTTAGCTTCTCCTTTGGTTGCGATAAATTTTTGGTATTTATTTTTCATCTTTTTAACGACCTTTTTAGGAGCACTTTTAAATTACAAGCAAAAATTTTTCATCACTTCTTTTTCTGCGGCTTTGTTTAATCTTGCCATAGTTATAGCCGCTTTTTTTGTGGATAAAAATGCACCTTTAAACACGCTTTATTATTTTTCTTACGCGACGGTTTTAAGCGGAGTGGCTCAGCTTATCTTGCATATTTTCGCTCTTTTAAATAATCCTGTGCTTAAAGCTATGGCTCTTTCTTTGAAATTTAAAAGCTTTAAAGTAAAACTTGGTTCTTTTTACGCAAATTTCTTTCACGGCGTTTTGGGTTCTAGCGCGACGCAATTTAGTTCGCTTTTAGATACAACAATAGCGAGTTTTTTAATCACAGGAAGCATTTCTTATCTTTATTATGCAAACCGCGTTTTCCAGCTTCCTCTTGCTTTATTTGCCATAGCTTTAACGCAAGTAAGCTTTCCTAAAATTTTAAAACACCTTAAAAGCGGACAAGAAAATTTAGCTCTAAACTTTATGAGTAAGGCTTTAGGAGCTTTAAGCTTTCTTTTGATTTTTGCAACTTTAATCGGCGTTATTTTTAGCGTAGAAATTTCGGAGCTTTTGTTTCAAAGAGGCAATTTCACAAAAGAAGATACCATCTTAACCGCTTATGTTTTAAGTGCTTATCTTGTAGGACTTTTGCCCTTTGGTTTGCAAAAACTTTTCTCCCTTTGGCTTTATGCAGAGTTTAAGCAAAAAATCGCTGCTTTATTTGCTCTTAAGTCTTTAATATTAAGTGCGATTTGTTCTGTGATTCTTATTTTTTTGATAAAAGATGAGAATTTAAAGGTTTTAGCACTTGCTATTTCTAGTTCTTTAAGTGCTTTTTATTTGCTTTTTGCTAATATTAAAGAATTTGGTTTTAAACGGTTTTTTACTTTAATTTCTTGGAAATTTAGCCTTTTAGGTGTTTTGCTTTTAAGCATTTTTGGGCTTTTTTTGTTTGAATTTAAGGGCTTAATCGTTGAAATTTTGATAAGATTTTTTAAAGGAATTTTTTAAATGAGGCTTTTAGACAGCGTTTCAAAAGAAAAAATAAAGCTTGAAAAAAAGAGCGTAAAAATCTATCTTTGCGGACCTACAGTTTATGATGATGCACATTTAGGACACGCAAGAAGCAGTATTTGCTTTGATCTTTTAAGAAGAAGCTTGAAAGCTTTAAATTACGAAGTGTTTTTTGCAAGAAATTACACTGATATTGATGATAAAATTCTTAAAAAAATGCAAGAAAGCGGGCAGAATTTAGAGGAGCTTAGCGGATTTTACATAAAAAGTTATGAAAAAGATATGAGGGCTTTAAATGTTTTAGAACCTGATTTTAAGCCAAGAGCGACGCATTATATAAAAGAAATGCAAGCTTTAATTTTAAGGCTTTACAAACTTGATTTTGCTTATATTTTAGAAGACGGAGTGTATTTTGATACGAGCAAGGATAAAGAGTATTTTAGCCTTTCAAAAAGGAAGTTAGAGCAAAGTAAAAGTCGCTTAGAAAGCCTTAGAGGCAAAAAAAACGAGAGCGATTTTGTGCTTTGGAAATTTGATGAAAATTTTTATGAGAGCGAATTTGGCAAGGGAAGACCCGGTTGGCATACTGAATGCGTGGCTATGATTGAGGCTTTATTTGAAGGTGGGTGCGATATTCACGCTGGAGGGGCTGATCTTTTCTTTCCGCATCACGAAAACGAAGCTTCACAGTGTCGTTGTGGCTATCATCATAACTTAGCTCAAATTTGGCTTCATAATGGCTTTGTAAATGTAAGCGGCGAAAAAATGAGTAAAAGCCTAAATAATAGCTTTTTTATAAAAGACGCTTTGAAAGAAATTAATGGCGAGGTTTTGAGATTTTATCTCTTAAGCGTTCATTATAGGGCAAATTTTAATTATTCTTTGGAGGATTTAAAATCTTGTAAAAAAAGGCTTGATAAGTTTTACCGCCTTAAAAAAAGGCTTGTTTTGGGCGAATTTAGCGATTTTGATGAATTTAAAAGCGAATTTAAAAGCGAATTTTCAAAGCAAATTTTAGAGGCTTTAAGCGATGATTTAAATATCTCTAAGGCTTTGGCTTTGCTTGATGAATTTATTACAGAGGCGAATTTAAGGCTTGATAAAGAAAGTAAAAATAAGGCTTTAAAGGAAGATCTTGAAAGGAATTTAGGCGAACTTGCGAGGATTTTTGGCTTTGGTTTTTTGGACGCAAATTTGTATTTTCAGTGGGGAGTAAGCGAGGATAAAAAGGCATTTATAAAGAAGCAAATTCAAAAAAGAGCTGAAGCGAAAAAAAATAAAGATTTTAAAAGTGCAGATTTCATAAGAGCAGAGCTTTTAAAGGAGGGAATTTGCCTTTTAGATACTGCTAATGGCGTGGTTTGGGAGTATTTAGGCGATGAGCTTTAAGAGAGCAAAAAGCAATGAAATTTAAAGAAATTTTAGTCCGCTTTAAGCCTTTTTATCTTAAATACTGGAAACAATTTTTACTAGTAATGCTAGGCATAATCCTAGCAAGTAGCGGAACGGCGGCGAGTTTTTCAGCTATAAAGCCTATAATTGATGAAATTTTCATAGAAAAAAACGAGGCTATGCTTTATATCGTGCCTTTTTTGCTTGTGTTTGCGTATTTTCTTAAAAATCTTGGAATGTATTTGCAAAGCTATTATGTCTCTTACATAGGTATGAATATACTTAAAACCTTGCGTTTTTTGGTGCTTGAAAATCTTTTGCGTTTAGACATAATGTTTTTTAAAAAATACAGAAGCGGAGAGTTAATAAGCCGCTGCACCAATGATATAAACGCTTTGCAACTCATAGTTTCAAGCTTTATTCCTGAGTTTATAAGGGAATTTATCACGGCTTTAGGGCTTTTGTGCGTAGTAATTTATCATAGTCCAAAACTTGCTTTTTTTGCTCTAATCGTGCTTCCACTTGCTTTTTTTCCTCTCATTTGGTTTGCAAAAAAGCTTAAAAAATACGCAAAAAGAGGGCAGGAAAAAAGTGCGGATATGCTTGCTAGTTTGAGCGAAATTTTTTCTAATATAGAACTTATCAAAGCAAGTAACACTGAAAAAAAAGAAGGCAAGAAATTCGACACTTTAAATTCAGAACTTTGCAAAATCACACTTAAAAACACACGCGTTGATGCACTTACAAGCCCTTTAATGGAAATGTTTGGTTCCTTAGGCGTTGCGCTTGTTATTATAATAGGCGGTAAGGAGGTTATACGAGGGAGTATGAGTCCGGGAGATTTTTTCACCTTTGTTTCCGCTCTTTTTGCTATTTACACTCCGCTTAAAAAAATGACTTCTTTATATGGGAAATTGCAACTTGGAGTTGTGGCGAGTGAGAGAACCTTTCATTTGCTTGATTTAAAGCCGGAAATTAAAGGCGGAAGCTTGGAGCTTAAAGGCATTAGTGAGCTTGAATTTAAAGAAGTTTGTTTTGCTTATGAAGAGCAAAAAGAAGTGCTTAAAAATATAAATTTCTCTTTTAAAAAAGGCGAAATTTTAGCCTTAATAGGACCAAGTGGAAGCGGGAAAAGCTCACTTATAGGGCTTATCTTGCATTTTTTGCAAAAAAATTCAGGACGCATTTTGCTAGATGGCAAGGATTTAGAGCAATTTAGCCTAAAATCTTTGCGTTCAAAAATTGCTTTGGTTACGCAAGATCTTTATATTTTTAACGATACTATCGCACAAAATGTTGCTTACGGCGAGGAATTTAACGAAAAAAAAGTCGTAGAAGTTTTAAAACTTGCAAATGCTTACGAATTCGTGGAAAAAATGGGCGGAATTCACACCGCACTTTTTGAACACGGCAAGAATTTAAGCGGAGGGCAAAAACAAAGAATAGCTATAGCTAGAGCCTTGTATAAAAAGCCTGATTTGCTCATATTTGACGAGGTTACTTCAGCCCTTGATAATGCAAGCGAAAAAGCCATAGTAAAGACCATAGAAAGTCTTAAAAAAGAGCATCTTATTTTGATGATAGCGCACCGCTTAAGCAGTATAGAAAATGCGGATAAAATTATAGTGCTTGATGAGGGCAAAATTCTTGCTATGGGAAATGACGCGGAGCTTATGGAAAAATCAGAACTTTATCAAAATTTTAAAAATCAAAAAGCAAAGCCTAACTTCAGTTAATTTTACTTGGTTAAAATTTTCACAAAAAAAGGAAAAAAATGAGTTATGAAACGATAAAACCTTTACTTTTTAAACTAGACGCTGAAAAAGCACATTCTTTGGCGGAATTTTCTTTAAGGGCTTTAAATGCTATTTTTCCGGGAAGCCTTAGCTTTTTAGCACATAATTATATAGTGAATGAAGAGAGTTTAAAGCAGAATTTATTAGGGCTTGATTTTTATAATCCCGTAGGTTTAGCCGGTGGTTTTGATAAAAACGCCACTATGATTAAGCCTTTGAGTGCTTTGGGTTTTGGTTTTTTGGAATTTGGAACCTTTACGCCTAAGGCTCAAAAGGGTAATGAAAAACCAAGACTTTTCCGCCTTATAAAGCAAGAAAGCCTACAAAATGCTATGGGTTTTAATAACGAAGGTAGCGAAAAAATCGCTTCAAGGCTTTCTAAGCTTTATCCTTTCGTTTTGCCTTTGGGTGCGAACATAGGCAAGAATGCACAAAGTAAGGAGGCTTTAGAGGATTATCTTTATTTGTTGCGTTCTTTTAAGGATTTGTGCGATTATTTTACTATTAATATCTCCTCGCCAAATACTAAAAATTTAAGAGCCTTGCAAAATAATGAATTTATCGACTCTTTATTTGAAGAGGCTTTAAAAATCACTTCAAAGCCTATTTTGATTAAAATCGCGCCGGATATGAAAACAAAAGAAGCCTTAAAACTTTGTCAAAACGCCATAGAAAAGGGTGCAAAAGGCTTTATCATCGCAAATACAAGCACGGATTATTCTTTGCTTGATAATAACCGCACCTTTGGAGGCATAAGCGGCAAACTCATAAGCAGAAAAAGCGGGACTTTCTTTGAAACACTTGCAAAAGAGCTTTTTGGAAAAACGCTTTTAATCGCAAGTGGTGGAATAGACAGTGCAGAACTTGCGTATGAACGCATTAAAAAAGGTGCAAATCTTATTCAAATTTATACAGGGTTGGTTTTTAAAGGTCCATCTTTAGTCAAAAAACTAAATAAAAATTTAAGCTTACTTCTTAAAAAAGATGGATTTTTAAGCCTTAGCGAGGCAGTGGGAGCGGATTTAAGATGATAAATTTTGAGAAAATAAAGCTTAAGAACAAGCTTGAAGTGTATAGTTTTGGCGTGAATAAAAATAGCAAGGTTATAAGCGTTGATATTTTTTATAAAGTTGGCTCAAGAAATGAAACTATGGGAAAAAGTGGCATAGCTCATATGCTTGAACACCTTAATTTTAAAAGCACGAAAAATTTAAAAGCAGGGGAGTTTGATGAGATAGTCAAGGGCTTTGGTGGTGTTGATAATGCAAGTACTGGCTTTGATTATACGCATTATTTTATTAAATGTGCTAAGGATAATTTAGATAAAGCTTTTGGGCTTTTTGCCGAGCTTATGCAGAATTTAAGCCTTAAAGATGAGGAATTTGCTACTGAAAGAAAGGTTGTTTTAGAAGAGAGGCTTTGGAGGACGGATAATAATCCTTTAGGATACTTGTATTTTAGGCTTTTCAATCACGCTTTTATCCATCATTCTTACCACTGGACTCCTATAGGTTTTATAAAGGATATTGAAAACTGGAGCATAGAGGATATAAGGGAATTTCACAAGACTTTTTACCAGCCTAAAAACGCCATTTTGATAGTAAGCGGAGATATTGAAAGCAACGAGGTTTTTGAGTGTGCTAAAAAGCATTTTGAAAAGATTAAAAATACAAGAAGTATTCCTAAAATTCACACCAAAGAGCCTAAGCAAGATGGCGCAAAAAGGATAGAACTTAAGAAAAAAACAGACACCGAGCTTTTAGCCTTAGCTTTTAAAATTCCAAATTTTAAACACAAAGATATAAGTGCTTTAAATGTTTTAGCTGAGCTTTTAGGCAATGGAAAAAGCTCTTTGATAAATGAAATTTTAATCGATAAACTTAATCTTATCAATGATTATTACGCTTTTGTGAATGATAGCATTGATGAAAATTTGTTTATTTTTATTTGCACTTGCAATCCTAGCGTAAAAGCCGAGCGCGTCGAAAAAGAACTGCTTAAAATTTTAAACACTCTCAAAAAAGGAAAAATTTCTAAGCAAGCCTTGCAAAAGGTTAAAAACAACATAAAAAGCGATTTTATCTTTTCTTTAAATACCGCAAGTGCTGTCTCAAATACCTACGGCTCTTTTCTTGCAAGAGGGGATTTAAAGCCTCTTTTAAACTACGAGAAAAACACGAAGAATTTACAACTTAAAGAGCTTATAGATTGTGCGAATCGCTATTTTGTGAAAGAAAATTCCACTACTTTGATTTTAAGAAAGGATTAAGAATGGATAAAAATGTCATTATAGGTGCTATGACTGCTCTTGTTACGCCTTTTAAAAATGGTAAAGTCGATGAGCAAAGCTATATAAAGCTTATTCAAAGACAGATTGCTAATGGCATTAATGCTATCGTGCCTGTTGGAACGACAGGCGAGAGTGCGACCTTAACACATAATGAGCATAAAACTTGCATAGAACTCGCCGTGCAAACTTGTAAAAATACCAAAGTCAAAGTTCTAGCAGGAGCTGGAAGCAACGCAACCCACGAGGCGCAAGACTTGGCAAAATTTGCTCAAAATGCTGGTGCTAACGGAATTTTAAGTGTAACTCCGTATTATAACAAGCCTACTCAAGCCGGGCTTTTTGAGCATTATAAAGCGATAGCAAATTGCGTTGAAATACCCTTACTTTTGTATAATGTTCCGGGTAGAACTGCGTGTGAAATTTCCACAGATACAGCTATAAGGCTTTTTAGAGAATGCGAAAATATTTATGGAATCAAAGAAGCAAGCGGAAGTATCGATAAATGCGTGGATTTGCTTGCAAACGAGCCGCGTATGGTAGTTATTAGCGGTGATGATGCGATTAATTATCCCGTGCTTTCAAACGGTGGCAAGGGCGTTATTTCGGTAACTTCGAATTTATTGCCTGATAAAATTAGCCTTTTAACGCACGAAGCCTTGCGTGAAAATTTCAAAGAAGCTAAAAAAATCAACGACGAACTTTATAAAATCAATAAAATTCTTTTTTGCGAGAGCAATCCTATCCCCATAAAAGCGGCAATGTTTATAGCAGGTTTGATTGAGAATTTAGAATTCAGACTTCCGCTTTGTCCGCCGAGTAAGGAAAATTTTGCTAAAATTGAAGAAGTGATGAAAAAATACGAGATTAAAGGATTTTAATGGATAAAGAATTTCAAGGAAAGACCTTAGTTATCAGCGGAGGCACAAGGGGAATTGGTAAGGCTATAGTTTATGAGTTTGCAAAAATGGGCGTAAATATCGCTTTTACTTACAATTCTAATGCTGATTTGGCAAAGGACATTGTGGATGATTTGGAAAAAAACTATAAGATAAAAGCTAGAGCTTATGAATTTAACATACTTGAGCCAGAAAATTACAAAGATCTTTTTGAAAAGATTGATGCGGATTTTGAACGCGTGGATTTTTTCATCTCAAACGCTATTATTTCGGGTAGAGCGGTTGTGGGCGGTTATACGAAATTTATAAAACTTAAACCAAAGGGCATTAATAATATATTCACAGCAACTGTAAATGCCTTTGTAGTGGGTGCTCAAGAGGCTGCAAAAAGAATGGAAAAAATAGGCGGCGGAAGCATTATTTCCATATCTTCAACGGGAAATTTAGTCTATATAGAAAACTACGCAGGACACGGCAGTGCAAAAGCAGCGGTTGAAGCTATGGCAAGATACGCAGCTACCGAGCTTGGCGAGAAAAATATACGCGTAAATATAGTAAGCGGAGGTCCTATAGAAACGGACGCTTTAAGGGCTTTTACGAATTATGAAGTGGTGAAAAACGCCACTATAGAGCTAAGTCCTTTAAATCGTATGGGACAGCCTGAAGATCTAGCCGGAGCTTGCTTGTTTTTGTGTTCGAGCAAGGCAAGTTGGGTAACCGGACACACTTTCATAGTCGATGGTGGCACGACTTTTAAGTAAAATTTTAACAAGGGATTTAAAAATATCCCCCTATAAGGCTTGTTAAAGTTTTTTAAATATGTTAGAATCAAACAAAATTTTTACAAAGGAGAAAAAATGGCGTGTTTTACAGCGGCTATTGCCGAACTTGCTGTTGTGGCGGTGATTAAAAAAGGCGTTGAAAGAAAAGAAAAAAGAGAGGGTGTAAAAGAAGGCAAAATCCCACTAAGCACGAAACTTTCTTGGCTTATGACCTTGCTTTGGGGTGGGATATTCTTACTTGCAATCGAACACATTTGGCACGGCGAGATAGTTCCTTGGTTTCCTTTTTTAACGGCTATGCAAAATGCAGAGGACACTAGTGCAATGATAAATGAGATTATCACCATAGGTGGTTGCATAGACTTATTTATCCCTCTTGTGTGGTTTGCGTTTTGCCTTTTCGTGGATAAAATTTCACTTCGTAATAGGGACTTAAAATGTGCTTAATGCTCACCTGCCTTGCAGCTGTGGTAACATCGATTTTGTGGTATTTTAAGGATGCAAAGAATTCTTACAAGTTAGGCACTTTAGCGTTGATGTATTGGGGTGCGTCTTTGATGTGGCTTGTAGATTGCGTTTTTGCCTTAATGGATGGTGAAGCCTTTTTGGACTTAAGCTTCGATGATACCTTGCTCGGAGGTTTAATTGTGCTTTGTGGTGTTGTGGCTTGGTTTGTGATTTTAATTTATAAAGATACAAAAAGAGTTTTAAATTTTTGAATTTACTGTGCTTTTTTTGTGCTTATCAATGAGCAAAAAGAAAACCAAAAAAGCAAAATTTCAAATCAAGCCCTTTTATAAGGGCTTGATTCTTAGTTTAACAAAGTAGCGATTTTAGTTTGTAGGGCTATGTTTGATTGTGCTGCTGCGAAAGCTGCGGCGTTTTGTTTGAGGTAATTTGCGTTAAAATCATTGACATTTTGAGCCATATCGTTATTAAGCAAATTGTTTTCCGCCGCCTTAGTGCTAACGCTGTTTTGCACACTTGCATTGATATTTGAAGTGATAGCGTTAATGCCCGAACCTATTTCAGATCTTAAACTTCCAAGCTGGTCCATAAAAGTTGTAATAGAATTTGGATTATCAATGCTAAGATCGTTGGTGTTTAAAGCCGTTAAATTCGTCATCTCAGTGCCACTTCCCACAACGAAATTCATAGTTTCAAATACATTTTTTCCATTATAAGTCGCATTGTTAAAAGTGTCGTTAATGCCTTCTCTAATGCGCGTAGCTTCGTTTCTAAGCATTCCTTGTTGGGCTTCGTTTAGTACTGTGCTATTTATTCTTGCTGAAATTTCATTAAGTCTGTCAGCACTTTGCGAGATATTGCTTAAACTTGCATCTGCGATTTGTAAAACACCGATTGCATCGTAAGCGTTGGCTATACCTTGATCTATGGTGCTTGAGCGCGATCTTAAAGAATCGGCTATTGCTAAATTAGCACTATCTACGCCGTTTATTGCCCTAACCGCCGCGATATTCTCTAAAGCCCTATCCGAAGCCTTTTGAGCGTTGT
>CAZWYE010000049.1:0-10896 GCA_964637895.1 uncultured Campylobacter sp. | reverse complement strand
ATAAGAGGCATAGGATACAAGCTTACTCAATGAATAAATCCTCGATTTTTTACACCATAACCTTTATCTTCATCTTTGCAGGGGTAAGCGTTATCCTTGCTTTTTTGTGGCTTATTGCGTATGACCAGCAAAATTATTCTAAAGAACTTGATGCAAAATATTCTTTAATAGGCATAGCAAGGCTTTCAAATTTAGCCCGACAAATCGATGATAAAGCCTTTATGGAAAGAACAAAAAACTATAATAAACTCACGCAAATCACCAACCCAAAGGAAATTCGCAAGGTTTTATACACGGGCGAGGTTATAGCAAGAGCAGAGATTAACGATGGAGATTGGCGAGATAAAAACACCTTGCAAGGTGTGATAGAGCTTATTTATTATAAAAACTACAATTATTTAAATGTCATTTATGAGGGAAAAATTCATCTTTATAAGGACGAGGATTTTCAGTTTTATCGTTATTATATTTTTAAAACCATTGCCGTTGTGGTTATTTGTATGCTTATTTTGCTTTATATTTTTATTTTAAGAAAGCTAAAGCCTTTGAGGAATTTAAAAAAGCAAATCGATAAATTCGCTCAAGCAAAGCTTGATGATATAGAAAATGTCAGCACAGGAGCGGATGAAATTTCACAAGTTTCTCAAGCCTTTTACGAGGCAACTACTCAGATTAAAAAGCTTAATCAATCGCGCCAGTTTTTCTTACGCAACATAATGCACGAGCTTAAAACACCCATTACAAAGGGACTTTTAACGCTTGAAATGATAGAGGATAACAAATACAAAGAACGCTTAAGCGGAGTTTTTACAAGGCTTGAAATTCTTATTAACGAATTTGCAGCGATTGAACAAATCACTTCAGGTTCTGCCTTTATAAACCGCAAGAAATACAATATCTTAGACATTTTAGACGAAGCTAAAGAGATTGCGATGAGCGATGATAAGAATTTACGCATTTTCATTGAGGGAAGTTTTTTTGTCAATGTAGATTTCAAGCTTTTCACCACAGCCATTAAAAATATGATAGATAATGGCTTAAAACACTCAAGCGACCGATTTTTGCAGATTGATATCAGTGAAAATTTCATTTGCTTTAAAAATCGCGGCGAGGAGCTTAACAACTCTTTAGAATACTACACTCAAGCCTTCACTCAAGGTTCTAAGCAAAAAGACAGCTTCGGACTTGGACTTTACATAGTAGATACCATTTTAAAGGCTCATACGATGAGACTTGATTATATCTATGAAGATGGGCTTAATTTATTTTACTTTAGAGACTTGAAAAATGTTGTTCTTAAAGATTTTTAAGTAATTTTATTAATCTAAAAAAATACCATATTAAAATCCTTAATAAAATGCGTGAAATTTTCTCTTTGACTTGGTTCTAAATCAACACTGAGTAAAACCTCGTTTTCTTCAAATTCTTTTTTAAAGCTTATTTTATTTTTGTTTAAAAAATGTTCAAATCGGTTTAGAAATTTTAAGGCTATGCGAATTTTAACTTGCTCTTTAAGTCTTACAAAATCCGCCTTTGCTAAAGCCTTATTTACCGCCTCGCCGTAGGCTCTAACAAGTCCTCCTGTTCCTAGCTTAATACCGCCAAAATACCGCACGATAATCACAGCCACACTCACAAGCTTAGCTCCTCTTAAAACATTTAGCGAAGGCAGGGCAGAAGTGCCTTTTGGTTCGCCATCGTCGCTTTTATCCTCAATGATTTGCGAAAACTCGTTTAAGGTGCGATAAGCCCATACGAAATGCACGGCTTTGGGGTGTTCTTTTTTTAAATTTTCAAGCAGAATTTTAAACTCGCTAAAAGGACAGATAAAGGCTATAAAAGTGGATTTTTTAACTTCGGTTTTGGCTTGATAAATTTGAGAAATCGTTTGCATTTTAACCTTTTTAGAAAAATAATTTTGCTTTGGATTTCAAATTAATCCATTTAAATTAAGCTTAAATTCGAAATTTTTTCTAAATTCAACTTGAGTTGGAGTGAAATTTCGAATCATTTGAAGCGGGGTATTTTAAAAAAGTGGTGCGGATGAAAGGACTTGAACCTTCACGCATTGCTGCACCAGATCCTAAGTCTGGCGTGTCTGCCAATTTCACCACATCCGCTATGGTACGCCCAAGAGGATTCGAACCTCTGACCTACGGCTTAGAAGGCCGTTGCTCTATCCAGCTGAGCTATGAGCGCATAGTTTGGTGGTGCGCCCGATAGGAATCGAACCCATAACCTACAGATCCGAAGTCTGTCGCTCTATCCAGTTGAGCTACGAGCGCTCCGTGGGGTGAGTGATGGGAATTGAACCCACGACCCTCAGGACCACAATCTGATGCTCTAACCGACTGAGCTACACTCACCATTTTTCAAAAATGGTCGGGGTGAAAAGATTCGAACTTTCGACCCCCTGGTCCCAAACCAGGTGCGCTAACCAGACTGCGCTACACCCCGAGTAAAGCGGGTATTTTAGCACAAAATTTACTTAAAGTCAAGCTTGCAACCTTTTATTTAAGTCTTTAATGCTTAAATTTCACAAATTAATCTAAATTTTAAAAAACTAAAAGCCACTAAACAAAGCAAATTTAACATTTAAGGTGCGTTCGTTTGAGTTTTTTAGGTTTTTTAAATTTCAAATTCATTCTGTAAATTTGTGAAATTTCAAATTTAAAACAAGTTTGCAACTTCTTAAATTCTAAAATACAAAACAACCCTACAACTTCGTATCACTCCATTTTCCATAAAAATTTTTTCTATTTGTTAGAAATTTTTTTATCGCATTTATCTTTTTTCCTCCGACGCAGGAACTTCTCACAAAAGAACCTGAAAGAAAACTTATGCAAATGGCAAGGTCTCGCTTTTTGCACTCCTCAAAGGCATTTTTGTCAAATTTTTCTTTATTGTTTATAAAAATAAGCTTTCGCCCTATATAATCAATTTCCTCGTTTAAATAATACGCCAAATTCGCCGCTATTCCAGCACCCTCGTTATGAAAGGCTTGTAAATTGCAGTTTCCAAAGATACAAATTTCTGATGCATTTTCATTAAAAGGCACATAAGGCTTTTCATCTTTTACAACAAAATTTACCCTATAAAGCCTATTTTGTCTTTTTCTTAGCTTTTCATAGCTTTGAAATTTGCTAGTTTTTGTCTTAAAAACGCTAGTTTGTTTAAGATAATTCGCAATTGTTTGTGCCGTTAGAGTAGCTCCTTCTGTTGAGATATTGTGTCCAAAATCAAAAAGATGCCTTGTGAGCTTATGTTGCATAAAAACAGGAAACATATCGATAACTTCGACTTTTGCTTGTAAAAGCTTTAAAATCATCGCTCTATACTGCGGAGCGGTGCTTAAACCTTGAATGAAAGATGAGCTTACAAGTTCTGGGTAAATTTGCTTTTTGCAAGGTAGGGCAACATAAATAAAGCGCGTATTATGCCTTGCTAAAGCCTCGCTTAAGTGTATGATGTGCTCCCACGCATAACGCGATTCCCCACCCCCATGACTTTCTTTTAAATTCAAAAGGTGCAAAATACCCTACGCAGTGGTGGTCTAAAAGGTCTCCGCTTGGAATTTTCGTAGCCTTAGGGCAGAGAAATTTATCGAAAAAACTCCACTGACAAAATTTGCACAAATCCTGCCGGAAAGCCTTTAAATTCTTATACTGCCGCTTAAAACTGCCAAAAATTTCAAGCTCTTTTTGCAAAAGCTCTAGGGCTTCTTGCCTTTTTTGCGCTATGGCTTTTGTTTGCATTTTTTCTCCTTTGTGAGTTTAAATTTGTTTAGAATATTTTACTAAAATACCCTAAATAAAATAAAAGTTTAAAAATGAAAAACGGAAAAACCTTTTTAGTCGCCTTTATCGTGGTTGTTTTGTTGCTTTTGCTTTATCTTTTTAAGGGCTTTTTGCTTACGATTGCGATTGCAAGTTTAATGGCGGTTGCAACTTCAAATTTAAACGCTAAATTCTTAAGTCTCACTAAGGGGCGCAAATTTTTAACCGCGATCTTAACCACGGCTTGCGTTGTCGTGCTTTTTTTCGCCCCTTTTGTGTATGCTATGATAGAACTTGCCAATGCTTTAAGGAATTTTGACATAAATCTCATAAGTCAAAGCCTTGAATATGTAAGAAACTACCAATTCACTTTGCCAGAATCCTTAAGCTTTTTAGAACCTAAGATTAAAGAATGGATAGCAGGAATTGATTTAAACAATCTTTACAAGCAAATTTTAGGCTATATTTCAACTTTTACGCGTCTTGGAGCGAAATTTTTAGTCGATATGGTGCTTATTTGCGTTTTTTATTTTTTCGCAAATCTTTACGGAACAGAGCTTGTTATTTACTTAAAATCCATAATCCCTATAGAAAAAGACGAGCTTGAAGAAATTCTTAGCGAAGTAGGCAATGTAATGGCTGTGGTGCTCTATTCTATGGTGATTATAGCGATTTTTGAGGGAACGCTTTTTGGTATTATCACTTTGTTTTATGGTTATGATGGAATTTTATTTGGAACGATTTTTGCGATAAGTTCGCTCATACCTGCCATAGGCGGGGCTTTGATTTATGTGCCTATGAGCCTTTATGAATTTGCTTCAAGTGGCTGGGTGAGTGCTTTGAGCATTTTTCTTTATTCTTTGCTTGTAATTTCTTTTTTAGCCGATACCTTAATCAAACCTTTAATCATCAAATGGATCAACCAAAAACTCGTCAAAACCCCAACAAAAATCAACGAGCTTTTAATCTTTCTTGCAATGGTAGCAGGAATTTCAAGCTTTGGCTTTTGGGGCATTATCTTAGGTCCGGCTATTCTTACCTTTTTTATTTCAACTATAAGACTTTATGTGCTTTTGAAAAATAGGAATTTGATTTAAAAATATTTTAAAGAATTTAAAGCTTGGAATTTAAAGTGTTTTTGATAAATTTCTAAATTTTTTACGCCGTAAAAGCGTTATTTTTTGTGCTTTAAAAGTTTTTGCAAAGCTTTTAAATTTAAAGCTTTGCAAGTTAAAATAAAACACATTAAAATTAAGCAAAATTTGCTTTTTAAAAAGCCTTTTAAATTCAAGGTTTAAAAAATGCATTAAAATTTAAAGTATTTTAAAAGCTAAATTTTGCCAAATTTTTAATAAATTTCAATACCTTTTTTTACGAATTCTTTATAAGCTTCGCAGGCTTCTTTGTGCTTTTTATCGCAAGCCATTCCAAAATATCTTTTTGCTTTTTGCATATCTTTTGCCTCTTTTTCGTTATAACGACCTAAAAGATAACAAGCCTCACCAAAGCCAAAGGAGCAAGATTTCGAATAAAAGCTTAAAGCACTTTTTAAATTTTGACGCACAAGTTCGCCCTTTTCGTAAAACGAACCAAGCTTATAACACGCCCTTGAGTCCTTTAAATCGCAGGATTTTTTATAAAAGCTAAGGGCTAATTCGCCGTCCTTTTCTTCCTCGTAAAAAAGTGCCACAGCATTACAACTTGCAGAATCGCCTAACTTACAAGAGCGGTTAAAAGCCAAAATCGCCTCGTTTTCAAAGCCCTCATCTTTAAGCAAAAGAGCTAAATTCGAACACCCTTTAGCAAGATTTAAGGTGCAAGTTCTTTCGTAGAATTTATGAGCGTTTTTTAAATTCCTAGAAACTCCTTGCGCCTTTTCGTTCATATAAGCCACCGAAAAGCACGATCTAGCACTACCTTTTTCGCAAAGCGTGTAAAAAATTTCATAAGCCTTTGTGAATTTATTTGCCTCATAAAGCCTTAAAGCTAGCTCAATATCTTGCGCGCAAGAAATGGCGAAAAACGGAAAAAATAGGGCGATTTTTTTCATTCAAGCTCCTTTAAAGCCTCTTTTACTTCTAAAATGCGATTCGTGCGTTTTTTAAGCTCCTCTTTTTTGGAAGCAATAAGTGCTATTTTTTGAGAAATTAAATTTTCATTTTGCTCGAAAAATTCCTTAACAATCCTCGTAATAACAGGCTTATTAATAAGCAAAGCTTCGAATTCATAGACATTAAGCTCGGTTAAAACCCTTTCGTAAATTTCACTTTTTTTAGGGTAAAATAAAGAAAACTGCGAACTATCAAGCTCGTAAAAGGCTCTGCTTTCGTTGATTTTGCGGCTGAAAAAGCTTAGGCTTAGTTTGGTGGCATTTTCGTAGTTTGCAAAGGCTTTTAGGTCGAGTTTTTCTAAGAAAAGATCAAGCTCTAAAAGCTTTTTAAACAACAAATCCTTAAAATCTTTTAAAAAATACTCCTCGCTTGCATTGCAAAAAACCCTTAACTCGCTAAAATTCGTAGCACTTTGGAATTCATTATCCCTTTGAATATTCGAAAATCTTGCTTTAAAAAGCAAAATATCCTTTTGCAAGGTCTCAAAAATTTCGTTCAAACTAAGCTTTAAGGCATCAAAAGCAAGTATAAGCTCGTTTTTGTTTCTCTTAAATTCCTTACCCATCACATCAGAATTATAAAACATAGCCAAAAAGGCGTCATCGCTTGAAATAAAGGGCGTTTTGTAGTTGTATTTAAGATATAAATCTTTCTTAAACAAGGTCCTTACTTCCTTGTAAAAATGTGCTTCTTTTTCTTTCACGCTTTCAAAAATTTCCTTTGAAATCCTCTCGCTTATGCTTTTAAGTTTTTCTAAAATATCGTGGTTTAAAATGCTAATTTTAGAGCTTAAATTCTCAAAACACTCCTGTAAATAAAGCTTATAATCCTCAAAATGCTCCTTAAGCTTATAAAAAATTCCCTCAAAAAGCTCCGCTTCTTCTTCTAAAATTCCGCAAAACTCAAGCATTTTTCTTTTAACAAAAGTGCGTTTTATGCTAGGTGCGTCAAGTTTTTGAAGGTGTTCTAATAATAGTTTGAAATTTGATTTTTCATAATTTTCTTTTTGCTTAGCTTCCTTGCAAGAAATAGCAATAATGCTCTTAAAATACCTTGAAAACACGCTTTTTGCATAGTTTATAACATTTTCAAGTTCAACCTCGCTAAGCTTGTCTTTTTGATTTAGCACACAAATGCTATGTTCGCCTAAAAGCTTTAAATTTGCCTTTATAGCGTCCTCTTCGCTTTTTTTGCCTGCATTATCGATAAGGCTAAGCCAGACTATGGAATGCGTGTTGCGAAGTTCTTTAAAGGTCGTAAGCGTGTCTGTGTCGTTTGCGTTAAGCCCTGGAGTGTCGATAAGCGTGATATTTTTAAGAATTTCTATAGGCGCGAAAATATGCAAACTGCGCGTTTGTTTTATGTTTTTTCTTTGGTCGGTGTAGTTTTCAAGCTCGTTTATTTCGGTGATTATGTCGCTTCCGTCTTCAAATTCTACCCTTAAAAAATACTCCTTTGCATAGTGCAAAAAAGTAGGCTTAAAGGTTACGGGTATAATGCCAGTTGGTAGGCATTCTTTTTGCAAGATGAGGTTTAAAAGGCTTGATTTTCCGCTTGAAAACTGCCCTATGATTGCGACATTGATATTTTTTTCAAGGCTGAAAATAAGCTCCTCAAATTCCTTGCTTAAATCCTTGCTTAAGTGCATAAAAGGCTCGTTAAGCTTCGCACAAAGTGCCTTAATTTTACCCTCAAAACTCAAGTCAAAGTGCTTTTCGTAAGCATTTTCATAAGCTTTTATAAAATCATTTAAAAGTTCAATTTGCATTCAAAAGCTCCGTTTTAAGCCCGCTAAGCTTTGAAATTTTTTCTAAATTTTCTGCGTAAGATTGAGTTAAACCGGCTTTGCTTTCTTTTAAGTTTTCCATAAGCTTTTCAAGGGCTTGAAGTTTTTCATTTTGTGCGTTTTCATAGTGTGAAAGTTTTGAATTTAAAAAGTCAAAAAAGCTTTGATTGATCTCAAGTTCTTTTAAAAACTTAGACATTTCAAAGCTTTCAAAGCCTTTATTTATCGCTTCATCAAGCTTACTTTCTAAGCTAAAATCAAATTTCTTTTGGCAAAGTGCTGTGATTTCAAGCTTTAAGAGAGCGAATTTTTCGCTTGAAAAAATATTTTCTATGTTTTTTGAAATTTTATCCTTAAATTCCTCAAAACCGCTTTCAAAATCCTCTTGCAAAAAGGTATATTTCACGCTTAAAGTGCTTTTTAAATCCTCAATTCTTTTAAGATTTTCGTATTTTACTTCTCTTAAAATATCGTTAATGCCGTCTTTAACCGTTATATCCGTGATATTTTCTATGCGAGGAATGCTTACTTTTTGAGCCTTGTTATGAAGATATTTAAGTTCATCGATTAGTCTTTCTTTAAGTTTTTTAGCTAAAAGGAGTAAAAGATTATCTATGCCACTTTCTAAATTTTCAAGCTTGGCTATGGATTCTTTAACCTCGTCTTTTGCCTTTTCTAAAAGTTCTTTTTGAGCCTTGAATTCTAAAAGCAATTTAGCGTTTTCTTTGCTTGAATCTTGCTCATTTTCTTTAAGAATTTTATTTTGCATTCCATATTCGCTTAAGATATTTTTAAGCTCTAAAAGCAATTCTTTTTTATAAGCATTTACAGCGATTTTTGTTTTTTCGCCCGAGTAAAGCTCGTTAAATAAATACTCCTCAAATTCTTTCATACCGCTTTTTTCGAATTCCTCTTTGCTTGCTAAATTTTTGTAAAAATCACTCGCTCTTTTAGCACTTACGCATAAAAAATCTATCTTTTCGACAAGATTAGAATCTAAATTTTCAAGCCTTGCTTTAAGGCTTTCTTTGGTGTAGGCAATCACTTCATCAAGCTCTTTTTGACTGAGCAAATCCGCCTTTGTAAGCACTATTAAAAATTTGCTAAGACGCGAATTTAAAAGACAATGTATCAAAAAATTCATATCTTTTTGCGTAAGGCTTTGCGAAGCGTTCATTAGGTGGATTAAAAAATCGCTTTCTTTAAGATACTCGTTAGTTACTACTTCTCTTTGAACGATGATATCATCAAGCCCGGGCGTATCGACTATGCGTATATTGTTTTTTAAAAATTCCAAATCGCTTCCGATTTCTATCTTTTTAATCAAAGCCGAAAGCTTGTTTTTCGCACTGCTAAAATGCTTTAACTCCTCTAAAGAACACTCTTTAACGAGGCTTTCTTTTTTTACAAATTCACCTATATTAAGCTCTTTAGAAAGCGTGGTTGCAAAATCCTTAAGCTCCTCACTAAACTGGGAGCTTTTTAAGATATTTTCCCATTCTTTTTCGTTCCAAAAAATGATTTTTGCACTATCTTTGCTACCGTATTCAAGCAGGGTTAAATTCGCGGTCTCTGGGACATTAGAAACGCCTAAAAAGTCTTTTTTCAAAAGAGCGTTTAAAAGGCTTGACTTGCCTGAGTTCATAACTCCTGTGACGCAAATATTAAATTCTAATTTTTGAAATTTTTCTAAAGTGCTTTTTAATCTTTGTTTGCAATCTTCGTTAAAAGCTAGTTTTTGAAGCTCTAAATTTATAGAATTTAATTCTTTAAAACTCGATTCAAAAACGGCTTTTTTATCGACTTTTGTGAGTTCTAAGCCTTGAACAAATTCTAAAATCAAAGAATTTTTTGAAATTTTTTCTAAAATTCTTAAAGCCTTAAGTAGGTCCTCTTTGTCTAAAAAGCCTGTTTTTAGGAGGTTGATAGCACAAATTTGAATGTGTTGTATGTTAAAAATATCTACTCTTAAACGAATTTTTTTAAAGATATTTTGAAATTCTTTTAAAAGAAAATACCTTTCGTAATTATCATTATTTGCACTAAGTAAAATTGCAATTTCAGCCGTGTCTAAGGCGTTTTTATCCTCAAAATTCGCTTCAAGGTTTAAAAACTGCAAATGGTTCTGCCAATTTTTCTCCAAAAAAGTGCTTAAATTCATAAGCTTCCCCCTTTGAGGGGGAAAGTTTTATTTGTTTCTTTGAGCGACAAGTTGTCTTCTCATATAAGCGATTTTGCTTTGAAGAGGTAGGGTTTTAGGGCAGTTATCCTCACAAGCAAGCAAAGACATACAACCAAAAACTCCATCATCATCGCCCACAAGCTCGTAAAAGTCTTCTACGCTTCTATGATCGTGCGGGTCTTGTAAATATCTTGCCGTTCTTAAAAGCCCTGTTGCTGCTACGAAATTCGGTCTCATAAGCTTAGTCGCACAAGATGCTACGCAAATTCCGCA
Source organism: uncultured Campylobacter sp. (assembly GCA_964637895.1). Classification (GTDB taxonomy): domain Bacteria; phylum Campylobacterota; class Campylobacteria; order Campylobacterales; family Campylobacteraceae; genus Campylobacter_D. The sequence goes on along the minus strand of CAZWYE010000049.1, from coordinate 768 downwards.
CTCTATGCATCTATCAAGCTCGAAAGTCTCTTCTGCAACCGCAGGTTCTATGCGTTCTTCTATCTTGGAAATATCGGTTTCTTTTTCATTATGCACCCAGCTTTCTACGCGTTTGCACATACTTTCAAACCATTCTCCCGTATTGACACTTAAATCTTTAATGTGCCTAAAAGCTGGCATAGGCATAAGCTCGATAACTCCGTCCGGATAGTCCTTTGTCAAGGTTTTACAAGCAAGTTTTGGAACTCCATTTATCATCATCGCACAAGAACCGCAAATTCCAGCACGACAAACAAAGTCAAAGCTAAGGTCTGCATCAAGCTTTTCGCGAATAAGGCTTAAGCACACGAAAATCGTCATAAAAGGAGTTTCCTCAAGCTCGTAAGTTACAAAATGTGGCTTGGAGATTTTACTCAAAGGATTGTATTTAAAAGCCTTAATGGTTAATTTTCTACTCATAATCAACTCCTATTCTTTGATTTAATGCTTTGTATTTTGGCTGAAGTTCGTAAGGCATTAAAGCGTGTTGAATTTCGTGGCGACTCTTGCCCTCGTTTTCCATTTTTTCGCGTATGGCATCGACTTCGGCTTGTCTTTTTTCGCTTAAAGGATTTTCTATGATATTACCTTTAGCACCATAACCTCTAAAGGCAGGTGGCATTTCCATTTTCATAATATCAAGCTCGTCATACTCGACTTTTGGCAAGGTCTCACCCTCAACCCAGTAAGTAAGCGTTCTTTTCATCCAGTTTAAATCATCTCTTTTTG
>CAZWYE010000048.1:0-10935 GCA_964637895.1 uncultured Campylobacter sp. | reverse complement strand
GCCCTAACCGCCGCGATATTCTCTAAAGCCCTATCCGAAGCCTTTTGAGCGTTGTTTAAATAGTAATTTTGCTGCATAGCATTTGCATTATTGATTGTCATAAGAACTCCTTTCTTATCGTTTTGCTTGTATTCTACACTTTTTTAGCTATTTTAAAGCTTAAAAAATACAAAAATATTTGCATAATTAAAATGATTTTCATCACAACTTCACTCGCCGTGTGCATACTTTTGAATTCATCGCTCTTTGTAGCACTCTCGCCCAAAGCCTGGGAGTTCAAAATGTAAGCACTAAAATAAAATACGAAAAGCAAACTCAAAATAAACACAAGCAAACTTAATGCCAACTTTGAAAATCTAAGCTGAAATTTCGCCGCGTCCTTGAAAAAACTATAAAGCTCGAACAAAAGATTAAACAAAGATATGGCAAGCAAAACAAAGCCGAATTTTACGAAAATTTCGCTCATTAATAAGCCACTTTGAAAAGTACTTAAAACGCTTTCTCCCATTTGTGGGTAAAAAATCACCTTTGCAACCACTATGCCTAAGAAAAGCTCTATTCCTACAAGACTTGCGAGTAAAAAAAGATTAATCGCTTTCATTTTTTCTCCTTAAATTCATAAAACAAAACGCATTTTACGCTAAATTTTTAAAAACAAAACCAAATTTTAAGCTAAAATTTCAAATTTGCTTTAAAATTCACTCAAAATAAAGCAAAAATAACAAATAAAGCAGGCATTAAACTTAAATCAAAATTTAAAATAAAACTTAAATTTTAAAAGCTAAAACGGCTCTATCAAAATTCCGCTCATCCCTAAAAAACCTAGCTTTAAAGCCGTTTTTTTGCAAAATTTTTTCTAAAATTCCTCTTTGGTCAAAACCAAATTCCAAAGCTAAAACCTTAGTGTTTGATTTTACGCTAAATTCTATAATTTCCTCTAAAATTTCATAGCCTTTAACCCCACCGAACAAAGCCTTTTTAGGCTCATTTCTCACCCAAATATCAAGCTTATAGTCCTTTTTTATATAAGGAGGATTTGAAAAAATCAAATCAAATCCGCCCTTTAAATTCTTAAAATCTTCTAAAATAAATTCCACTAAATTTTCAACTTTGTGAATTTTAGCGTTTTTTCGTGCGATTTTAAAGGCTTTTTTGCTTATATCACAGGTTTTGATTTTTAAATTCAGCGTTTTAGCTAAAACTATGCTTAAAATTCCGCTTCCAAAGCCTATTTCTAAGATATTTTCAAAGCTTTGTTTTTTGCAAAGTTCAAGCAAATGAGAAAGCAAAATTTCGCTATCATAGCGCGGGATTAAAACGCCCTTTTCTACATAAAATTCCAAGTCCCAAAAGAAAGCCTTTTTAAATATATATTCAAAAGGCTCACCCTCTTTAAACCGCCTCACATAGTCAAAATAAAGCTCCGGTTCAAATTCTTTTTCTTCGTTTAAAAAAAGCCAAGTTCTATCCTTTTGCAAAAGTTCGCAAAGTATGAAAACAGCTTCATTTTCATAGTATTTAAGTTCTTTTTTAGCTAAACTTAAAGCCTCTTTAATCCTCAAGTTAAAGCCTTAAGCCTATCGCTAATGCTTGGGTGGCTTAGATGAAAAAAAGTATAAATTTTGCTTGTTTTAACAAAGGCTTTATTTTCTTTAGCAAGGCTTATTATGGCGTTTTTCATATCCTCTTTAGAAGTAAGTTTTGCACCGTGTTTATCGGCTTTAAATTCATTTTTACGGCTTAAAACATTTAGCAAAGGCGAAACGATGAAAACAAAAACATTACCAAAAATAAGCAAAAGTGCGAAAACTCCGCCCTTAACTCCCTCCAAAGCACTTTGCTCGTAAGCGAAATTTGGCAGATGAGCGAAGATAAAAAACAAAGCAAAAATCATTAAAGCCATACTAAATAAAGCCTTTATTATATCTTTATGCACAAAATGCCCAAGCTCGTGTCCTAAAACGGCTAGAAGTTCTTTTTGATTAAGAGCCTTTAAAAGCGTGTCAAAAAGCACGACCCTTTTGCTCTTAAAAAGCCCACCAAAATACGCATTCAAACGCTTATCTCTCTTGCTTGCGTCCATTATAAAAACCCCGTTTGCATTAAAGCCACATTTTTGCATCAAAGCACTGATTTTACTGAGTAAATTCTCATCATCAAGTCTTTGCATTTTATTAAAAATCGGAGCGATTAAAGTGGGATAAATCAAATTCACAAATAAAATTACTCCAAAAGAAAACACAAAAGCCACCACCCACCAAAATTCTCCAAAAAAATCATAACAAAAAAGCAAAACATAAAGCACCAAAAAGCCAAAAACTAGCATTAAAACTAAGGATTTTAAGGTATCTTTAAAAAAAAGTGCTGGAGTTATGTTTGAAAAACCCTGCGACTTGTTTTTGAAAAATTTCTCGTAAATTCCAAGCGGAAGGCTTAAAAAGGTGGTTATAAACAAAAAAGCAAGTAAAAACAAAGTGTTTTCAAGCAAGGTATTTTCAGCGATAAAAAGCCCTTTAAGATAAGCAAAACCAAAGCTTAGCCAAGAAATATTGATAAACAAACTATAAAGCGTAGAAAAAATGTTAAATTTCTCATCTTGCAAGGCTATTTCTGCGGCTTTTTGGTAAGAATTTGCGTCCAAAACGACAGCATCTTTTGCTCTTTCTTTCTTCAAAAAATGCATTTGCACCAAAGAAATAGCGATAAAAACTGTAGTATAAAGAACTAAAATAAATATTAAAATCATCACTAACCTTTATCAAAAATTTAGAAATTCTAGCTTAAAATAATAATACAAAGTTAATCAAAACAAGTCTTTTAAAGGTTTAAAATGCTATTTTTTAAGAAAAAACAAAACAAAACACCTAAAAACACGGAAAATTTAAACAAAACAAACACTCTTAAATCTGGTGCAAAACAGGATTTAAACAAAATCACACCAAAAGCAAAGCTTTTAAACGAGGATTTGCTTGATAATAGGCTTTACGAATTTACACACAAGATTAAAAATTTCACTAAAGACGACGCAAACGCCACCCTTTTAGCAAGGCAACTTTCAAGACTCATTAAGGCGTATAAATTTTAATGAATCGAAGTTTTTAAACTTTGATTTTTTTTAACTTTAAATATATGAAAATTTGAAACAAACTTTCGCATTCATTTAAAAAAAAGTAAAATTTTCATAAAAATCGAAACTAAAGTATAAGCATAGCATCGCCGTAAGAATAAAATTTATAGCCCTTTTTGGTGGCGATTTCATAAAGTTCTAAGGTCTTTTCCCTGCCTATGAAAGCACAAACAAGCATAATCAAGGTCGATTTTGGCAGGTGGAAATTTGTTAAAAGATAATCCTGTCTTAAAGGTTTGTTAAAAGGGTGCAAAAACAAGTCGCACTCTCCACTTTGAATCCCCGTTCTAAAAAAATACTCAATGCTTCTTGTCGTGGTCGTTCCCACACCTAAAATAGGCGTCTTAGACTCAATCACCTTAGCAGCTTCATCGCTTATGTGAAAGGTTTCAGAATGCATTTTATGTTCTTTTAAATTTTCGTATTCTACATTTTTAAAGGTTCCAGCCCCAATATGCAAGGTGATATAGTAAATTTCGTGTTTAGCCTTTAAAAGTTTGAGCATATTTTGGCTAAAATGCAAACTCGCCGTAGGTGCAGCAACGGCTCCTAAATTCTTAGCAAAAATGCTTTGATAAGCCTCTTCATCGCTCTTTTCATCCGCTCTTTTTATATAAGGTGGCAGGGGAATATGTCCTATGAGGCTTAAAAGTTCGTAAAGTTTTATTTTGTCTAAAAAAATTCCGTTTTGTCTAAAGCAAACCCTGCGTCTACCATCTTCTAAAAGCTCTAAAATTTCAGCTTCCAAGCCCTTTTCAAAGTGCAAAATTTCGCCCACTTTCACCCTGCCTTTGATTTGTGCTAGAAACTCAAATTCTTTAAAGGCTTGATGCAAAAAAAGCTCCACCTTCGCCCCGCTTGTTTTCGTCCCAAAAATCCTTGCTTTAATCACCTTTGTATCGTTAAAAAAAATCGCACAATTTGGCAAAAATTCGAGTAAATTCCCAAAAAAAGTATGCGTAATTTTATCATTTTTTCTATCATAAACCAAAAGCCTCGCATTTTCTTTAGGCAAGGTAGGATAAGTTGCAATAAGCTCTTTAGGCAAGAAATAATCGTAACTTTGGAGCTCTAAATCCTTATGCATCGTCTTTTTTTGCAGGATTGATTTTGTGTGCGATTAAGATAGAAAGCCCGTAAAGCCCACAAAGTGGCACAGCCATTAAAAATTGCGAAATCATATCAGGTGGCGTCATCATCGCCGAAAAAACGAAGATAATAAGCACTGAAATTCTAAAATGTTTTTTTAAAAAACTATCATCAATTAAGCCTAGCTTTGCGAAAAAAAAGGTCAAAACTGGCATTTCAAAAGCAAGTCCAAAGGCTATGACGAGCTTTGTAAAAAAGCTTACATAAAGTCCTATGCTTATAAGTGGCTTAAAGTCCTGGGTTTGCACTCCAAAGTCTATTAAAAAATTAAAAGTGAGTGGAATGACTATAAAATAGCAAAATAAAGCTCCTAAAATAAACATTAAACTTGCAAAACACACAAAAGGAACAACTAGTCTTTTTTCGTTATCGTAAAGTCCTGGTGCGACGAATTTCCAAAATTGATAAAAAATCACGGGTAAAGAGATTAAAAACGCCGTAAAAAAGGACACTTTCATCGCCGTAAATAAAGGCTCTTGTAGCTCTACAAAGGTCATTTGCTTTGAAACTTCTGGCAAAACGGCTTCTACGGGATTTTTAAGAATTTCGATAATATAAGAATTAAAAGCAAAACACACGAAAAACATTACAAAAACACAAGCAACGCTGATAAAAAGCCTCTTTCTAAGCTCTACTAAATGAGGTCTTAGCTCTTCAAACATTTTGTTTTTCCTCTTTTTGAATTTTGCTTGATTGTTCGTTTGAGTTTTGCGCGTTTTGGTTTGAAATTTTAGCTTCTTGCTCGTTTAAATTTCTTAAATTTTGGTTTGAAATTTGAGTCTTGTTTTCTTGTGAATCTTGCACGTTTTGGTTTTCATTAATTTTAGTCTCTTTGGATAAATTTTCTTTAGTGATTTTAACTTCACTTTCTTTAGTTAAGTCTTCTTTGCTTTCCTCTAAATTTTCGTAAAGATCGCTCGTAGAGCCAAAGGTTAAATCGACTTTTTTATCCTCTAAAATGTCCTTTTTAAGCACGTCAAATTCCTCAAAACTAAGCTTTTTTCTTATATTTTCGTTTGCGGAAGAAAATTCATCTTGGTATTTTTTCGTTTCGTTTTTAAGCTCATTAATGCGAATTTCTTTTTCTATGCTTGATTTTGCATTGTCTATATTGCGTTTTAAGGCTTTCCAAAATTTTGCAATCTGCACTATGGTATCGGGCAATTTATCAGGTCCTAAAACCAAAATCGCCACCACCAAAATCACCAAAATTTCGCCCATACTCATAATAAATCTTTCTTTTAACGCTTTTTAAAAGGCACATTTTACATTAATTTGCTTGAAATTTTACTTTAAATTTAAATTTATTCAAAACTCGCCCAAATACAAGGCAAGTTCGTCGCTTATTAAGAAATTCGGGTTGTAAAAACGATTGTTTTTAAATTCAAGTTTTTTGTGTTTTACAAGCTCGTTTGCTTTTTGAATTTGAAGCGGACTTAAAAATTTCTTACTTACTCCAATCTTGCTTCTAAGCCCTAAAAACAACCTTTCTAAGTGCAATTCTTTGAGACTTAAATTTTCAATTTCTCTAAAATGAGGATTTTTTAAATATTCTTTTAAATTTTTTGTAGCAAAAAATCTTTGATTTTTCAAAAAACCCACCGCGCTAAGCCCACAACCTATGTAATCTTTACCCTGCCAATATGCTAAATTATGCTTGCAAACGCGTCCAAAATTGCTAACTTCGTATTGCTTAAAGCCTAAATTTTCAAGCTCTTTTATAAAATACTTCATAAGTCTTGGAGCGTTTTTTTTATAATGTTTAAAATTTGCAAAAGCCGTGTTTTTTTCTATGCTTAAATGATACGCGCTAAGGTGGGTGAGGATTTTTCTGAGCTTTTTTAAATTTAAAAGCTCAAAATCAAGCATTTTTTTATCATCAAATTTTGTATCGTAAATAAGGTCTAAATTTATGTTTTTAAATCCGTGTTTTTGGGCGTTTTCTAGGCTTTGAAAAAGCTCTTTTTGCGTGTGAGTTCTGCCTAAAAATTCAAGCTTTTTAGAATGAAAACTTTGAGCCCCAAAAGAAATGCGGTTTAAGCCTAAATTTTTCATATTTTTAAGCCAAGAATCAAGGCTTGATTTAGGATTTGCTTCTATTGTTTTTTCGCAATTTTGACTTAAATAAGGGCTTAAAAATTCAAAAAGACTTTCATAAAATTTTTCACTCATCACGCTTGGCGTTCCACCGCCTATGAAAAGTGTTTGTAAGGAGTTTTTGTAAAGCTTAAAAAGCTTAAATTGAGCCTTTAAATCTTCAAGTAAAGCCCTTAAATACGCATTTTCATAGTCTTTTTTCTTTAAAGTTGTAAAAGCACAGTAATGACATTTGCTCTCGCAAAATGGGATATGAATGTATAAAAGCATAAAAACCTTAGAAAATTTGAATTTAAACGCTAAATTTTAATAAAATTTTATTTGAAATAAGTTAAAATGACGCTCACAATTTAAGGAAAGCGAAGTGGAAAAAGAGAAAAAATACAGACCTAATGTCGCTGCTATCGTGCTTTCAAGCGATTATCCTTTCGAGTGTAAATTTTTCATCGCAAAAAGAAACGATATGGAAGATATTTGGCAGTTTCCTCAAGGCGGTATTGATGAGAATGAAGACCCTAAAAGTGCGTTAAAAAGAGAGCTTAAAGAAGAAATAGGCACGGAAGATATTGAGATTATTGCGGAGTATCCTAAGTGGCTAAGCTATGATTTTCCTAGCCCTGTGGTTAAAAAAATGCAAGCTTATGATGGGCAAATTCAAAAGTATTTTTTAGTGCGTTTAAAGCATAATGCAAAGATCAATATCCACACCAAACACCCTGAATTTGAGACCTACCGCTTTGTAAAGGCTAAGGAAGTTTTTGAAATGACTAATCATTTTAAAAAGAAAATCTACATTGAAGTGATGAAATATTTTGAAGAAAAAGGTTATATTTGATGCTTATAGTGCAAAAATACGGAGGAACGAGCGTTGGGAATTTAGAACGCATTGAAGCGGTTACAAAGCGCGTTATAGAAAGTGCTAAAAAAGGACACAAGCTTGTTGTGGTGGTTTCTGCGATGAGTGGGGTAACGAACGAGCTTATAGATTATGCGAATTTTTTTAGCAAAAATCCTAGTGGCAAGGATATGGATATGCTTTTGAGTAGCGGAGAAAGAGTAACTTCAGCCCTTTTAGCCATAGCTTTGAACGAAAAAGGCTTTAAGGCTGAATCCTTTTCTGGTTCAAAAGCTGGCATTTTTACCGATGAAGTTTTCACTAAAGCAAAGATTAAATTTATCGATACTAAGGCTATGAAAGACGCGCTAGATGAGGGTAAAATCGTCGTTGTAGCGGGTTTTCAAGGCATTAGCGAAAAGGGTAATGTTACGACTTTAGGACGCGGCGGGAGCGATCTTAGCGCGGTTGCGATTGCTGGGGCATTAAAAGCTGATTTGTGTGAAATTTACACCGATGTTGATGGGGTTTATACGACCGATCCTAGAATAGAACCAAAGGCAAGAAAGCTTGATAAAATTTCATACGAGGAAATGCTAGAACTTGCAAGTTTGGGTGCGAAAGTTTTGCAAAATCGTTCTGTGGAGCTTGCAAAAAAACTTAGCGTAAATTTAGTTACAAGAAGCAGTTTTAATCAAAATGAGGGAACAACAATCACAAAGGAAAATACAATGGAACAAGCCTTAGTTAGCGGCATAGCTTTGGATAAAAATCAAGCTAGAATCACATTAAGAAAGATAAAAGACAAGCCTGGAATCGCGGCTGAAATTTTCTCAACCCTAGCAAATGAAAATATCAATGTCGATATGATTATCCAAAATGTAGGCGTTGATGGAACTACGAATTTAGGCTTTACTGTGCCAGAAAACGAGCTTGATTTAGCAAAAAGTGCTATGAGAAAAATTCTAGGCGAAGAAGCTACAATAGAAAGCGATAAAGCTGTTGTTAAGGTTTCCATAGTAGGCGTTGGAATGAAGTCTCACTCAGGCGTTGCGGCAAGGGCTTTTAAGGCTTTAGCTGATGAGGGAATTAATATAGGAATGATCTCAACAAGCGAGATAAAAATTTCTATGATAGTGCAAGAAAAGTATGGAGAACTAGCCGTTAGAGCCTTACACGAAGCTTACGAGCTTGATAAATGATGAACGATTTTTTAGCCCTTACCTTAGAAAATATACGAAATGGCGGGAATTCCTTGACTTGGATGGAGTCGCGCCGTTTAGAATGGGCACCTCTTATGGCAGCAAGGCTTAGATATCTTTTGGAGGGACACGCTTTTATTTTAATGTGCGATGAAGCAAGGTCGTGGTATGAGGAGTATTTTTTAAAAAATATCAACGCAAAGCCCTCAAGACCTATGCTTCCTTTTTTGCCTTTAAGTGCTATTTGCAAAAACAAAATTCAAACCCAAGAGGACATAGCCTTGCTTAATGACTTGCTCGAACTTAGCTTTCCTAATGGCTATATTTATTTTTACATAGGTAGTAGCAGTGATAAAAGAGCACAAATTGCAAAGTCTAAAGACGATAGCTTGCTTTGGCTTTTTGATGAGCAGTTGCAAAATAGTTTTTATTTAAATTCAAAAGACAAAGAACTTGACATCAAGCTTATTTCTTTGTTTAAGCTCCTAGATACAAGCCTTGATGCGATTTTATTTTCAAAAGTCAGCCTTTAATGTTTGTAAGCAAGATTATAATCAGCGATGAATTTGAGAGCATTAAAAACGAGCTTTTAAGTGAGTTTTCGCACAATGCTTTAAGATTTATCCCAAAAATTCCAGCAGAGGATTTTTTAATCGAACACGCAAGAGAGGTTCAAAAAGAAAGCTTTATAGCCGAAAAAGACGAAAAAATCATCATTATAATGGCACATTCTTTTAGAATAGAAGCACAAAATTTCTTGCTTAAACTCCTTGAAGAACCTCCAAAAAATATCAAATTTCTAATCGTAGCTCCTTCTAAAAATTCGCTTTTAGCTACCATAAAATCAAGACTCATTTGCGAAAAACGCAAGAAAAATAAAGAAGAGCTTAAGCTTGATTTAGACTTAAAAAAGCTTGATTTAAAGATGATTTTTGATTTTTTAAAAGAAAAAGAAAGCCTTAGCAAAAACGAGCTTTTAGAACTTATATCCGCCTTAAGCAAAGAAAGCCTTAAATTTAAGGACTTTAACGCAAGAGAACTTGATTTTTTCTATAAAAGTTACGAGCTTGCGAGGCTAAATTCTAAGGCTGGAATTTTACTTGCTACGATTTTGCTTAATTTTTACACAAAGAAAGAAAAATGATTTTTTATAAACTCAATGAAAATACCGATTTTAGCGAACTTTGCAAATTTATATCCCCTGCAAATTTGGGGCAGAAAATTATGCAAAAAAAGACGCAAATTTATTTTATTTTTATCAAAAACATACCCGCACCAGCCGCAAATATTCTCAAACAAGACGCTTTAAGAGTTGGGGCTGAACTTGTTACGCATAAAGAAGTTATTACGGGCAAAATTTCTCAATCAAACACCCTTTTAATGGCTACTTTAGAACAAATAGAAAAGCTTGTTAAAAAAGAAGCTATGCAAGATTTCGGACTTAAAAATTTAGCCCTTTTTTTAAAAAAAACCTTCCTTAAACCAAAACGTGCAAAACTTATGGGGGTTTTAAATATCAACGAGGATAGCTTTAATGCAAAAAGTCGCGTGAATGAAAAGAATTTTGAAAAAAGACTTGAAGAACTTTTGGAGTTAGAGCCTGAATTTATCGATATTGGCGCGGTTTCTTCAAGACCGGGTAGCGTTTATTGCGGGAGAGAAGAGGAATTTAAGAGGCTTAAAAAAAGTCTTGATTTAATTTATGCAAAAAATTATTATAAAAAAGCGGTTTTTAGCCTTGATAGTTTTGATGAATATAGCTTAGAATACGCCCTAAATAAAGGCTTTAGACTCATTAACGATATAAGCGGTTTAAAAAATGAAAATTTAGCAAAACTTGCACACAAATATAAGGCTAAGTATTGTCTTATGCATATGCAAAATGAACCTCATAATATGCAAGAAAATCCGCATTATGAGGACTTGCTTAGCGAACTTAGCACTTTTTTTGCAGAAAAGCTTGAAATTTTAGAAAAACACGGAGTGAAAGAAAGCATTTTAGATGTGGGAATTGGCTTTGGCAAAACTGCTAAGCATAATATGCTTTTGATCAAGCATTTAGGGCATTTTTTGCAGTTTAACAAGCCTTTGCTCGTAGGAATTAGCCGTAAAAGTGTCATCAATGCGTATTTTAAAAGCGAGGTTAAAGAGCGTTTGGCTGGGAGTTTGTATTTGCATTTAGAGTCTTTTAAAAACGGTGCAAGTATCATAAGAACCCACGATTTATATGAGCATAAACAAATGTTTGAACTTGAAAATGTTATGCGAGGGCTTAGTTTATGAGAGAAGAAGAGTATTTAAAAAAAGTCGCTTTAGCTAATTCTTGGATGAGAGCATATTATGAATTTGATGAGCCTTTGGCAAGCGATGAAGAATACGATGCTTTGATAAGAGAGCTTAAGGAATATGAAAGAGAGAACGAAGCAAGTGCTAATTCGCCTACTCAGAAGATCGCTCCAACTTTGCAAAGTGAGTTTAAAAAAATCAAACATTTAAGCAAAATGTGGTCTATGGAAGATGTTTTT
>CAZWYE010000047.1:0-11219 GCA_964637895.1 uncultured Campylobacter sp. | reverse complement strand
TAGTCGCTTCGTGGAAATATTACGCAGAGTTTGAGAAGATGTGTGCGGAGTTAGATGGCAAGAAAACAGAAACAAACAAAGGATAAACAAGCAAAGAATTTTAAAGGATTAAGTCAAAAAATAAATTTTAAAAAAGCGATAAAAAGCACAAAACAAAGGAGTAGGATTGTAAAACCTAAATAAAATCAAAAACCCCTAAAATTTACTTTAAACTAAGGCAAGTTTAGGTAGAATTAAAGCTTATTTTTTAGAAAGGATAAAAGATGTTAGAAGGTATTATTAGAGAGAGTATCGGTAGAAAAGCGTCTAAGGCTTTAAAAAGAGATGGTTATCTAATCGCAAACATCTACGGCAAAGGTTTAGAAAACATCAACGCCGCTTTTAAAGTCAATGAATTTATCAAGGAAGTGCGTAAAAAAACTTCGTTGATTTTCGATGTAAAAGTAGGGCAAAAGGTGCTTAGCGTAGTGGTTGTGGATTATCAAAAAGACCCTGTAACAAGCGATTTAAAGCATGTGGATTTAAAAGTCGCAAGCAAGGGCGTTCTTTCTAAATTTATGGTTCCGGTTAAGATAAAAGGCACAGCCGTAGGGCTTAAAAACAAAGGCGTTTTAATCCAGTCCAAAAGAAGACTTAAAGTCCAATGTGTGCCTGAAAATCTACCGAATTTCTTTGAGCTTGATGTGAGCAAACTCGATATAGGCGATGCTTTGCTCGTTAAAGATGTGCAAGTTCCAAACGGAGTTCGCATAATTGATGCTGCAAGAGTTGCTGTGGTTGGCGTAGAAAAAGCACGATGATCTTAGTCGTAGGACTTGGAAACATAGGAGAAAAATACAAAAACACGCGTCATAATGTCGGCTTTATGTTGCTTGATTTACTCTTGCAAGAAAATTGTGGGCTTTTAATCTCAAATCCCAAATTCAAAGGAGAGCTTTATAAGTTAAACTCTTCTTTGCTCCTTTTAAAGCCTAGCACTTTTATGAATGATTCGGGCAAAAGCGTAAAAGCAGTTTGCGACTTTTATAAATGCGAAAGAATCATAGTCATTCACGATGATATAGACTTAAATTTGGGCGTTTTGAAATTTAAAAAAGGCGGCGGAAGTGGCGGACACAATGGACTTAAAAGCATAGACGCATTTTGCGGAAACGATTATGAGCGCATAAGAATAGGCGTTGGCAGGGACTCAAATGTCATTTCTTATGTTCTAAGTGCGTTTAAAAGCGAGGAAAAAGAGCGTTTAAGCAAGGTTTTAACCCACGCAAAAGAAGCCTTGCTCGAACTCTTGCAAAGCGATATTTCGCAAGTTGCGTCCAAATTCACCTTAAAAGCCTAGCGATGAGATTTTTTTTTGTTTTTATTTCAAGCATTTATCTTAAGAATTTTTTCATTATTTTTTTCGCACTTTTGGGCTTTTACTGCGGTATAGATTTGCTTTTAAATTTCAAAAAACTGCCAAATTCTGCGAACCTTGATTTACTTTATACTTTGTTTTTAGCCTTTTCTGCGGTGAAATATATTTTGCCTATTTCTTTGATTTTCGCCCTTATTTCTTCTTTGGCTTCTATGATACGAAACAACGAACTTATAAGCCTTTATGCCTTAGGACTTAGCCGCAACGCGCTTATTTTTTATCCTTTTTTGTGGGCTTTGTTTTTTTGCTTTGTGTATGTAGGGCTTAATTTTACTTCCTTTGCTTATGCAAACGATTACCGCAAAAACATACTTAAAAACGGCTCTGCACACAAACAAAGCGGGGAACTTTTTTTGAAATTTAACGATTATTTTACTTATGCCATAAAAATTCAAGACGATACCACTTCTTTAAAGAAGGTCAAAGTTTTTAATATCAAAGATTTTAAACTTAATTCTTATATGAACGCTAAAGAAGCCTTTTTTGCTAATGGAGTTTGGAATTTAAAAGAAGGCAATTTTACCGTTTTACCAAGCCAATATTTCTTAGATGAAAGAGGCTTTAAGACTATAGATTTTAATATTTTAAGAGGTTTAGAGTATTTTGAACCTAAAATCATAGAAACCATAGCAAGTAGTAGCGAGTATTCCATCAAAGACGCCATTTTAAGTCTAAGCCTTTTTAAAGCTCAAAATATCGACACAGAAGTACTTAAAATCAGTCTTTACAAAACAGTTTTCGCGCCTTTTTTTGCTCCTTTTTTGATGCTTATAATGTATTATTTTTTTCCTGTGATTTCGCGCTTTTTCAATCTCACTTTTATCGTTTTTATCGCCCTTGTTTGCACGGTTTTAGTTTGGGGGATTTTATTTTTATTGATGAAATTTAGCGAAAATGGCGTGATTTTAAGTGAAGTTGGCATTATAATGCCTGTGGTTATTTTAGCGTTTTTGGGCTTTTTTATGCTTTATAAAAACAAATAAATTCTAAAGGCGGATTATGGATTATAAAAAATTAAGAGAGGATTTTAAAACCCCTTTTTACCTTTATAAATTCGATGAGATTAAGGATAATTTTTTAAGGCTTAAGGAGGCGTTTAAGGCAAGGAAATCGCAAATTTTTTATGCGATGAAAGCTAATTCGAATTTAAGCCTTTTGCAAATGTTAGCAAGGCTTGATAGTGGTTTTGATTGCGTCAGTATAGGCGAGATTAAGCGGGCTTTAAGAGTGGGGGTGAAAAATTATAAAATCATTTTTAGCGGGGTAGCAAAGAGCGAAGAGGAGCTTGAACTTGCCCTAAAATACGATATTTTATACATAAATTTAGAAAGCGAAGCTGAGATGCTACTTTTAGAAAGCATAGCAAAAAAGCTTGATTTAAAGGCAAGAATTAGCATTCGTGTTAATCCTAATGTTGATGCCAAAACCCACCCTTATATCTCCACCGGACTTCACGAAAATAAATTCGGCGTTGAGCTTGATGTGGCGAGAAAAATGTATCTTTACGCAAAAAATTCGCCTTTTTTAGAGCCTGTGGGCGTTCATTTTCACATAGGCTCACAGCTTAGCAAACTCTCTCCCATACACGAAGCAGCAAGTATAGTTGCAAAGCTTGTTAAAGAGCTTAGGGCTCTAAAAATCGAGCTTAAATTCTTTGACATAGGCGGAGGTTTGGGCGTTTGTTATGAAAACGAGGAAGAGCCTAGTTTATACGAATACGCTCAAGGAATTTTAGCCGCTCTTGGTGGGCTTGATCTTACCATAGGTTTAGAACCAGGCAGGTTTTTAGTCGCAAAAAGCGGAGAGCTTGTTTGTAGCGTTTTGTATGAAAAAATCACCAATGATAAAAGATTTATCATAGTCGATGGTGCGATGAATGATCTTTTAAGACCTAGTCTTTATGGAGCTTTTCACGAGATTGTTTTGCCTTATAATAAAGGCGGAGAAAGCCTTTGCGATGTCGTTGGAGGAATTTGTGAAAGCTCTGATTTTTTCGCTAAAAAAAGACTTTTACCCTCGTCAAAAAGCGGGGATATTTTGGTGGTTAAAAACGCCGGTGCTTATGGTTTTAGTATGAGTAGCAATTACAACACAAGGATGCGCGTTTGCGAACTTGCCTTAGAAAATGGCAAGGTAAGACTCGTGCGTAAAAGAGAAAGTTTTGAGGATTTAATCGCTTTAGAAAAGAATTATTTAAAATAATTTTTTATATAATAATATTTATTTACATCTATAAATTATTATTTTTTTGGATGGGTATTATAAAATGAAAGCAATAAATTTTTTGTTTTTGGCGACCTTTGCTTTGGGTGCTAATATAGATAGTCTTAGTTCTGTTACTTTAGGTTCGAGTGAAGCAAAGCAAGATGTTTTAAGTTCCACAAAGGCTAATGGGGGCGATGTTTGGACCAAAGATGTTAATAATGCTTTTACTTTAAGCGGACATGCTGATGCATCATATACTATAAGCTCTTCAAATGATGTAACAGAATTAAAGATTAAGTCCGGTTTTGCCTTAAATGACAATGTGCATTTAAATTTTGAGCAATTTTTAATTTTAAATTTTGATGGAGTTTTAAGCATAGGTCAAAATGCCGTTTTTAGTGCTAATAATTCTAATAGAACTATAAGCCCTCAATTTACTGATTATGGTGGATCTTCAAAGTTTCGTTTGGAGATAAAGCTAAGCTTGAATTAAAGCAAGGAGCAGATGCTCATTTTAACGGAGCTTTATTTTTTTATAGCTGATTCTAATGTGGTTTTAAATGAAAGCTCAAGTTTAAATATAAATACGCCAACCATAAGAATACAAAAAACGCTTCAAAGTAATAAAGCGAATTTAGATTTAACAGGAGAAATATTGGGGGAGTTATCAATGAATTTGAGCTTTCGCAATCTAGTTTAGATAGCACAGATTGAAATATTATTGTCAGTGGAAATTTTTATAATGGAGGACAAGCAAAGGTCGATCCAACTGGACAAGGTGGTGTAGGATTTAATACTTGGGATGCTGAGTTTGGCGGAGGCAGTAAGCTTAAGCTTACAGGTGGCTCTATGGAGGTTAGAGGAAAATTAATTTCTCAAAAAGGCGGAGACATAGCAGGGGGACAGCTTATAAGTAGTAAAGATTCTTCTATAGAACTTTATGGAAGCACCTTAAAAGTGCTCCAAGGACTTGAAAATAAAGATGGCTCGTCCTTAACCTTTGGAACACACAATGATATTATGGGTAAGCTTGATGGAGATTTAAATAATAACGGGGGGAATAGTTTATGTAGATGTGATGAATGCTAAAGAACAAGATTATCAAATTTATACCGGAAAAGCAAGTGGAGTTGATGCAGTGTAACTGAAAAATGCAAATAATTTTGTTTCTTTAAGTTGTAAGGATGGAGTTGTAACTGTATCTAAGGCACAAAGCGGACAAACTCAACAAAGCTTTGAATGTATAACAAGTACTCCTTCTCCCCCCCCCCCCACTCCTCCAAATTCTGGTGGTCAAACTACCCCAGATCCAAGCACTCCAACTCAGCCAAATACTCCACAAAATCCGAGTATTTATGACGAGTGGAAAAATAAACTAAATACTCAAAATTCTAATATCGTAGATTTTTTAGAGAAGAAATACGAAGGAGAAATTTTCACCTTAGGTTCGCAAAATGAGCTTGAAACCTTGATTTCTGATACCCATAAGGCTAGTGAGAATTATACTTCAGGAATTGTCGAGATTTTAAATGTTTTAAAAGCAGATAGTGTTATTTATAGTAATTATAGTCCTGGTTCAAATTTGTTTGCTGCAAACGATAGTATAGTTTTGGATAATGGTACAAGTCTTATTCCTTACCAGCTTGATTTAAGAAATAATTTTTATTTAAGTGGTTTTGGAGGAGTTTTAAGAGGAAATAATATCAAAGGATATTTAACAGGACTTAACCTAGGTTTTAATAAGGATTTTGGAGACAATTTGGTACAAATGCAATTTTCTTACACCTATGCAAATAGTGAGCAAAATCTCGCCACTCAAAGTGCTACAACTAGAGCTAGACTCTATTCTCTTGGCGTTTTAGATAAGCTTAATTTTAATTCTTTAGAAAGCGAATTGAAGGCGAATATTTTACTTGGAAATTTTGAGTTTCGAGAACTTATACCACCTCAATATTTCAGGCTTCCAATGCAGATTTTAACACATATCAGCTTAATCTTGGAGCAAATATAGGCTACCGTTTTGTGGAAAAACTTTCTTTTAA
Source organism: uncultured Campylobacter sp. (assembly GCA_964637895.1). GTDB lineage: Bacteria > Campylobacterota > Campylobacteria > Campylobacterales > Campylobacteraceae > Campylobacter_D. Next base: position 5,555 of record CAZWYE010000047.1, on the reverse strand, counting down.
GCCCTTTATTGGGTTTGAGAATTATTTAGATAAACAAGATAGTTTTACAGAAAATGGAGGTTTAGAACTTTATTCTAAGGGCTATACCCATTATCTTTTAGCTTTAAGTTTGGGTGCTGAGTTTAGATATGAGCTTGATTCTATGTTTTATTATTTAAGGGCACAACACGAAAATAAGCTTTATCAAACTCATAAAAGTATCTTTTTTGAGTTTGATTCTAATAAAAAACTTCGCTATTCTAACGAATACAGTGACATTTTTAGTTTACACTTAGGAGCAGAAATTTTTAAAAAAGATAATTTTAAATTAAATATACAAAGCACCTATAAACATTATTCTTCTGGTCTTAATATTTATCAAGGAGGCTTATTGGCACGATACTTTTTTAATTAAAATGTTTAAAATGCTGGTCTAAATAAAATTTTTATAAAATTATGTTAAACTTCTTTTTCATATTTTTCAAGGAAAAAGAATGTTTTTTTTAGATGTGCAAGGAACCTTACTAAGCGATAAAGATAAGAGTTTGATTGAGGGAGCAAAGGATTTTTTAGAGCTTTTAAATTCCAAAAATATCCCTTATGTCATCATTACAAACAACACCAAAAAGCTAAATTTCCTTGAAGATCTTAGAAAAAAAGGACTTGCAATCAAAAAAGACGCGTATTTGGATCCTTTTTGTGTTTTTAAGTCTATTTTAGAGCCTTGCAAGGTCGTAGCTTACGGCTCTGTGGAGTTTTTGCAAAGTTTAGAACTTTTAGGTTATGAACTTGATTTTACTAAGCCTGAGGCTGTGCTTGTGGCAAGTTATGATAATTTTAATTTTAAAGACTTTGCCTCTATGATAGAATTTGCACAAAATGGCGTAAGGCTTATTGCTATGCACGAAACGAGCATTTATAAAAAAGACGGACGGCTTTATCCGGGCGTTGGAAGCATTATGGCTATGATTAAAAACGCGACGCATTGCGAGTATGAAGTCGTTGGAAAACCTAGTTTTGCTTTTTACAAACAAGCTTTATCTTTGATAAAAAAGCAAGAGCCGAGTTTAGAATTTAAAGATATAACCATAATCAGCGATGATTTTAAGGGCGATTTGCTTAAAGCAAAAGAATTAAATATGAACTGCGTTTTGGTTTTAAGCGGTAAAATTTCTAGCGTTAAAGGCTTAGATACTAGCATTTTAAACGCAGTTTATAGAAGCATTTTAGAGCTTAAAAAGGAGTTTTCGTGCAAAATTTAGAAGACTTAAGAACAAAAATCGATGCAGTCGATGATAAAATTTTAATGTTACTTAATGAAAGAATGAATTATGTCAAAGAAGTAGGAGAGCTTAAGAAAAATTCAGGCGGAACAATTTACCGCCCTGAAAGAGAAAGAGCTATAATAACTCGCCTTAAAAATTTAAGCAAAGGACTTTTGAATCAAAACGCTATCGAAGCGATTTACCAAGAAATTTTTGCCGTTTCTAGGAATTTAGAAATGCCTCAAAGCGTGGCGTATTTTGGACCTGAGGGAACTTACACGCATCAAGCAGCAAGGAGTCGTTTTGGAGCGATGAGTCGTTACACGGCTTTAGCAAGCATTGAAGATGTCTTTAAAGAACTTATCAATAAAGAAGCAAAATACGGAGTCGTTCCCATAGAAAACAATACAGAAGGTGCTGTAGGAATCACGCTTGATTGTCTTGGAAAATACACCGAGCTTAAGATCTTTGCCGAGCTTTATATGGACATTCATCATTCTTTTGTAGGAATGAATGAGAATTTAAAAGAGCTTAAACGCATTTATTCCCACCCTCAAGGCTATAATCAATGCCGCCGTTTTTTAGAAAGTCATAATTTATTAGGAGTTGAATTTGTGCCTTCAAAATCTACAGCAAACGCGGCTTATCTTGCCTCACAAGACTTTCAATCCGCAGCCATTTGCTCTAAGATTGCTGCTAAGCTTTATAATGTGCCTATTTTGTTTAACAAAATCGAAGATAATCTTGCAAACCGCACGAGATTTTTAATATTAAGCGATATTAAAAATCCCAAAATGCCCGGCTGCAAAACCTCGATTCTTGCACACGCCGCGCACAAACCAGGAAGCTTAAGCGATTTATTAGAGCAGTTTAAAAAAGAAAATATCAACCTTACTAAACTAGAATCGCGCCCTATAAAAGCAAGAGAATTTATGCATAGTTTTTATATAGATTTTGAAGGGCATATTGATGATGAAAATGTCAAAAGGGCTTTAAAGAACGCTGGTGAGATTATCTGGCTAGGTTCTTATTTGAGTGCAGAAAAAGAGGCTTAAGAATTAATTTAGGAGAGAAAATGCAATTTAACGAAATTTTAAATAAACTTTCAAACTACGAACCAGGAAAAGACATAGAGCTTATCGCAAAGGAATTTAAGCTTAAAGAAGTGATAAAACTTGCAAGCAACGAAAATCCGCTTGGAACTTCTCCAAAAGTCATTAAAACGCTCAAACACTACGCAAACAAGGCTCATCTTTATCCGGATGATAGTATGAGCGAACTTAAACAAAGGCTTAGTAGGAAATTTAGCATAAAAGAAAGCGAACTTATCATAGGTGCAGGAAGCGATCAAGTGATAGAATTTGCCGTGCATTCAAAGCTTAACGCTAAAAACGCTTTTCTTCAGTGTGGTGCAACCTTTGCTATGTATGAAATTTATGCCAAACAATGCGGAGCAAAATGCTATAAAACAAAGAGTTTAGAACACGATTTAAAAGAATTTAAAAGCATTTACGAGGCTCATAAAGATGAGATTAAAATGATTTTTTTGTGCCTTCCTAACAATCCTTTAGGCGAGTGTTTAGACGCAAAAGAGGTGAAAGAATTTATAAGGGGCGTTGATGAGGATTGTATGGTTGTGCTTGATTGTGCTTATAATGAATTTGCGAGTTTTAAGGATAAAAACAAACATTTAGAGCCTAAAGAATTGATTAAAGAATTTAGCAATGTGCTTTATTTAGGCACTTTTTCTAAGCTTTATGCTTTAGGAGGTTTAAGAATAGGCTATGGCATAGCAAACGAGTCGCTTATAAAGGCTTTTTACAAGCTTAGAGCACCTTTTAATGTAAGCATTTTAGCCCTAAAAGCAGCTTTAACTGCTTTAGATGATGAAAAATTTGTAGAAAAAAGCTTGAAAAATAATTTTAAAGAAATGAAAAGATACGAAAAATTCGCTAAAAAACAGGGTTTAAAATACATTCGAAGCTATACGAATTTCATCACTTATTTTTTTAATGAAAAAAATAGCACAGAATTGTCTGAAAAATTGCTTAAAAAAGGTATAATAATAAGAAATTTAAAAAGTTATGGTCTAAACGCTGTGCGTATCACCATAGGAAAAGCCTACGAAAATACGAGGTTTTTCGAGGAATTTTCGCAAATTTTGAAGGGCTAGAATTTAGATGGATTTTAAAAATATGTTGCTTCAAGTGGGGCAGCTGTATCAAAATTTAACGCGTAAGCAACGCATAGTGATTGCGGCTTCTATCGTCGTTGTGGTGGGATTTTTGGTCTTTCTCACCTTGTATCGTAATAGCGGCGGAGTTGGCGGCGATGGTTATGCTATTTTGGTTGAAAATGTAAGTCCTGCTTCCTCAGCGGCTATTGTTACGAATTTAGAGCAAAATAGAATTCCTTACAGATTGCAAGATGAAACGACGATTTTAGTTCCACAAGATCAGGTTCTTAGGCAAAGAATGTTTATTGCTTCAGAAGGGCTTATTAAGGATAATCGAGTCGGTTTTGAAATTTTTGACCAACAAGCCTTTGGAGCAACAAGCGAGGAACAAAGGATAAAAAAGCAAAGGGCTATAGAGGGTGAGCTTGCAAGGACTATTGAGACCTTAGAGCCTATACGAAGTGCGAAAGTGCATATTGCTTTTCCTAAAGAAAGCGTTTTTACAGAAAGGCAAGTTCCGCCAACTGCTTCTGTGGTTTTAAATATCAAAGAGGGCTTGAAACTTACTAGAAAGCAAATTGATGGCATTAAAAATATAGTTTCTTCAGCCGTAGCAAGGCTTAATAAGGAAAATGTAAGCATAACCGATCAAAACGGAGTGCCTCTTGATGAGCAAGAAGCCTACGATATAGACATTATCACCGCTCAAATCAAATACAAAAGAGATTATGAAAGGGATTTAGAGGAAAAAATCATCAGTGCTATCGCTCCTTTTGCAGGAGGCAGGGACAAGGTGCAGGTGAATGTGAATGCTGATTTTGACTTTTCTAAGCAAGAATCGCAAAGTGAGACTTTCGATCCAAATCCTATCATAAGAAGCGAACAAACCTTAGAGGAAAAAAGACAAGGCAGGAAAGACCCCGAAATTCAAGGTGTTCCCGGAGCCGTTTCAAACATAGGTCCGGTTGAGGGGCTTGATAATAACGGACAAGTAGAATCTTATGAAAAAAACCAAGTTACAACAAATAACGAGCTTTCAAAAACCATAACCAACACAAAAAAACAATTCGGCGTGATTTTAAGAACTTCGGCCGCGGTTGCAATAGATGGCAAATACCAAGAAAATGTCGATGCGGACGGGAATGTGCAAAATGAGTATGTTCCTTTAAGCGAGGAGCAATTAAGAGCGGTTGAAAACATCGTTAAAAGCACGATAAATTTCGACGCTCAAAGAGGCGATAGCGTTGTGGTGCAAAATTTACCTTTCCACCACGAAACTATCAAGGTTGAAAGCAAGGTTAAGACCTTTTATAATCGCTTTATAGAGACTTTTATACCGCCTGTTAAGTATGTTATCGCTGCGGTTTTACTCTTCATTTTCTATAAAAAAGTCATCGAGCCTTTCACGCGCAAGATGCTTGAAGATGTAGCTGCTGCAGAGGAGGAGCAACAAGGTCCGGGCGCACTAATCGATGATGCAGAAGATGCTTTGGAGAAATTCAATGCTGCAAGAAAAAAGGTCGAGGAACAGCTTGGTTTTGGTGATAATTTCAACGAAGATTCTATTCAATACGATCTTTTGCTTGAAAAATTACGCACCTTAGTATCGGATAAAAGTGAGGAGATTGCGGCTTTGCTTCAAAATCTCATCCAAAATGACTCGGATTTTAACGAAAACAAGGATATATAGATGATTAAGCTTAATGAAGAACAAAAAATGGTTTATGATGACCTTTCTATACCTGAAAAGGTTGCGATTTTTCTAATCCAGCTTGGTGAAGATGCGACTACTTCGGTGTTTTCTCATATGGAGATTGATATTATCACTGAAATTTCGCGTTATATCGCTATGGCAAAAAATGTCGATAGAGCCATTGCTACTGCGGTTTTAGAGGAATTTTACACTCTGCTTCAGTCTAATCAATACATAAAAAGTGGCGGCTTAGAATACGCTAAAGAAATACTCTTTAGAACCTTCGGACCAGAAATTGCGAATAAAATTTTAGAAAAACTCACCAAGAGTATGGAAAATAACGAGAATTTCGCTTATCTAGGTCAAATCAAACCTCAACAACTTGCAGACTTTATCACCAAAGAACACCCACAAACTATAGCACTTATTTTAGCTCATATGG
>CAZWYE010000046.1:0-11397 GCA_964637895.1 uncultured Campylobacter sp. | reverse complement strand
GACCTTTAAAAAAAACTAGCTTTTTTAAAGGTGAAAAATGCTTGAAATTTCTTATAGTTCTGGTAGTTTTTCGTTAAAATATTTTTCATCAAAAGATATCTTATTTAAAAGCTCTTTGTTTTCAATGCTATTATAAAATTCTTTATCTTTTTTAAGAGCTTTTATAAAAAAGTTTTGCACTTGACTTTTTTGTTTAAGATAATTTAAATTATGGTTTTCTTTCTCGCCTTTAGCCACATAAGCAAGTCCATAATTAATAAATTCTAAAGTTTCTAAACTTTCCGCTTCACTAAATCGACTTTGTCTAATTCCTCACTTAAATTTTTTAAGCTTTTTTGAAAATCTAAAAAGTCGCTTAATTTGCTTTGCTCTATAAGATTTAAATACTTTTTGTCTATCTGTGCTATTTGTGCTTGAGTTAAATCCTTAAAATTTTCTTTTTTGTTTTTTATCGCGGTTTGTATCCATTCAAGCATTGCATTAATGTTATATTTTTCGTAGTTTTTCGGGTTTTTTCAATCTCATTAATAGTGCGTTTTTTCACTTCGTCAAAAGCTTCTTTTAAAATCTCGTTTTTGTTATTTTTACTAAGACTTAAAGTCTTAAAATTGTCTAATTTTTCGCTTATAATTTCGTTCTTTCTTCTTTTAAATTAAGAGCGATATTATTATAATAATTTTGCAAAAAATTATCATCCAATTCTCTTTTAATCTTGCCTTTTTCGTTTTTGTAGGTTTTTACATTATTTTTAAAAATTTCAATACCTTTATTAAACTCGGTTTTTAAATCATTAAAAATCTTTTCGCTTTTAATTTCCTTGTTAGCTTCGTCTTTAAAATGTTCATTTAAAAGCTCTTTAAAATCCTTTTCAAAAGGCTTTAAAGGCTCTTGATTTTTGTTTAAATTTGTGTTAAAAATCTCATCTAAGTCGTTAGGGCGTAGATTAGCCACATCGCCCTTAGCAATCTCGTTGCTTGGTAGAGAATCAGCACGAGGTGACTTATCTACTTTATAAGCAGTTATTATCCATTGATTATCGCCTTTGTTATACCAACCTTTCGTTAGCCATACACGATAAATTCCGCTATCTTTTTTTAAAATAATTGTTTTTATGCCTCTATCGTCGATTAATTTACCATTTTTAACAATCTCATCAATTCCATTAATTAAGCATTGTTCGCCTTTTCCAAATTCGCTAAAATCCTCGCTGTGCTTTTGCAAAATCTTAGCAAGTCCATATCCTTGAATTTCGCCTTTTTGATTTTTACTAACCTCGCCACAAACTAAATCTATATCGCCCAAGTCCTCTCTAAAAAATGCACCCTTAACCTGTCCTTGTTTTTCTTTTAAAAGCTTAGAAACTGCCTCGCTTCCTTTATGGTAAAACTCGCTAAAATTCACACCAAAAGGCTCTTTTGATTCCGCTTCGTTTAGCTTCGCTTCGTTTAAATTTTATTTTTTAGAATTTGCTTGAGTGTTTAAATTTTCGTTTAAAGCCTTGTCTGTGTTTTTAGCTTCGGCTTTTAAATTTGCGTTTATTGCGTCGTGTTCTAGCTCCTTAATCGGTTCGAATTTATCTTTAAAGAATTTCTCTTTAAATTGTTTGTAAAGCTCTTTTAATAAGGTTCTTGAACTTCTTTAACATATCTGTATCTTTTAACCTCCGGCGCGTAGTTTTCATATTCGTTTAAAGCTTCAAGCTCTCTTTGATAATACTCTGCGTCCTCGCCTTTTAAGATATTATTTCGTGCTTATTCTTTTTCGTTTTAAAATGTCTGTATCTAAAAATAATCTTAAATCATTATAAGGCGAATCAAATCCAAAGTGAAAATTTAAAACTTTAAAACTTGATATTATTAACTTTTCTTTTTAAGCTATTTAAAAACATATAATGTATACAATAATATATTAAAATCAGGGGGCGATTAAAAATGCAAGATAAGAATTTAAATCAGAAAAATCAAAAAGTAAAAATTGCTTCAAAAGAAAAGCTAGAACAATTAAGACAAGACGGGCTTAAAAAATTAAAAAAGCCAAAAATTCGCGAAGTTTTTCTAAGATTAAAAGATAAATAATTGCAGTATTTTGGGATAGATTTTGCGATAAAATTACACGATGATATTATCGATAAAATAGGAGGTTTAAAAGGGTTCAATCAAACACAAATAGGCTATTTAGACTCCGCATTAAATCAAATTTAAAACGATGATTTTTATTCAACGCTATGCGATAAAATATGTCATTTAATATTTGCTTGTGTGAAATTCCACCTTTTTTAGATGGAAATAAACGAAGTGCTATATATTTAGCCGAACGCTTTGCAGTGTTAAATGGTTTAAATTTGGGCGATGATTATTTTATAAAAATGGAAAAAATAGTCGTTGAATTAGCAGAGAATAAGATTTCAAAAGATGAATTAAAAAATATTTTAAATGATTTATTGAAACAAGATACCACGAGAAAAACAAAATGAAATCAAACGAAGTTTTAAAAATTCTAAAAATTAGCAGGGTAACACTTTGGAAATATGTTAAAAATGGTAAAATTAGAGTTGAAAAAGAACCGAATGGTTACTAATGTGATGAAGCGTTTCTGTGCAAATACTAGAGGCAAATTCTAAATAATCATAAGCCCTGTTAAGTTTGCTTAAAAACTTATATTTTAAATTTGGCTTAATTTTTGCGTTTAAATTTTTCTTGTTTGTTTTGTGTGTTTTAGCGGCGTTTCTAGACTTTTTATGAGTTTGATTTAGCTTTGGTTTAGATTTATTTTTTATTTTGCTTTTTTAAGGGCGTTTGAGTTTTTTAATCCTGTTTTTAAATTGTTTTTTAAGATATATTTAAATTTATTTTAAAAAATCGTAAATATTTTGAAAATCTTTTCTGAAAAATTGCTTAGAAAAATCCTCTCTAAAATTAAAATCAAAGCCGAATAAAATAGAATTTGAATCGAAATTTTCGTTGAAATTTCTGTGGGTAAAATTTATTCTAAAGGCGTTTCCATAAGGCTTGTAAATGAATTTATAATTTTGTCCTTGATAATCCTTGCTTAAATCAAAATTAAAATTCAAAAACGCAAAGCCCCAATTTTGTTCCAAATAATCCGCCTCATCTTGTGCATAACGCGTATAAGCCCTAAAAAAGTCCCTATACTCAAATTCGCCTCCCAAATTCGCCCTTGCAGCACTCATACTCATAGTGCTACTAAGCCCTAGATTAAAGTCGTTTTTATTATAACGATAAAGCAAAGCACCCTCGTATTCTTGGCTGTTTTCACCTAAAATGCTTTGTTTTTGAAACATTAAAGAATTCGACTTTCCCTCGAAAATTGAACTTGAGTTTTCTAGGCTAAGGTTATTTGAGTCCGGATTTGATTTTAGCATAGTCGTGCCAAAAATATTAAAATATTCTTTCTCTAAATTCTGCTTACTTTTTTCCTTTAAATCCTCTTCAAAATCGTTGCGTAATTCCAAATTCTCCTCAAACTCACCCGCATTTAAGTAAAGCAAAACAAGCATTAAGCAAAATAAACGCATTTTTATCCTTTTTTTGCATTATATAAAGTTAAATTTTATGGAAAATAAATTTAAAAAAATGCATTTTATAAAATTTACTACACAAGCTGTTGTTTTGCTTTTGTATGATTGTTCATTATTTCAAACAAAAGGAGTTAGAATGTCTTTATTAAAGACTATTATTAAGATTGCTATTACGGCAGAGGTTTTAGGAATACTTGGATACGGGGTTAAAAAATCCTCAAAATCAATGATTAAAAGAATTTAGAAAACAAAAGAAACAAAGAAAACGAAGTTTCTATCCCAAGAAGAAAGGTTAAAAGAATTAGACGAAATTATTAGTGAGAGGCTAGAATATATGTATGATTTTCTAAGCCTTGATGAGTGGAGCGAACTTTATTATGAAAACCTTGAGGCGATTAGTACGCATATATAATTGCTTACACCTCTAGGCAAATTTGAGGAGGCTACAAGCAAGATTAAGGAAACTTTAAGTAGCTTAGAGGGAGTTAAAAATGATTAAGCCTAAACTTAGAATGACAAATTGCATAAAATGCGGTTGCACCTTTTTTTGTAAGCCAAAGAGCGATTGTTTGAGCGCGAGTGATTTTGTGTCCATCTTGTAGGAGTGATAAAAACAAAAAAGGATTAATGAAAATACTTTATAATTTTTTGAAAAGTTTTTAAAATTTACTTGACAAGTGCAGTGGTATAACTGAGCTATTTTAAGGATAGCATATAGATATAAAAATAATGGTGAAATTCTTATGGATTTGGAAAAGCTTGAGAATCTCGATGAGAAGAAATTTATAGATTTGGTCTAGGAAAATTTCAAAGATTTTGCTAAATTCGATGAAACATTTGAAATTTCTTTATGTCATTACTGCAGGTGCTACCCCTTTTGCTGATGCTATTTATATTTTTATGGTTTAAGGTGCTATTATATTTCGTATCAGTAATCTTTATGGATTTAAACTTGATATAAAAAAAGTGATAAAATTTACTTTGGCTTTAGCCACAATGTTTGGAACTACAATGGCTGTAAGAACTGGGTTAGCAAGTGTGATTAAATTTATACACGGAGTTGGAAGCATAATTTGCGGGATTATAAACTCTTGCGTATCTTTTAGTGCAACTAAGGCTATGGGTGAGCTTTATAGCAAATGTCTTTACGAAAAATGGGACGATATAATTGCGAATAAAATAGACCTTAATTATGTAATATAGCTTGTAAAATCTTATTGTAATAGTAAAGACATTTTAAAACCAGTGAAAGGTTTTGTGGTTGATTTTATCTTAGAAAAATTACCAGAAAGAGCGGTATGTACTATGATAAAAAGGCATTAGAAGCGTTTTTATCATAATCCAAAAGACTAGAATTCTAGCCTTTTAAAATAAGCTCAATTTAAAATTAAACTCGGTTTAAAAAAGGGTGTTTATGTTTTCCGGTAATAAAATATTTTCAATACTTTCTATGGCAAAAGTTTTCAAGCTAAAAAGTTTATTTTAAGCTAAAATTTATTTTTTTTTTTTTTGAATTTTAAGATAAATAATGTATAATTTCAGTCTTAATTTACAATTTATTATAAGAAGGGTTGGTGTTTAAGTCAATGAAGGAAATAATCTTACAAGAAGATGTATTAATTACTTCTAAAACCGATTTAAAAGGCAGTATAATCTATGCTAACGCGGATTTTTTAAAGTATGCAGGTTATAAAATGGAGGAAATTCTATACAAACCGCATAATATCGTGCGTCATAAAGATATGCCAAGAACTGTTTTTAAGTGCTTGTGGGATACTGTCACGCAGGGTAAGGAGATTTTTGCTTTTGTGAAAAACAAAGATAAAAGCGGGAATTTTTACTGGGTTTTTGCTAATATTACGGCGAGTTTTGATGAGAATGGTAAGATTATAAATTATTATTCCGTGCGTCGTTATCCTAACCGCAAAGCCTTGCCTCTTATAGAAAGCCTTTATAAAACCTTGCTTGAGAAAGAAAAAGAGGGCGGAATGAAGCTTGGTGTTGAAACCTTAATGCAGGTCGTAGCTTCCTATAATATGGGCTATAACGAGCTTGTTTTAAGTCTGCAAGAGAGTTAAATTTGGTGAAAAGATGATGAAAAATTTGTTTATTTTAGCTTTAATACTTTGTTTTGCTGGAATTTTTGGTGTGTTTATTAATACTTTTGTTGCGGTTTTGTGCTTTGCTTTGCTTGTTTTAACGCTTGTTTTGGCTTTTGTGTTTTTTAAAGACGAACAAGTTATGATAGATAAGCTTTTGGTGCTTTCTAAGGAGATTAAAGAGGGAAATTTTGACGGCAGGATAATCTTTATCAAAACAAAAAGTGCCAAACTTGCCGAAATTTCAAACAATCTTAACAACACCATGGATGGACTTGAGGCTTATTTAAGAGAGATTAATACCTCCATTGCTTGTTCTGGTAAGGGTGAGTTTTACAGAAAGGCTTTGCCGCAGGGTTTAAAAGGCATTTTTTCTCATAATATAGAATTTATCAACAAAGCCCTTACAAACATAGAAAATACAGCAAAATCAAGCTTTAAAAACGCACTTTCAAGAACCTTGATGGATTTAAGCTTGGGTAATCAAAACAAAGACCTCAGCGAAATTTCCTCTTCTCTTAATAATAATGTCAATACTATGAAAAAAGTCCATAAAGTAGCTCATAACATTTCTCAAACTGCTCAAGCTAATAGTAGTGAGGTTTCTTCTTTACAAAATGCGGCGAGTGATTTAATGGAACTTGCGAATTTAAATCAAGGCATTATCCAAACTTTTGCGTGCAATTCTCAAAATATCACCTCCGTCGTTAGCGTCATACGCGATATAGCAGAACAAACGAATTTGTTAGCTTTAAACGCAGCCATTGAAGCAGCCCGTGCAGGAGAACACGGACGCGGCTTTGCGGTGGTTGCCGATGAGGTAAGACAGCTTGCAGAAAGGACGCAAAAATCCACGAGCGAAATTTCCATAGCCATTCAAACTATGCAGCAAGATTTTGACAATATCCAAAGCAATAGCGAACAAGTTTTTGACATAGTCAGCCAATCCGAAGCAAGGATTAACAAATTTTCAGAATCGTTTAAATTTTTAGAGGAAAGTGCTTTTGCTTTGGGTGATGAATTTACAAATTTTGCAAAAAAGCTTCTTGTATCGGTGATTAAGATCGATCATATACTTTATAAATCGAATATTTATCTTAACCTAAACGGAGCGAAAGAATTTGATCTTGATAGCACGGATACGCTTTCAAATCTTACTAGCGAAGAGCTTTCAAGCGATTTATTTGATGAAAACACAGACGAAAACGCTATTAAAGAAGCAAAAGAATTTATCAAAGAAAACGCAAGAAAAGCCATTAAAGAATCAAGCGTTTCTTATATCGATGAAAAGACTTATGAGAGCATAGTAAAAGACATAAAAGCCCTTGAAGCAAAAAGTGCGGAAATTCTAGCTAGATTGAAAAAATAAAATGCTTGATATTATCGTTATAGGCGGAGGACACGCAGGCATTGAGGCAAGTGGTGCGTGTGCGAGAATGGGTAAAAAAACCTTGCTTTTAACGACTTTAATCGAGCAAATCGGCACTCCAAGTTGCAATCCGGCTATAGGAGGACTTGCCAAAGGGCATTTGGTAAAAGAGCTTGATGCTATGGGCGGATTTATGGGCGAACTTACCGATGAGGCTGGGATTCAATTTAGAGTGCTTAATGAAAGCAAAGGTGTAGCCGTTCGTGGAAGCAGGGCACAAATTGATATGGACCTTTATAGAATTTGTGCTAGAAACAAGCTTTTGCGTTTGCCAAATTTAGAAATTTCTCAAGAGCAAGTTTTAGACCTTATCCTTGAAAATGACGAAATAAAAGGCGTTAGAACAAATTTAAACAATAGCTATTTTGCTAAAAAAATCATTCTTACCACAGGAACTTTTTTAAACGGGCTTATTCACATAGGCGAAAACAAGCTTAAAGCCGGAAGAGTTGGAGAATTTAGCTCTAATGAATTAGGCACTGCTTTGCGGAATTTGGGCTTTAAAGTGGGAAGATTAAAGACCGGAACTTGTCCTAGAGTGAATGCAAAAAGCATTGATTTTAGCGTTTTAGAACTTCAAAACGGAGATGAAAATCCTAAGCCTTTTAGCTTTAGAACGCAAAATTTTAATCCCACTCAACTGCCTTGCTATATCGCAAGAACGAACGCAAAAACGCACGAACTTATAAGGGCGAATTTTTACAGAGCACCGCTTTTTACGGGACAGATTGAGGGCGTGGGACCAAGATATTGCCCTTCTATTGAAGATAAGATTAACCGTTTTAGTGATAAAGAATCCCATCATCTTTTCATAGAACCTCAAACTAAAGCAGCGACAGAATACTACATAAACGGCTTTTCAACCTCTTTGCCTTACGAGGTGCAAATTGCTATGTTAAAGACTATTAAAGGCTTTGAAAATGCTAAAATCACGCGCTTTGGCTATGCAATCGAGTATGATTATATCGAGCCTACAGAGCTTAAACACAGCTTAGAGACTAAGAAAATTAAAGGGCTTTATTGCGCGGGGCAGATTAATGGCACCACAGGTTATGAAGAAGCTGCTGCACAGGGCTTTATGGCAGGGGTTAATGCGGTTTTGGCTTTAGAGGGTGAAGAGGCTTTTATTTTAAGACGAGACGAGGCTTATATAGGCGTTTTAATCGATGATTTAGTAACTAAAGGCACGAAAGAACCTTATAGAATTTTTACTTCAAGGGCGGAATTTAGACTGCTTTTAAGAGAAGAAAATGCTATACTTAGGCTTGGAAAATACGGCTTTAAATTTGGACTTTTAGCACAAAAAGATTACGAGTTTATAAAAAATATCGCTTCAAATTTAAAAAAAGGCTTAGACTTCTTACTTTCTAAAGAACTCACTCCAAACGCCGAAAACAACGCATTTTTAAAGGATTTAAATGAAGAGAAAATTTCTTCTATAATTTCTTTGCAAAAACTTGTTGCAAGATCAAGTTTTAACTTAGAAAAGCTTAGAAAACTTGATTTTATGTTTGAAAATATGGACTCTTATTCTTTGAGCGAAATTTTAAACGAGGCGAAATATTATCATTATATTTGTATGCAAAAGGCTTCGGTTGAGAGGCTTAAAAGCCTTAGTGAGCTTAAAATTCCTGAAAATTTCGATTTTAAAAGCGTGAGCGGTTTGAGTAATGAAGTCGTTGAAAAGCTCGAATTTTTCAAACCAGCCACCCTTTTTGCTGCAAGTAAAATCAGCGGAATCACGCCTGCTGCTTTGGATATTTTGCAAATTTATATCAAAATGCAAAAGAAAAAGCCTTAAATGTCTGCTTTAGTGCTTTCTTTAGCCACGCTTATTTTGCTTTTTTGGCGACCTTTGAGGCTTCCACTTTGGATATATACGAGCATAGTGGCTTTTTTAGCTTTTGTTTTAAAACTTGTGGATTTTGAAGATGCTAAATTTATTTTCGGGCTTATTTGGGATAGTTCTTTAGCATTAATAGGGCTTATTTTGCTTTCTTTTAGCCTTGAAGCTTTGGGTTTTTTTGATTTTTTAGCGTTTAAAATTTTGGAATTTTCAAAAAAAAAAAAAACGGCAGGGAAATTCACACGAAAAAATTAATGTTTTTTATGCTGGTTTTCGTTTTTTTTCTTTCAAGTTTTTTTGCAAACGACGGGGCGATTTTAATCATAACGCCCATTGTAATAGCCCTTTTTTCCACGCTTAAAGCGGAGAATTCTAAGGCTATTTTGATAGCTTTTTTACTTGCTTTGTCTTTTTTGTGCGACGCGGGTTCTAATTTGTTCGTGGTTTCAAACTTAACCAATATCATCACCGCAAATTTTTTCAACCTTGAATTTTTAAGCTTTGCAAAAACTATGCTTGTGCCAAGCATTTTTGTTTTTTTCTCCACTTTTATAATGATTTGTGTGATTTTTAGAAAGGTTTTACCTAAGAAACTTGAATTTGACTTTGTTTATAAAAACGAAATTTCAAAGACTCTCTTTATTTTTTGTGTGATTTTTCTTGCTTTTTTTACTTTGATTTTTTTTATATCTTTAAGCTTTGATTTGAGTAAAGGACTTGTGATTTTAGGTGGGGCTTTTAGCTTTTGGAGTATACTTAGTGTTTTAAGACCTAAGCAAGGTGTTAGAATTTTTAAAAACGCACCTTGGGGCGTTTTACTTTTTAGCTTCGGGCTTTATTTGGTGTTTTTTTCGCTTTATAAAGCCGGACTTGCAGAGTTTTTGCTAAAAATTTACACCTTTTTAATGCAAGAAAAAAGCTTAGGAATTTTCGGCATTTCCTTGCTTTCTGCCTTAGGCTCCTCGCTTTTTAATAACCTTCCTATGGCCTTAATCGGTGATTTGGCTTTAAATGATTATTTTAAAGCCTATTCTTTTGAACACTCAATGATTTATGCACATCTTTTGGGTGTAAATATAGGTCCTAAACTCACTCCTATAGGCTCTTTAGCGACCTTGCTTTGGCTTGAAATTCTTGCTTTAAAAGGCGTTAAAATTTCTTTTTGGCAATATACGAAATTTGGGCTTTCAATTACTTTTACCGTGCTTTTAAGTGCTATTTTTGGACTTCTTTGCGTAAATTAATAAATAATTTAAATTTAAAGAATAATTTTATTTATCTTAGGTAAAATATGAGTTTGTAAATTTACATTTTAGAAAGGAAAAGCTATGGCTGTCTCTGAAAATAGACGAAGTTTTTTAGGCTTTGCGTTTGGGGCTGTGGCTGCTGTGGGTGGGGTTTTCTCGCTTGTGGGCTTTAAAAAGACTTGGGACCCGCTTCCAAGCGTTAAAGCTGCAGGTTTTACCACGGTGGATTTAAGTCCTATGCAAGATGGAGAGCTAAGAACGATAGAATGGCGTAAAAAACCTATCTTTATACTCAAAAAAGATACGAATATGCCTAAAGACGAAAAACGCGATGTCGTGGTAGATAATGCCACATACACCGTTGTAATAGGACTTTGCACGCATTTAGGTTGTATTCCAGCTTATGTGCCAAGCGAAAATTTGTTTAAATGTGCCTGTCACGGAGGCGAATTTAACACGAGCGGAATCAATGTCTTTGGACCACCTCCTAAACCTCTTGAAATACCTCCTTTTAAAATAGAAGGAACGAAACTTGTTTTAGGCGAGGAAGGTCCGGAGTATCAAAAAATGATAGCGGAGGTGTAAAATGGCAGAGATTAGAAAGGCTGAAGGTATCGTAGATTGGCTCGATCAAAGACTTGCAGTGCGTAAATTCTTTGATGTGATGATGAATAAATACTGGATACCAAAACAAATCAACTTTTTATGGGCTATGGGTGTTATTTTAACCACTCTTTTTGCGATTTTATTTTTCACCGGGCTTTTACTTGTGATGTATTATAAGCCTGATACTGCTTTGGCTTTTGATAGTGTTAATAAGACTATTATGCAAGAGGTTGAGTATGGTTGGCTTTGGCGTCATATGCACGGCGTTGCGGCTTCTGTGGTATTTTTGATCATTTATATTCATATGTTTACAGGAATTTATTACGGCTCCTACAAAAAAGGGCGCGAGATGATTTGGATAAGCGGTATGCTCTTATTTGTGGTGTTTTCAGCAGAGGCTTTTAGTGGATATATGCTTCCTTGGGGACAGATGAGTTATTGGGCGGCACAAGTTATTACTAATCTTTTTGGCGGAATTCCTTTAATAGGACCGGAGCTTGTCATTTGGATTCGTGGCGATTACGCAGTTTCAGATCCTACTTTGACGCGATTTTTTATGCTTCATGTGTGTTTGCTTCCTATAGTGATACTTTCTATCATAGCTTTTCACTTTTATGCTTTAAGAATTCCTC